>JAZRYW010000022.1:0-52274 GCA_045600965.1 Bacteroidales bacterium | reverse complement strand
CCGGTATCCGTACCCCCAACCCCCTCAACGAAGCCACCAAGACTGACCACAACAAGCATCTGAAGTCACTCGAAGTTGCCATGCCTGAAGTTTACAAACAGCTTGACGATATCCAGAACAACCTCGAGCGCCACTTCAACGATATGCAGGACATCGAGTTCACCATTCAGGACGGCAAGCTCTGGATGCTCCAGTGCCGTATCGGCAAGCGCACAGGCCTCGCAGCCCTCAATATGGCTATGGATATGATAGAGGAAGGACTCATTGACGAGAAGACCGCCGTTATGCGCGTGGCTCCCAACCAGCTTGACGAACTCCTCCACCCCATTCTCGACGCAAAGGATGAAAAGAACCACAAGGTTGTCGCCAAGGGCCTGCCCGCAGGTCCCGGCGGAGCCGTAGGCAAGATATACTTCACCGCCGACGATGCTGTCGCAGCCGCTTCACGCGGAGAAAAGGTCATCCTTGTCCGTGAAGAGACCAACCCCGAGGACGTCGAAGGTATGCGCGCCTGCGAAGGCCTTCTTACCGCACGCGGAGGTATGACCTCACACGCAGCCCTCGTGGCTCGCGGCTGGGGCAAGTGCTGCATCGTGGGATGCGACGCAGTGAAGATCGACCTCGCAGGGAAGATTCTGACCATCGGTGACAGGCAGTATAAGGAAAAGGACATCTTCTCGCTCAACGGAAGCAAGGGTCTTGTATATGACGAGCCTGTCGCAACCGTGGACGCATCGGAGAACCCCCGTTTCGTGAAGTTTATGCAGATGGTGGACGACTTCCGTCAGCTGGGCGTACGCACCAATGCCGACAACCCCGAGGACGCGCAGCAGGCTCTCAACTTCGGCGCTGAAGGCATCGGCCTGTTCCGTATCGAGCATATGTTCTACGGCAAGAACTCCGAGGCTCCCCTTGCAAAGCTCCGCAAGATGATCCACTCCGAGACCACCGAAGAACGTCAGGTAGCCCTTGCCGAACTCGAGCCCTACGTCCTCAATGCGACCAAGAACACTATGAAGGTAATGGACGGAAAGCCCGTCACCTTCCGTCTTCTCGCCCCCCCTCTCCACGAATTCGTCCCCACCGTTCCCGAAAAGCAGGAAGAACTTGCCAAGGAACTCGGCATCTCAGTAGAGGATATCCGCAAGCGCGGTGAAGCCCTCCACGAGGTCAACCCTATGATGGGACACCGCGGAGTACGTCTCGGCATCACCTATCCCGAGATCAGCCGTATGCAGTTCAAGGCCATCTTCACCGCCACTGCACAGCTTATCAAGGAAGGATTCCGCCCCTGCCCTGAAATTATGATTCCCGTCACCGTTTCAGTCAACGAGCTCAACTTCCAGAAGACCATCTGCGAAGAGGAACTCCGCAAGGTTGAAGCCGAATACGGAATGATGATAGACTACAAGTACGGTACAATGATCGAGATCCCCCGCGCCGCCATCCTCGCAGGCGAAATGGCCAAGACCGCGCAGTTCTTCTCATTCGGTACCAACGACCTCACCCAGATGACCTTCGGTTTCTCACGTGACGATATCGGAGCCTTTATGAAGGATTACCTCGACAACAAGATCATCGAAGCCGATCCTTTCCAGACCCTCGACGTCGACTCCGTGGGCGAGCTCGTGAACAACGCTGTCAAGAGCGGCCGCACCACCAGCCCCACTCTCAAATGCGGTATCTGCGGCGAACACGGCGGCGACCCCGCATCAGTTCAGTTCTGCCACAAGATTGGTCTCAACTACGTGAGCTGCTCGCCTTTCCGCGTGCCCATCGCCCGCCTCGCAGCTGCACAGGCAGCCATCAGGAACCCCAGATAACAATCTGAATACAGATATTGAAGAGGATGACTAATAGTCCCGGGGACTTGAGGTCATCCTCTTTTCTTGTCTTATGAACGAATGTCTGCGGTGTTTTGCCGAAAATAATGTATATTTGCGTGAATTAATGTATTTTTTTGGATAAGAGATGAAACGCGATATAAAGTTCATCGACAAGGTGGTCGGATGGATGCAGGGAAGGGCCATAAAGCCGATGCGCATCCAGCGCAACAAGGTATATCATTCCCTTGAGGATGCCAGGAGCATAGGGATAGTGGTCAATCTGGCCGAAAAAAGAAGCGAGGAGGCATACCGCTACCTCACGAGCCACTTCCGCAAATTGGGAATCAAGAGTTCAGGCATCTTCATAAACATAGAGAAGAACGCCCCCAGCTGCGCCTGGTGCCTTGCCGTTCCCCACTCCACCATCATCACACGCACCGACATCAACAAGCTCGGCGTTCCTTCGGAAAGCCTCATCAAGGATTTCTGTGAAGGCACGTTCGACATACTGATCAACCTCTCCACCGTATACAATTTCACTGCGGACTGCATTATGGTCCACACAGGAGCGGATATGACAGTCGGCACTCACGTTTCCGACGCGATGCGCTATGACCTTGAAATATTCGACGCTCCCAAGGAAGGAGAGATCAAAGACGTGGAAGACGAAGAACTGTACTACGAAGATGAAGAGGATGATCCGGAAGATACAGTTCCTGAAGAGCCCACATTCACCACCGTTGACCTTGCCACGGAGATAATACGCTATCTATCAGCCATAAAAGTGGAAAAATGAGTGCATTGAAGAGCAATATCCCAGTAGCTGTGAAGGGTTTCCTGATGGGAGCGGCGAATGTCGTTCCCGGTGTCTCCGGCGGCACGATAGCCCTCCTGACCGGCATATATGAAGAGATAGTGGAGGCTCTGAACTCCTTCACCGACAGGAACGCCTGGAGAGTTCTCTTCAAGGGAAGGATACGCGAATTCTGGAAAAGCATACACGGAGGATTCCTGCTTGCCCTGGGGGCAGGTGTGATATTGAGCATACTGACTCTTGCCAAACTGATGGAGTATGTCCTTCACTACTGGCCCGTTCCCACCTGGGCTTTCTTTTTCGGACTGATAATCGCTTCAGCCTTCCTTATGCTCAGGGATGCCGGCCGATGGCGCTTCTCCGACACCTTATGGGCCATTGCGGGCCTCGCGCTCGGCCTTGTGGTCTGCACCCTTTCCCCCACTCAGACAACAGACGACCTCTGGTTCATATTCATCTGCGGCGCCATTGCCATCTGCACGATGATACTTCCCGGCATCTCCGGCAGTTTCATCCTCGTGATACTTGGCAAATATGACTGCATAATGGGAGCTGTGAGCAATATGAACATACCCGTTCTGGCAGTGTTCGCCGCCGGCTGCGTCATAGGTATCCTCGCCTTTGCAAAGCTTCTGCACTGGCTTCTCGGCCGCTGGGAAAGACAGACGATGCTGTCGCTCGTGGGTTTCGTAATCGGCTCGCTGGTCAAGGTATGGCCCTGGAACGATATGGAGGCAGTCCGCACGGCCCAGGCCCTCCGTCAGGGCGCTGAGGCGGCCGCGCCGGTGGATCTCCAGATACTGCCCGCGATACTTCTCTTCGCTGCCGGAATCGGGCTTACTGCTGTCATCGAACTGCTCGGCAAATCAAGACGGAAAGATTCAACCAAACCACAAATATCTGCACAATGAAAAAGTATTTCGCTGAATTTATCGGAACACTCGTTCTGACGCTCCTCGGCTGCGGTACAGCAGTATTCGTAGGATGCGGAGAGCCTGCCGGCGTATTTGCGACTGCAGCTGCATTCGGTCTTGCCGTAGTGGCTATGGCCTACACCATCGGCAACGTTTCAGGTTGCCACATCAACCCCGCCATCACACTTGGCGTACTTCTTTCCAGGAGAATCTCATTCAAGGACGCTGTCGGCTACTGGGTCGGGCAGTTCCTCGGCGGTATCGCAGGCGCAGCCATCCTTTTCTGGATCTGCTCAGTCAGCGGCAACCCTATGGGAGGCGCAAACGGCGTGGCAAACGCAGGAGGTCCTGCAGGAGCCTGCCTTGTCGAGATAGTTGCAACCTGCATCTTCGTCCTGGTTGTGCTCGGCACTACTGATTCCAAGAAGGGTGCCGGCAATTTCGCCGGACTTGCAATAGGTCTCACCCTGGTTCTCGTTCACCTTGTATGCATCAATCTGACAGGCACATCCGTCAATCCTGCACGTTCCCTCGGCCCTGCCATCTTCGTTGGAGGAACAGCCGTCGCCGACGTATGGGTATTCATCGTCGCTCCCCTTACAGGGGCAGCTCTTGCAGCGGGCATCTGGGCTATCTTCGGATGTGAATGCAAGAAGTGCAAGAGTGAATAGGATTCGATGAACATATTCAAGTTATTCAGTAAAATCAAGCCATTTGTAAGCCCTTACAAATGGCTTGTGCTTGCTACTCTGGTCCTTACGCTGATAAGTTCCCTGATGCAGCAGGTCAATGCCATCGTGCTCGACTGGACGGTGGATTCCATCGACGGGCTTCTCGATGGCGGTTTCGTATGGGCCGAAGGTCTGACCGAAGCGGTGAGGATACTCACCATCATATCCATAGTGCTTCTTGGCAAGGAGATCCTTTCCGCCCTGATAACGTTCGCGCAGAACTATTACGGCGAAAGGATGAGGATATTCGTCTCGAAGGATATGTCCCAGGCCGTGATTGACAGGATGCTGTCGTTCAGGATGGCCTTCTTCTCCCGCAACAACAACGAAGCCGGCAAACTTCAGACCCGCATAGACCAGGGCGTGAGCAGCATATCGAGGACAGTCCAGAACTTCTTCATCGACCTGCTGCCCCTGTTCACCAGCGCCATACTCGCCCTCGTGCTCATCTTCATAGCAAACGTATGGGTAGGCCTGACGGCGCTGTTCATAGTGCCCGTCTACTTTGTCATCACCGTACACCAGGCGCGCAAGCTCAAGGGCTGGAGACGAAATATGAGGGAGTGCCGTGAGGAGAAGAGCCACGGGATAATGAACATAATCGAGTCCATCAATGTCATAAAGTCGTTCAACCGCGAAAAAATCGAGGGCGACAAGCAGTGGGACCTTCAGAACAGGTTCACGGACAACCAGATGAGCGTCCGCCGTACAAGCTTCTACTACAACGGTCTGAAAAGCTTTGTCAGGCAGGTCGGAACCGTGCTGATAATCATCCTGACCGCCTACCTCGTGTTGAGCGGCTATCCCGGTATGACAATAGGCAAGATTATGTACCACGTGATGCTGTTCGGCAACGTAACAGCGCCCATCACACAGCTGCAGCGCATATTCGACGATATGAACGATGCGCTGATATATGCCGAAGGCTATTTCGACATACTCGATTCGGAAGCCGACGTGGAGGCAAGCGGCCGATATGTCCCCGAGAAGGTCAAAGGGGATTTCGTCATAAGCCACGTGGACTTCACCTACCCCAACGGGACAAAGGCCCTTCACGACATCAATATGACCATCAACAGCGGCCGCATCACCGCCCTTGTGGGACTTTCCGGTGCAGGAAAGAGCACCATAGTCAACCTGCTCGACAAGTTCTACGAGCCTGACTGCGGAAGCATAACCCTTGACGGTGTCGACCTGCGCGAATATGATACGAAAGTGCTGCGCGACAACATTGGCCTTGTGCTTCAGAAGAACCACATCTTCGACGGCACAATAGAGGAGAACATACGCTACGGCAAGCCTGACGCAAGATTGGAGGAAATCCACGAAGCCGCTCGCAAGGCCTGCATTTATGACCAGATAATGGCTCTGCCACAGCAGTTCGCCTCGAAGGCGCTGCTGCTTTCCGGAGGTCAGCAGCAACGAATAGCCATAGCCAGGATGTTCCTCAAGAACCCTCCCGTGATCTTCCTCGACGAGCCCACGGCGAGCCTTGACGCCATCGCCACCGAACAGATCAAGAACTCGATCGATGCCATCAAGGAGAACCGCACAGTCATCATCATCTCGCACAGCCTGTCACAAATCATCGACAGCGAGATGATATACGCCCTCAAGGACGGACGTGTAGCCGAATATGGAGACCCGGACAGCATCTATGAACAGGGCGGAGTCTACAGGGAGATATTCGACGCTTCAGCCAGAAGCCTCAATGTGGAGAAGATTGCTAGAACGGCAGGCCTACACCAAAATGAAACGCACTGTAACCCTCAAACCACTCCGAAGGCCTGATCCAACGGCCTTCGGCAGGGTTATATGTCTGCATACCGAAATCAACCCTTACCAGGATTGAATTGAAATCCAGACGCAGGCCGATGCCCCAGTCCTGGGCGATGCTGCGGCCGAGCGTACTGAAACGGAACTCTCCGCGCGCATCTTCGGGTATGTTCCCATCAGGGAAATCGGACCTTCCAGTCAGATCTTCCCAGTTTCTCGGAAGATTCCAGACGTTACCGGCATCATAGAAAAGCGCCCCCCTGAGAAAATTGTATATGGGGAAACGGAATTCCACATTGGCCTCGAGCTTGAGGTCTCCGGTCTGGTTTGCTATGGAGAATGTGGAGTCCATCGGAGCCATTCCGGGGCCCACGCTGCGTATCTGCCATCCCCTGAGGCTGCTGGAGCCACCGGCAGAGAAGAGCTTTTCAAAAGGCAGCGCGCTTGAATTCCCGTATGCATATCCGCAACCGGCCATAAGCCTTCCCGCTATCGCGAGGCGCTCATCCCTTTCGAAAGGACGGGTGAACACAGCCTGTATCTCCGAACGGACATACTGTGAATAAGGTATCCCGAACAGAAGGCTCGCGCCCTGGTCGTCCTTTTTCATACTGTCGTTGAAAAGGCTTATCAGATTGCCCGCCACATCGGTCTGCCATCTGGTATAGAATCCTCCATACTTGTAGTAGAGCAGCAGACCCGAGCCGAGGTCGAAGTGGGCCTTGTATGAATACTGGAGGAAAGGATCCCTCAGTCTGTCATAGAACGACTGGTCGATATGATAGAGGTAGACCATACTCAACTGAAGCGGGTAGTATTGGAAGTAGAGGTTGTCTGTCAGGTTGAGCTTGTAGCCGAAAGATGTCGATGCTATGCTTCTCGCATATTCCGGACGGTCCTGATAGTTGTACGACAGTTTGAAATCAGTGTTCGGAAGCTCTCCCGAAAAGAGTCTGTCAGGGAGGAGGAGGAATTTGGGGAAGGATATGCCTGCGGATACACCGAATTCATTCGACTTGACGTCATCGTTGAACTTGAACTGGAAGTTGCCCATCAGATCCAGGGTGAGCATCTCCCCTCCTCCGAAAAGGTTCTTGTGGCTGTATGAGATCTTGGGGGAGACGCCGAAGAGGGAACTTGAATTGACAGAGCCCTCAAGCGAGAACTTCACGGCCTGACGCTTTGCGGAAGTCAGACGTATCGAGCAGTCGAGCAGAGCCGAGTCAACTTCGCTCAACTGCACGTTCACATTGCTGAACAGCGGCACTGAAGTGAACCTGCGGTAGGTGTTCGCAATGGAACTTTCAGAATAAAGATCCCCCGGTTTTATCCTGTTTATCGAATTCAGGAAATTCCTCCGCACGTAGAAGCCTCCTACAGGAGTTATGCTCACCTGTCTGATTGTATATTGCGTATGTGTACGGGCATTGGATGAGTTTTCGTTACGGGTATAGTTCTCGAGCCTGACCGTAAGGTTCGCCGAATCCCTCACCGCCACGGAATCTGCAAAATAAAAGAAATAGTTCTTCGTGAAATTGTAATAGCCGTTGTCACGGAACATCTGGGCGACGCGGTCGGATTCAGTTTCAAGCAGGCTCTCGCTGAGAGGCATCCCCGGCCGTATGGTATGATTCAACGAATCCAGATCGAGCAACGCTTTCATAGTGGAATCCGGGACCACATATTCGATGCCGGCAATGGGATAACGCTTGCCCAGGGTCACGTCATACCTGACGGTAGCGAGCTTTCTCTCAGCGTCATATTCAACGGTATCACGAACGGACGAGTTGAAATAGCCGAGATATTCGAGGTGGGAGACTATGCCATCCTTGCTGCTTGCGATAAGGTCGGTGTTGAGCACTACCGGAGCCACACCTATCTTCTCACGGAAAATTCGGGCGAGTTTCCCATCCTTCCCCGCGCCCCAGTTATATATGGACAGGCGGGGATTCCAATGGAAGAAGTAGTAGTTGTTCGGGCTTTGTTTGATGTAGTTCTTGAGGTCCTTCGGGGAATAGTCGGGATACTCGTTCCCGTTGGTAATGCTTATCCTGTTGTCATACAGCCTCCACTGTCCTTCATCCAGGACCTTTGTCGTCGAACCGCAGGATGACAAGGCAAAGACGGTGGCCAGACAGCAGGCCACCTTGAGGATGCGTATGCCAATGCCTGTTTTCATCACTGCAAGGGAAGTCGATAGGCGGTTCTTGATATCCAGAGCGTCTTCTTGACACAAAAGTAATGATTTTCGGGCAAATCAGCCATAATTTGGTTATATTTGGGGGTTAAGAAGCTGATATATGCCCTTATCTAAGAATGAAATCAAAGCTGTCAGTTCCCTGGCAGGCAAGAAGGAACGGGAGAAGTCCGGTCTGTTTGTGGTCGAAGGTGTAAAAATGGTTGAGGAGGCCCTTGCCAGCAGCTTCGAAGTCAAAAAGGTCTACAGAATTGAAGACATAGGGGAAACTGATATGAAACGCATTTCCTCCCTGTCGTCTCCCTCCCCCGCTCTGGCTGTGGTTTCAATCCCCGGAGCATTGACCGGGGATGAGGTTGACCGCATAATAAACGGGAAGCCGCTTGCCCTGGCGCTCGATGCTGTACGCGACCCCGGAAACCTTGGAACGATAATGAGGATTGCCGACTGGTTCGGCATAGATGTGATATTTGCCTCGCGGGATACGGCCGACATATACAATCCCAAGGTCGTTCAGGCCACTATGGGCGCCATTTTCCGCAAGAGGCTGATATATTGCGATCTTGAGGATGTCTGCAGAAGATTCGCCCTGTGCGGGATGCCGGTTTACGGCACCTTCCTGGATGGTGAGACTATATCCTCCGCCCCTCTCTCAAACTGCGGTCTGATAGTGATGGGCAATGAGGCGAACGGAATAAGCCCCCGGATTGCCTCGATGGTTACAAGACGGCTGTTCATACCGCCCTTCCCCGGTGACGTGCCGACGGCCGAATCGCTCAACGTGGCAGTTGCAACGGCGATAACCTGTTATGAATTCAGAAGATAGATTCGTCATATGAGAGTTGCCACCATTCTGCTTGCGCTGTTTGCCGTGCTGTCCCCTCTGACAGCAAATGCGGACAAGGCCGTAGTACGCAACGACAGGGGTACAAGGGCCCTTTTCCTGCCTATGGCCGATTCCATGTTCAGTTATCTCAGTTCCAACTCATCCCACATAGGAAAGATACGTGTTGAGAAAGTCGTGACTGACGGTGACAGGATAGACATTCATTTCAACAGATATCTGGCCGAGTTCCCCATCAGGGACACGACAATATCACGTCTGAAGGCCATAGCCGCCGCTATGATGCCCCAGGCGTTCGCAAAGTGCACCACCATCGGTATCCACTGCGACAAGCTTCCTTTGGAAAGGCTGAGCTCGCCATTCTACAGCGGTCGCAGCGCGAAGATACGCAAGACTCAGGCCGTCACCCCCCTGGTTACAAGGGTCTCCCTTCCATACGGAATCAGCAAGGGTCTGGAAGGCAAGCACATTGCGATGTGGCAGAGCCACGGCTGGTACTATGACCAGACTGCGGAGCGGTGGGAGTGGCAACGTGCACGGATGTTCCTGACTGTCGAGGACCTTTACACCCGGAGCTATGTGGTCCCATTCCTCGTGCCTATGCTGGAGAATGCCGGCGCGAACGTGCTTCTTCCCAGAGAGCGGGACAGCCGGATGAACGAAGTGATCGTGGACAATGACCCCGGTCCTCTCAACAACAATGACGGATACAGCGAATGGACCGGAAGGTATGCCTGGGACTATACCGCAGAGCCCGGATTCTCACACACCGACAGCATCTATGTCTATCCTCAGAACCCTTTCCGTATGGGCACGGCGAGGATGGTGCGCTGCATCGAGGACGAGGAAAGGCAGAGCGTTGCCAGATGGCGCCCCGACATCCCTCAGGAGGGGGATTATGCAGTCTACGTATCCTACCAGACCCTTCCGGAAAGCGCCGGGGATGTCAGGTACACCGTCAACCATTCAGGCGGGGCCACCGAATTCAGGGTCAACCAGAAGATGGGCGGAGGCACCTGGATCTACCTCGGCACCTTCAATTTCAAGTCGGGACGCAACGCTGACCAGGGAGTGACCGTTTCCAACCTCGGTTCGGACCCCGGAGCCGTCGTCACCTGCGATGCGGTCAAGTTCGGCGGCGGTATGGGAAACATTGCGCGCAAACCATCTGCTGTCGATGCTGATGGCAGACCTAAGGCTGTGGCCTATGAGGTCCGCGAGCGGACGAGCGGCTACCCGCGCTTCGCGGAAGGTGCACGCTACTGGCTGCAGTGGGCCGGTTTCGAACCCGAGATTTACTCTGTCAACAACGACCTGAACGACTACAACGACGACTTCCAGAGCCGTGGGCTGTGGGTCAACGCGCTCGCGCTGGGTTCATACAGGCTGCCAAGAACAGAGGAGACATCTGACGCGAAAGGTTATAACATTCCAATTGACCTTTCGTTCGCATTGCACAGCGATGCCGGCACAACGCCGAGCGACTCCATCATAGGCACCCTGGCCATCTACACAAGGATGCGTGAGGGAAGCCCCACCCTTCCCGACGGGACGGACAGAGTCATATCGCGGGAACTGTGCGATCTGGTACAGACCCAGATCATCGGTGACGTCCAGTCCCTGTTCGAGCCTTTATGGACCAGACGTGGGCTTTGGAACAGGTCTTATGCCGAATCGAGATACCCCCAGGTTCCGGCTATGATACTTGAACTGCTGTCTCACCAGAACTTTGCGGATATGCGCTACGGTCTCGACCCCGCCTTCAGATTCACCGTGTCAAGGGCCATATACAAGGGAATTCTCAGATTCCTTTGCACCACCGGAGGAACCGACTATGTTGTCCAGCCACTGCCTGTGAAGGATATGGTCGCCACTACATATTCAAGAAGAGGTGTGACCTGTGCCCAGTTGAAATGGAATCCGACCGACGATCCTCTGGAGCCGTCGGCCAAGGCCTGCGGCTATGTCGTGTACTGCGCAAGGGATGACGGCGGATTCGACAACGGAGCGCTTGTGGAGGACAACTTTTACGAAACCGAAATTGAGCCCGGCATAATCTACAGTTTCAAAGTGGTGGCAGTCAATGAGGGCGGAGCCTCCTTCCCTTCCGAGACGCTTTCCGTGGGCCAGGCGCTGAACGGCAACGGAACCGTGCTTGTCGTCAACGGCTTCGACAGGGTGAGCGCCCCGGCAAGTTATGCCACCAGGGACACCACACGGGCCGGATTCCTTACATCCATCGATGCCGGAATCCCCTACATCTGCGATCTCCTCTACACGGGGGCCATTCACGAGGAGCGCCGGTCGATGCCCTGGACGGATGATGATGCGCCGGGATTCGGCGCCAGCGACGGTGATATGGAAACGAAGGCCATCGCGGGCAACACCTTCGACTTTCCGCTCAGGCACGGCAGGGCCTTCCTTGAGAACGGTATGTCTTTCGTCTCGACAAGCCGTTCCGCCGTAGAAAAGGGTATGGTTTCAATGAATGATTTCCAGATGGTGGACATAATCCTGGGCAAGCAGCTCACCACTATGGTTGGACGCCCCGGGGCTTCGGAGCTCCGTTACCGTGTATTTACGGCCGGACTGCAGAAGGCCATAAGCGCCTACCTGAACGATGGTGGAAGACTCGTGCTCTCAGGCAGCAACATAGCCACCGACATATGGGACAATGTATTCGGATACGATATCGACTCCACTATGACAGCCGGAATCATCGAGCCATCTAAGAAGTTCGCCACCGAAGTCCTCCATTGGAAGTGGATGACAAACAAAGCCGGGCGCACAGGACTGGTCCGCGCTCAGGACTCGCCTGCCGGATTTACAGGAGATTTCACTTTCGCAAGTCAAATGAACGACCGCATCTATCAGGTGGACGCCCCTGACGGAATCGTCCCCCAGGGCCGGAACGCATACACCATTTTCCGCTATGCCGACACCAACATCTCCGCAGGAGTGGCTTATGACGGCAAGGATTACAAGGTGGTATCCCTAGGTTTCCCCATCGAGACCATTGAAAATGAAGAAAAGTTGAACGAACTTGTCGGGCAGATTTGCTCTTTCCTGCAAAGATAGTTCAGAAGATAAATCTTTTCCGAAATGCACTGATTTCAAAAAAAACAGGAATGGCCCCGGAGCGTTGCTTCGGGGCTTTTTGTCGTTTGACGGAATCGTCAAAACAGGCATTTTGGAAAGACCTTTCACGGATAAGGAAAAATGTCTTTTTCACTCAAAATCTATGTTTCGGCTCCAATATTTTTGCAGCGAAAAACGAAGCGCAATGAAACTCACACATCTCCTTATCATCGCAATGCTCAGTCTTCCGCTCAAGGCGCAGAACTACAGCGTGGCAACCAATGCGGCTGAACTGGCCAATCTCGGTACACTGAATACAGAACTTGGAGTCGGCCTGTCCCGCAACATTTCCATCACCGCCCAGGCGCGTTACAATCCCTGGCATTACGGCCAGGGGCGCGATACATTTCAGAACAGGCAGATGACCTGTTCGGTCGGTGCGAGATACTGGCCGTGGCACATATATTCATCCTGGTTTCTCGGAACCAAACTGCAGTACTCCCAATACAGTGTCGGAGGATTTTCCGGGCCACTGACAAGCGAAGGCGACGCCTACGGCATCGGAGCCTACGCCGGATGGGCCTGGATGCTCGGAAAATGCCTTAACCTTGAGTTCGGAGCCGGGCTCTGGGGAGGTTATGAACAGTATGTCCAGTATGCCTGCCCCACCTGCGGCAGAGTCGTTTCCTCAGGCAACAGACCCTTCCTGCGCATCAATGACATACTTGTCCAGCTTGCCTACGTTTTCTAAAACAATACCTTTTCAAAAACACAAACCAAAACAAAACACAAGAATTATGTACAGACAGACAATCAAGGCTGCATCCATCCTGCTCGGAGTGGCAGCCGCAGTATCCTGCCAGAATCAGGAACTCCTTCCTCAGGAACTTTCAATGCGCGAGGAAGCGATTATGACGGTAAACCTTTCCGGATTCGGTCAGGAAACCAAATCCACCACAGCCCCTACGGCACAGAACGATGCCAAGCTGAACAATCTGGCAATATTCGTTTTCCGCGCGGACAACTCAACCAAGGATCTGGACGCCAGCCTGCTTGTGACATCGGACGTGCAGAAGACAGGCAACACAATCAAGACCACAACCGGAAAGAAGCACGTATATGCCGTAGCCAACTACCACGAAACCGACTGGAGCGGTGTCAAGGCCGAATCCGACTTCCTGGCTCTTTGCTCCGACCTGAAGTATGAAAACAACGGTTCATTCACAATGACCGGCCGGGACACCACTTTCACTCCCGTCTCGACAGGACAGAACACGCTTACCATCAATATGAAGAGACTGGTGGCCAGAATCTGCGTGGACAAGCTCAGCATCGACTTCTCGAACACCTCCTATGCCAACGAGAAGCTCAATGACGTGAAGGTATACGTAACCAACGTCGTCGGGAAGGCCAGATTCAGCGACGGCTTCACACAGCCGGAAACGCCTAAGATTTACAACAGCAAGAAGTATGTCGAAGCCGACAACAGCGGCACAGCCCTTTCCGGCGCCTTCTATGACACTGTCGGAAGCATCAGCAGCGGAAGCGGACACACGACGAAGCACTATTTCATAGCCTATCAGAACAATGTCGCCCAGGAAAGTGACAATGTGCGGTTCACCAGGCTGGTGATTGAAGGGAAACTCAACGGACATCTCTATTACTGGCCCATCGACATCAACAGGGGTGCATTCAAGGGTGAAGGGTCGACCACCGACGGAGTACTTGCCAACAGCACTTATTCCTATACGGTCTGCATCACACGCCCCGGCAGCGATTCTCCTGACATTCCCGTCTCCACAGCCCAGTGCTCGATATCACTTAATATTCTTGACTGGAACACCAACAACACGGTCAACACCGAATTCTAAACAATCATCAAATGACTATGACATCACACCCGCGCACTGCGCTTGTCCTCACTTCCCTCCTTCTGGCCGCAGTGCTCCCCGCCGCCTGCGGCATCAAGGAGGACAGAAGCGTCTGTCCCTGCTACGTCAGTCTGAAAGACACCTCCGCCATTGAAGTCAAGGACGGGAGCAGTACCCTGGTGTGGTTTCTTGCAGGGCAGTCAACCCTTGATTCCTACTTCAATCTGGAAAGCGGGGACACTGCCGGGCTCCGTGAAATACCTGTCGGAAGGAAAACCGACCGGGTGCACGTCTGGAAAGGAATATCCCACAAGAGCGTCATCGACATAGGCAGTATGTCGATACTTTTCAACTCCACCGACACCGACCCCCTGTTCTGGGCCTCCGCGGAGCTTGACTGCAATGCGGAGGAGGCATACGCAGAGTTCGGGATGAAGCGGATGTACGCCAGGCTCATCATAGACGTCATCCCTTCCGGTTTCGGCAGCAGGCCGGAAAGCATACGCATCACGGGATCCACCGGAGGCTACTATGCCGACAAGTCTCTGGCGGCGGTCCCGCTGAGGATAGAGAAGTCGGCTGCGAGGACAAAAGCTTCCGGCGGGACAGCGGACATGGTGACCTTCGAGGCCAACATAGGCCAGCAGAAAAACCTTGACAAACTTGAACTGACCGTCATAGGCGAGGACCATTCCTTCTCAGGATACAACCTGGGAATGCTGATAAGATCCGCCGGCATCAAATCAGAGGACGACCCGGCATTCTTTTCCGACATACACATTACGATAGACAACATCCAGAAGACTTTGTCCGTGACCATCGAGCAATGGGATATCCACAACTACAGCATTACAATATGAATATGAAAAGAACGATTCTGCCGCTGATCGCGGCTCTGGCCGTCGCCTGCACGGGCGAGGAAGGGCGCATAGACACAGTCGGAGCGCTCAGGCAGGTTGAGATAAACCTGCGGATAATGGACGGATACACCACCAAGGGAGTTCCTGTCAACGAAGGCCTGCTCAGCGACCTGAACATATACATCTACAATTCATACGGCGACCTGCAGTACCACTCCTTCAACAAGGGGCTTTCCTTCACTATGAATATGTGGAGCAATATGAAGTACGAGTGCCGTCTGGTGGCCAATGCCGGCATCGACCTGGGTGCGATATCCCTCAAGGACTTGGAGGCCAAGACCTTCACCGCGGCGGGCGGCTCCGTATCCGGGCCATCCGGACAGGTGCTGATGTCGGGGGCCGCGAGTGGGATCACCACACAGAACTGCAGTTCGATAACCGTTCCTATGACACGTTGTGTGGCAAGAATCAACGTAAGGGCCGACATTTCCCGTCTTACCAACACAAGCATCACGTTCAGTGGAGTCTATCTTCACGATGTGACAAACTTCACCGGCATCTTCGGCACTTCAAAGGCGGTTTCCGCAAGCCAGACGGTTTATGACGGGGACAGTGTCACAGGCAGTTCGCTGAGCGGCCTTACCACATCAGGAGTCGACCTGTACTGCTTCCAGAACGCACAGGGAGTGCTGCTGCCGGGCAACTCCTCGCCATCGCTCAAGGTATTGGACAATATCCCCTACTACACTGGGCTTTGCACATATCTTGAACTGGTAGGGCAATACGAAGGTCCTGACAAGCACGGAACCGTATGCTACCGTATGTTCCTTGGAGGCGATGCATACAGAGATTTCTCTCTCGAAAACGGGAAACGCTACGACATCGTCATCACATTCAAGGGAGATGCCCTGTCCGAAACCTCCTGGAGGGTCGACACCTCCCTGCTGGAGGACAATATGCCGAAGGTTGCCGACTTCTTCTATTCCGACGGCAGCTGGAGCAGCACTCTCGACGGAAAGAAGAAATGCATAGGGATTGTGTTCGATGTCGACGGGAAGCGCAATCAGGGCAACCAGATATGGGTCTGCGCCCTCCAGAGCACCAGCCGGGTATGGTCCACCCTGCAGGAAAACATCTCAGGCGTGACGACCACCGACTTCTACGCCTATGCCGAGGAGGACATCGAGGGCAAGGCCAACACGAATGCAATAGGGATGTCATCCAGATACAGCAAGGACACATACCCCGCAGCCTACTTCTGCCTCAACTACTCCACCGACGGATTTCCTGCCGGCAGCTGGTCAATGGGGGCCCTCAAGCAGATAGCAAGCCTTTATTCGACAAGGGGTGCATCCGACTACAGTCCGGCCAGCGGCACGGTAAGCGGATCCATCAAGAAAGCGGGAGGGGCCACGCTGTATTCTGAATACGGGAGCAGCAGTTACGTATGGTCAAGCACAATGGCTTCCGCACAGAAGGCATACTCTGAGAATTTCGGCTTCGTCAGCCCCAACAAGAAAGATAAAACATATAACGGCTATGTCAGACCGATACTTCAACTATAGACTGGCCTTTGCCTTTTCCATAATACTGGTGGTATCGGGATGCTCTTCCTCACGGACACTGCACCGGTTGGAATCCGAGCGGCCATCGGCAAGCATAAATATCATTGACGAACTCCGGATGACTGAGGAGGACGATTCCTTCGCCCCTTCGGAAGAACAGCAGATCACGCTTGACCACAGGAAAATGACGGTGATGCAGGCAGTCTATGATGCCAGCAGCGGAGAGATGGTGGCGAATGAACGCATCAAGGCTGCCGTTGTCACCGCACGCTTCCTCAATGTGGCCGAACGTGACGGCAAGGTCACGATAGGGTTTGAGATTCTTGTTCCGGAGGCGATGCAGGACAATTCCTGGCAGGTGCGTTTCCATCCGAAGCTGGAGATAGGCGGTGATACGATGCGCCTGGAGCAGGTGATGATAACAGGATCAGACTACAGGAACCGGCAGTTGCGTGGATATGAACTTTACAACAGATTCATTGCCGGCATACTGGATGACAAGGACGGATTCCTTGCCAACTTCGTTCACCTCGGGCCGCTGGAGACATTCATCGAACGCAACCTTCCGGCCTTGTGGAAAATGAAGTCCGACAGCACGATGGTCGAGGTCGACAGCACGGTCACATCGCTCTTCGGGCTCAACTACCAGCAGATAGTGGACCATTATACCCGGACGCTGAAACTCAGGTGGAACACCTACAAGAAGAATTCAGTTGACAGGATGTACCGGAAATATGTCAAGGATCCGTTCATAACTGAGGGCGTGCGCCTCGATTCGGTCATTCATCACACTGACGGAGAGCTCAGCTACCATTACAGCCAGACCATTCCCATCGATGATGACATCAGGAAGGTGTTCCTTTCCCTGGATGGAGATATCTGGAAACAGGGCGAAAGGATATACACTATGCCGGAATGCCCGCCACTGACATACTACATATCCACGCTGGCCTCTATGGCCGACCGTGAGACCCGATACCGCAGAAAGGTCATACTGCGCAACGCCACGGTCAACGGAACAGCCAGAATATCATTTCCCAAGGGAAAGTACGAATATGATGCCTCATTCGGTGACAACGCCTCCGAGATGGAACGGATGAAAGGACTTGCAAGGGATTTGATATTCCAGGACAATCTCATTCTCGATTCGATACGCATCACTGCGACCTGCTCTCCTGAGGGCATCTGGAGGGCTAATGAGACTCTGGCAAACAGGCGCAGCCGTGAGATTGAATCAATGTTCAGACAGTTCGTGAACGAATGCAGGCGTGAACGCGAGATGGAAAGGATGAGGACCTTTTCCCTTGACTCGTCATTCACCGGTCCTGTGACATCCGCAAAGACAGTGGATGTCACATCAGGGAAACTGGCTGAGGACTGGCCTTCACTGGAGAGGATATGCAGGTCTGACCCTTATCTGGAAAGGGATCTTGAAGGAATCGAAGAGATCCTCTCCATAAGCGACCCGGACCTGAGGGAGAAGGCGCTGTCCACCCTGCCCGTCTTCGGATACATTCGGGACAGCATATATCCTGCGTTGCGGAAGGTGGACTTCAGTTTCTGCACCCACATACCCAATATGTTGAAGGACACGGTATACACCGACGAAGTCGACACCCTGTATATGAGCGGGCTGGAGGCTCTCTCACGGCACGACTACAAGACGGCCCTTACAATCCTCAGGCCCTATGAGGACATCAATTCCGCAATTGCGCTGCTGTCGCTCAACTACAATCACAGTGCGCTGGAGATACTCGGGCATCTGGAGCAGAATGACACCGTGCTATATCTTGAAGCCGTGCTTCACCACAGGCTTGGCAGGCAGGAGGAGGCGGAAAGATGTTATCTTGATGCCATCACAATCAATCCGAGACTTGTGCACAGAGCCAATCTGGATCCGGAAATATCCTCCTGGTCAAGAAAATACGCCGACAGACAGTAACAGTCCAATACGAAGAATATAAAAAGAGGCCGACCAAAAGTCGACCTCTGTTCTTGTGGGAGCTGAGGGATTCGAACCCCCGACCCTCTGCTTGTAAGGCAGACGCTCTGAACCAACTGAGCTAAGCTCCCTTCGTTTTGCGGATGCAAATATAGGCACTTTTTACTATTCTACAAAAAAAAGTGCCTATATTTTCAAACATTTTTCATCCGCGATGTTTACTCTTCAGCTGCCTGAGCTTCCGCTTCCTTTATCATATTCTCATTGGCAGTGATGTATATCTCGACACGGCGGTTGAGAGCACGGCCCTCCTCTGTATCATTCGATGCCACGGGGCAATCGAATGCCTTTCCTTCGATGGTGAAGCGGTCAGCGTTCATCTGGTGTGCAGTAAGATAGTCAGCAACGGCCTGAGCACGCTTGAGGGAGTATTCCTCGTTGACCTGGCGGGTACCGCGGTCATCGGTATGACCCTGGATTGTGATGTCGGTTTCGGGCATATCCTTCATCTGTGCGGCGAACTGCTCGAGCGATGCCTTGGATGCGTCGGTGAGAGTGAAGCTGTTGAAGGGGAAAAGTATTCCGCTGTCAAAAGTGACCTTGATGGCCTGAAGGTCGTTGGTGTCGATGACGGTTTCAACCTGCGCGCCTTCGATCTGGGAGAGTTCCTCTGCCTTCTTGTCCATCTGCTTGCCGATTATGGCGCCTGTCCCGGCACCCACTGCAGCGCCGATGGCGGCGCCGATACCTGCGGTCTTGGCATCTTTGCCTATGATGGTTCCCACTGCGGAACCAACTACAGCACCGATACCGCTGCCGATGGCGGTTCCTTTACCTGTATTGGACCAATTGCCGCATCCGGGAAGTATCACGAGAACGGCCATAAACGCGATGATGAGATTTTTTGCTTTCATTTCTTAAAGTATTATTGTCGGTTCAATGAATTTTCAAGTGGTCTGGAATACAAATGTAGCATATATTTCCTAATTTCATCCTCGGGACAGTCATCAGGAAGTACGGAAATGCGTTTTTCAAGATATGCCCTGAAAGTGTCATACTCCTGCGGCGTGGCGGTCGAAGTCCCGTGCAGCATATCATAGGCCGCCCTGTTGTTGCCGCTTATTGCATAACCGCCCTGAATGCGGCTGTCCACAAGCCTGCCAAGCTCCTGATACCTCATATTTCTGGGAAGGCTTTCCATAGATTCCAGTTCGTCACGTCCGATGGGCCTGTTGAAAGTGATGTGCACCCTGCCCTTCCATTGACGTATCCCGCTGATGATGCTCTCCATATCCTCGCCTTCGTCCTTTTCATAATGGCCGTCCCTGATTGTACGCAGATGCTCGATGCATTTCTGCAGGTCACAGCTCTCGTACTCATATGACACCGAAACAGGCAGGATATGAAGTCTGTCATAACTGTCCGCGAAACCTCCCCCGGCACTGAGGTCCAGCATCTTTATCAGTCCGCGTTCGGACACGTCATTGCCGTCCTTTGCCCGACCCTGACGGTGGGCAATCCAGATGGATCGCCGGCCTTCCTCCAGTCTGGAGCGTATATAGCAGGAAAGTTCCATCGAGCTGTCGTACAGTTCAACGGAAGTGATGCCCCTTGTGACCTTTATCATACGGTTCGAACGCATCAGGTCCTCCACGAAAGGGTCCCCAACAAGATTGTCGCCGACGGCTATCTCTGTCTGAGGCAAGGAGTTGTGATACATTATTATCTGTATGAAAGCGGGGTCCAGGACTATGTCGCGGTGATTCGACAGAAGCAGGTAGGCGGGTACGGTCCCATCTGAGCGGCTGCGGAACCATTCCAGTCCGGAATATGTCAGGCCCGATGTGGTGGAACTGACAATGCCGTCCACCGCGTGCGACATAACCTTGCTCTGGAAATCGTCCACCCCCTTCACGGAATTAAGGACATCGATCAGGCCGTCGGGATCCGAGCCGGGAAGCAGACAGTTTCCGATAATCTTCAGACGGGTATCGGAAGCAATCCTGCGCATCGCCCCCGTTACCTGGGCATCATCATATGGCCTTATCCTTTCGAACATAGAGATCCGCTATGGAGAATATCAGGAAAATGCAGGGAACGGCCGATGACAGCACCATCGCGGCCCTGCCGGGCACGAAAGTTCCTGAAAAGGAAAGCGCGCAGTTTCCGAACACCGTGAAACCCTGCAGCAGCAGGCCGGCGTACGCGGCCAGCAGGAACAGGCGCAGACCGGTCACGCGCCACGATATCAATCCGACAAGCGCAACGGCAAGCATTGCAGCCAGGGGGAAATTGTCTCCGTGGAAGAACAGCCCGGCCGCGCATACCAGGACAAGCATCATCATTGCGCAATAGAGCGTATTGTAGCAATGTCTGGCCGTACCTGACGACACCGCGCTTTTTCGTACGGAATTGGCGGCATTCTCCCTTGCCGCGCGGGCACGGCCAGAAAGATATATGAAAAGGCATATCGCCGTTTCCACGGCTATGCAGGCCGCTATTACGGCAACGCCGGAAGATGAAGTCCTCACAACCCGGAATGAAAATAACAGTTCCCCCACTCCGGCCGTGCCTGTCATTGCCAGCAGCAGGCGAAGTGTATGTTTTCCAAATGCCGCGGGCTTTAGCCTTCCCCTTATGACGGAGAAGCAGAAGGCCAGGCAGAACAGTGCGAAAATAACGGAGTTACCTACGACCAGCAGCGCGTTGTGAATGTCAAGCCCGTCGGGATGGGGCATCTTGAATCCCAACTGCGGAACGAATACCGCCAAAGCGGCGGCAACGCCTGTCAGGACCGCCATTGCAATTCTTATCTTTTTCATCTGTCGTTTGTCAGAGCTTTGATGTTCATTTTATCATTGTAACTGTGACGCCTTGGCTGGCAGGCGGATTCTATCCTTTCACGATATTTGTCGAAAACACCGCCCCTGACTGTCTTCATAGTAGGCGTTACAAGACCGTTGACCTCAGAAAATCCTTCATCGGCAATCACGAAGGCACCGGGGAGCCATCTTTCAGGGAAACTCCCGGCAAGATCTCCTCCGGCACGGAAACGGTCAAGAAGAGCCTTCACCCTTTCCAGGCCGGCGGCACCACTCTCAAGCCTTTTACTGTCGACATCGATGACGGCCACCGTGCAGGGATACTGGTTGCAGAAAAGCAGTACGTGCCTGAAGATATCCGAACTGCTCTCTATCGCCTCCTCGATGGCCTCGGGTGAATATTTCTCACCGTCGGAGGAAATAAGGATGCTCTTGGCCCTTCCGGAAACATAGAGGTAACCTTCCTCGTCAAGATGTCCCAGATCTCCGGTATGAAGCCAGCCTTCCCGCAGCGCCGAAGCCGTGGCAGGCCCATTGTTCCAGTAGCCCTTCATCACGTTTCCGCCACGGACCACTATCTCACCGGTTCCGCCGCAGGGCATTTCCTGCCCTGATTGGCCGAGTATCCTCACCTCCACACCTTCAGCCACCTTTCCGCACGATCCGAGTCTCATATTCCCTTCAGCGTTGGTCGATATGACGGGACTGGCCTCTGAAAGTCCGTAGCCCTGATACATAGGGATGCCCATCGAAAGGAAGAACTTCTGCAGGTCGGTGTCGAGCGAAGCGCCTCCGCTGATGAAGAACAGCAGACGGCCTCCGAACCATTCCCTGACAAGGCCGCGGATACGCGCATCATCCGGATCCATATCATCCGGCAGCACTTCTCCGACAAGTTTCTTATGGAAATATCGGGCTATGGCCGGTACGGACAGGATTATGTGAGGGCGTACCTTCTTAAGGCTCATCGGTATGTTGCGCAAGGCCTCCGTCTGTGAACGGAACTGAGGCACGGTGGCGACAGCGGCTCCTTTGGCCATAAAGGTGTACAATGCCACAACGTGTGCGAAACAATGGTCGAGAGGAAGCAGCACAAGCACAGTCCACTCGGTTCTGAACCCTATCAGGCTGAGGCAATGGCCTACGTTGGACACATAGTTGCCGTGCGACAGCATCACGCCCTTCGGATCCGACGTGGTGCCGGATGTGTATACGACAGTTGCAATGTCATCCTTGCCGACAGACCGTCCTACGGAAAGGAATTCCTCCTTCCGAGCCTTGTCCTTGAGGAAAGTGGCGCCGATGCGGCTCAGTTCGGAAGCGCTGTGCTCACCTTCCCCGGGATCGGGGATGTCGTCGACAACCACCACTCTGACGATTTGGGGAAGTTGAGTCCTTATCGAGCGTATCTTCTGAAGTTCACGCCGGCTCGTCACCACAGTGGCAGCGCCCGAATGCCGAAGCCTGTCAATAAGGTCGACAGGCTCAAGCTTGGTGGAAAGGGGCACATTGACGGCCCCGGCGTAAAAGATTGAAAGTTCACTGACAACCCACATATTGCGGTTCTCGCAGAGCAGAGCCACCCTTTCGAGCGGAGTGACGCCCAGCCGGCGCAGACCGGCTCCAAGATTGATCACCGAACGATAGACGGACGAATAGGTCGACGGCTTGAAATCTCCGGCATTTCCACCGTTTGCCGGGTTGCTTTCAAGCAGGAACACATTGTCAGGGTAAAGCCTGACGGATTGTTCAAAAAGTTCGATGACGGTCCTGGGCATAACAGACCGCAAAGATAATCATTTCTTGCGAAGGAGAGAACTGTCTCCGTAGGAAAGAAAGCGGAAAGAGTTGTCAAGGGCATAGCGGTATATGTCCCTCATCCCCTGCTCTGTGGCAAATGCCGACACAAGCAGCAGCAGTGTGCTCTGTGGCTGATGGAAATTGGTCACAAGATACTCTATGATGCGGTATTCATATCCGGGAACGATGATGATCCCCGTCCTTGACACAAGAGTGGACAGGCAGTTGGCCTTCATATACGATATGATGGCCGAAACGGATTCAGAAGGGGTAGTCGAATAACCCTCATCCCTGTATGGCTCCCATTGCTCCACAGGCGAAGGGCCGCCCTTTTCGATGCAGTGGACACCAAGGAAGTAGAGCGACTCGAGACACCTTGTGGATGTGGTCCCGACGGAAACTATCCGGCGGCCTGAATCAATGGCCTCGAGGAGTTTTTCGAGGAATTCAAGACTTACCGAGAAGGGCTCGGTATGCATTGTGTGGCCTGAGATGTATTCGCTTTTTACGGGAAGGAAAGTTCCGGCGCCCACGTGAAGGCAGAGTTCGGCTACGGTCACGCCGTTATGCTTCAAGGCGTCTATCACCCTGTCCGTGAAATGCAGGCCTGCGGTAGGTGCGGCGACTGAACCTTTCAGGCGGGCATATACTGTCTGATATCGTTCATAGTCTATGGACTTGGTACCGCGGTTGAGATAGGGAGGTATGGGAATTCTTCCGCACAGGTCAAGCACACTGGAGAAGGTCACGTTGTCCCCGTTCCAGGAGAACTCGACAACGGCTGTATTTCCGTCGCGACTGATAAGGTCCGCCTTGAGGTCAATCTTCCTTAAAAGTTCCATTCCGGCACGGCTCGGATTTTCATCTTCCGTCGCATTATCTATACTATCACTTGAGGTATACAAGTGCAATGTATCGTTTTTCCAACGTTTTAAGTTGCCAATTATAGCCTTCCATCGGCATTTTTCAGTAGTTGAGAAGTTGATCTGGTAATCAGCCGGGGAAACCGGCTCAAGACAGAACACTTCGATGACGGCCCCGGTATCACGTTTGAAAAGCAGCCTTGCCGGAACTACTTTGGTATTGTTGAACACCATAAAGGAGCCGGAGGGGATATACCTGACTATATCAGAAAATACAGAATGTGAAATTTCCGGAAGAGTGTTACCGTCGTTGTCCACACCTATATTATAAAGCAGCAACTTGCTCGAGTCCCTCTGATCCAGGGGATATTTGGCAATCCTGTCTTCAGGCAGGTTGTAATCGTAATCCTGTATACGAATATTCGGTTGCATCAGCTATTTGTAATATAAAAAAACAGATACCTTTAAAAAGGGCATTTTCAGGCCGATATAGAGGTTCTCGGGGGCAAAGGTACAGAAATATGGGTGAGATTGCAAAAGTCGAAATTCGCGATTTTCGACTTTTGGAAAAGTTTACATATAATCACGGATAAAATTCATTTTTGTATCAGTTTAAAATAGTATAGTACACATTTATACATATATACACAAAGCGCATACCGTCGCCGAAGGTGTGTATAATTCTAAACTTTGCAGAATGTTTGATTTTTCTAAGTGGAGTTTTATTTTATTGATTTCCAATATTTTGCAATTATCAGATAAATAAATGAAATAGACATGACAGGAAAATTGAGACTTGCGCACATACCCTCCCCGTGTCAATTTAGGACATATTCGGGCTTATATATATCATATTATATTATATCCCAGTAGTTTCAGATAGTTCATCTATAGTTTGGATTACCTATTATACGATACTCTGACGCACATCCGGATATTGGGATGCAGCGCGTTTACAAAAATACAATCGCAAAACAGTTTACAATATTACATTTGTAAACAAAATAATAATTACATTTGTGTTGTATTAAATTTACAAATATGAATAAACGGTTACAGCAGTTTTTAGACGCAGAGAACCTTACACCCGCAAGACTTGCGGATATGATGGGAATTCAGCGTTCCGGGATGTCCCACATACTCTCCGCCAGGAACAAGCCCAGTTATGACTTCATATATAATCTGCTGTCCAGATTCCCCGCCCTGAATGCCGAATGGCTGATCACCGGAAAGGGACGGATGTATAAGAATTCAGACGGAACTCCGCAGACGGTTCAACCTCAACCGCCGGTCATCGACGACTTCCCCGAAGACGACTTCCCTGCCGACGAACAGGACTCTCCTTCCGCTGACAGAACAGTCGCCGAAGTTGTCACAAATTCCTCCGTACCTCAAGCATCGCTTGAGGTAAGCAAGCCTAAATACATAAAAAGAATTACCGTCTTCTACTCTGACGGCACCTTCGAGGAAAAATAAGGAAGCACCCTACCGGCTGCTGTTCCTCAATATGGCAATACGAAGGAAATCGAGAGCCGAACTTGCGAAGCGTTCTATGTTGACGGCACGGTTGGATGCGAACCTGACCATACGGCTTTCCACCTTCTCCTCTCCGCTCACACTGTCAGTATAGCATACGGCCATCCAGCAGGTGCCCACCGGCTTCTGAACGGATCCCCCGCCCGGACCTGCTATGCCTGATGTGGCAACTGAATAGTCGCAGCCCATAAGCCTGCGCACGCCCGATGCCATCTTTTCCACACATTCACGGCTTACTGCTCCATATTCGGCTATTATTTCTGCAGGAACACCCAATACATTGATTTTCACCTCGTTGGCATAACTCGTAACACCGCCTTTGTAGTATTCCGAACATCCTGCAACCGAAGTCATCAGGGAGGAAATGCGTCCGCCGGTGCAGGACTCGGCGGCGCATACCGTCTTTCCCTTCAGCATACGGCCTATCACTGTCTGGAGATTATCATTCCCCTCACCATATATAAGATCGCCCAATACAGGGCGTATTTTTGCGAATTCGCTGTCTATCAGGGCCTCGGCGTCAGCTTCATTACCATCGGCATAATATGACAGCCTGAGCCGCACACCATAGGTTGCATTGGGCAGATATGCCAGCTTCAGAGTCGGCGGCAGGGCGTTCTCCCAGTGTTCTATCATCCTCGCCAGCGCTGATTCGGCGATGCCGAAGGTGACAATTGTCCTGTGAACGACCTTCCCTGTCCTGAAGGAAGCCCTTATATCAGCGCAAACCTTGTCCATAAGGCCTTCCGCTTCAAAAGGCACTCCGGGAAGCGAATAAAGCCTGCAGAAGTGGCCGTTACTTTCCAGATTGAAGGCCATTCCCGGAGCTGTGCCGAGTTCGTTCTCAATGACATCGCATCTGTCGGGCACGTTGGCCTGATCGCGATTGATGTCAAGCATAGGTATCCCCCTTGCCTTGAGTATCCTTTCGACGTGGGCGAACTGTTCCCTGCTGAAACGGTATCCATCCGATTTTGAAAGGCGGCAAAGCGCAGGTTTGGTTATATCGTCCTTTGTGGGGCCAAGTCCGCCCGTGACTATCACGATATCGGAACTCTCAGCGCATTCTGACAGTCGCGACACTATCTGGCAGCCGTCATCGGCGATCGAAATCATATCCCGGACCCTGATTCCCATTGAATTGAGATTGCGGGCTATCATCGACGAGTTGGTGTCAACTATCTGGCCTATGAGTATCTCGTCACCTATTGTGCAAATTGTCGCTGTCAGCATTGTCGCGTTTTTTAAGATATTTCAGAATTCTGTGGGCTATGGCCAGGCCTTCGAAGGAAACGGCGGAGCAGACCTCGACAAGAGATGCCCCGGCTTCCAGTGCCATTGCCGCCTGCTCACCGGTCATAATGCCTCCGGAAGCGATTACAGGTACCGTCCCTTCCGTCTTTTCGTTTATGTACCTTATTGTGCGTATTGTCCTGTCAAAAAGCGGCGCGCCGCTGACGGCTCCGGCGGATGCATAGCGCAGAGCCTGCTTCTCCCCCGCAAGATGCTTGAGATCCGTCGATGAGTTGGAAGCGACTATGCCGTCAATGCCGGAGAGCTGTACCAGTTCGATGACGTCATCCAGCTGACGGGAGTCCATATCGGGAGAAATCTTTATGAGGACCGGCTTGTATTCATCATAGAAGATGCGTAGCGCAAGAAGCCTGTCAATTATAGCCGAGAGCGTGTCAATATCCATAATGGCGGACTGATTGCGCACGGTGGGACAGGAGACGTTAAGCACGAACATATCCACGAAATGGTACAGTGTGGAGAAGGCCCGTTCGAAGTCTGCAGGTGCCTCGCTCATAGGGGTCTTGTTGTTCTTGCAGATGTTTCCGGCAATTATCAACCCGTGTGAGGATTGATTGCGAAGATTGTTCAGAGCGTAACGCACGCCCTTGTTGCACAAGCCGTTGCGATGAATCAGAGCCCTTTCGCGGAACAGCTTGAAGCAGCGGGGCTTGACATTGCCCGGCTGAGGATCGGGAGTGATGGAGCCTACTTCCATAAAGCCGAAGCCGAATGCGGCGGCGCTCTCACAGAAATCGGCGTTGGGATCGAAACCGGCCCCTAGGCCTATGGGGTTTCTGAAATCGATGCCGAACAGATTGCGGGACATCGACGGGTTATTCACATTGCAGAATACCCTTACCAGAGGCTTGAACCCCGGTATGCGCATCAGGGCTCCAAGTACTGCCTTGTATATGTTAAGGTATCGTTCCGGACCTATTACTGTCATATCGAATGCTTGTTGAATGACCTCTGCCGGAGGGCCTCGTAAAGGACTATCGAAGTGGCTACTGAAACGTTGAGGGACCCTATGCTCCCCATCATCGGTATCTTTGCCCGCCCGGTGGAGAGGGCCAGCACCGCAGGAGAGACACCTGTGTCCTCCGCACCCATCACTATGGCTGTAGGACCGGTGAAGTCGGCATCATATATGAGGCCTTCAGTCTTCTCTGTAGCGGCTATGATACGGAATCCCGATTCAAGCAGATAGTAGCAGGCCATCTTGAGGCTTGGCACCTTCGTCACGGGCATCCTGAGGAGCGCGCCTGCGGAAGTCTTGACTGCATCGGCGTTTATGGCCGCACCGCCCTTGGCGGGAACGACTATCGCATCGACCCCCGCACATTCGCAGGTACGGGCTATCGCGCCGAAATTCCTGACGTCGCTCACACCGTCGAGCATCACTATCAGAGGAGCTCCGCCCTTCTCCACCAGAGCGTCAACTACAGGTTCGAAGGAGGCGTACTCAATATTGGGAAGCAGCGCGACAACACCCTGATGAGCGCCGTGAACAAGCTTGTTGAGCCTTTCGACAGGAACCCACTGAAATGGTATGCCCTTGAGGTCGAGCAATTGCAGAAGCTGACGCGACTGTACGCCCTCAAGCCCCTGTCTTAGAAGCACCTTCTCGAACTTGCGGTCAGCCGTGACGGCCTCCATCACCGGGTGCATCCCGAAAATGTAGTTGTTTGAGTTGTCCATATGCTATATTGAAGCCCACTGCTCCATCTTTTCGTCAAGATCACGTTTAAGTTCGAGATAATCTCTGGTAAGCTGCATAATGTCGGTATCAGCGGTTGGATTCGACAGCAGCTCCTCAATGCCCTTCATCTTCTCCTCAAGCGCCGCTATCTTCTTCTCCAGGGAGTTCCTTTTAGCCTCAAGCTTGCGGGCCTCCTGCTGAGAACGGTAGCTTTCAGTGGCCGCCTTGGGCTTTGCGGGGGTTTTCTCCTGCTGTCTGACAGCCGCGGCCGCCTCGAGTTCCCTGAAGCTCTCGATCTTCTTGCGGTGCAGGAAGTCCTCCACTCCGCCAAGATGTTCACGGACACCGCCGTCGCGGAACTCGTAAAGCTTGTCCACCAGGCCCTCAAGGAAATCCCTGTCGTGGGATACCACAATCACCGTCCCGTCGTAAGACTTCAAGGCCTGCTTGAGTACGTCCTTCGAGCGTATGTCCATATGGTTGGTGGGTTCGTCGAGAGCCAGCAGGTTGTAGGGTTCGAGCATCAGGCGCGCCATCGCAAGCCTGGAGCGCTCGCCTCCGCTGAGCACCGCCACCTTCTTGTCGATATCGTTACCTTTAAAAAGGAAGGCTCCAAGAATGTCGCGCAGACGCATTCTGACATCGCCCACGGCCACATTCTCCAGAGTGTCATACACGGTCAGGCTCTTGTCGAGCACATCTTCCTGATTCTGCGCATAATAACCTATGGACACATTATGTCCGACGCGCGCTTCACCGGCAAGGATTCCGAGTTCGCCTGAAAGCACCCTCATCATCGTGGTCTTGCCCTCTCCGTTCCTTCCTACGAAGGCCACCTTCTCGCCGCGCCTTACAATCACATTTGCGCTGCGCAGAATGACCTTGTGATCGCCCTCCACCCTTTCATCCTCCGCATCCGAACCGGGATGCAGGGGATATCCTACCTTCACATCCCTGGCCTCGAATGCCACATCGCCGCTCCTGGGTGCGGGAGGAAACTTTACGCAGAGAGTGGAATTGTCCTCCTGGTCAATCTCTATCCTTTCAAGTCTGTCGAGCTGCTTTATGCGCGACTGCACCTGATTCGACTTTGTCGGCTTGTAACGGAACCTCTCTATGAAATCCTCCGTCTTCCCGATCATTCTCTGCTGGTTTTCATACGCGGCCTTCTGCTGCGCAATCCTTTCCCTGCGGAGCTCGACATACTCGCTGTAAGGCACCTTATAGTCGTAGATATGCCCCAGCATTATCTCCACCGTACGGTCAGTACAGGTGTCGAGGAACTTCCTGTCGTGGGAAATGAGCACGAGAGTGCCGCCGAAACCGGTAAGATAGTCCTCAAGCCACTGAATAGACTCAATGTCGAGGTGGTTGGTAGGCACGTCGAGAAGAAGCACGTCAGGACGGCGGAGAAGTATCTTGGCCAGTTCGATGCGCATATTCCAGCCCTGACTGAAAGTTGCGGCCGGACGGTCAAGCTCGGAACGTTTGAATCCAAGGCCGGCAAGAGTCTTTTCGGCCAGGCTCTGCGGAGACTCGCTGCCATAGTAGCCTATCCTGTCATTGATGTCGTTCATCTCGACGATGAGCCTGTGGTATGCGTCCGACTCGTAATCCGTGCGCCGGGCAAGTTCGGCTGATATCGCGTCGATACGGGCATTGAGCGCATTGAGCTCGGCAAAAGCCGTCATAGTCTCCTCAAGCACGGTCTTGTCCCTGGAGTGCTCCATTATCTGCGGGAGATATCCTATGTTCACCCCGGAAGGTTTGAGGACCTTTCCGGAGGTGGGATTCTCCAGTCCCACTATAAGCTTGAGTATGGTGCTCTTCCCCGCTCCGTTCTTGCCGACCAGGCCTATGCGGTCACGGTCGGAGATATGGAAATTGATGCTGTCAAGCAGCGTGTAGCCTCCGAATGAGACGGTAAGGTCATTGATCGATATCATACGGCACACACAGCTATGCTCAGCCAGTAAAGCAGGAAGAGCGGTATTGACACGACACACAGCGAGAACGGGTCACCCGAAGGGGTTATCAGCGCCGCCAGAACGACAACGGCCAGAACGGCATACCTCCAACCCTTGCGCAGCATCTGCTTGGTCACCAGGCCTATCTGCGAAAGGACGGCCACAAGCGACGGAAATTCGAACACCAGCCCGAACAGAATCACTGTGGAATATACCGTGGATATATATGAGGTCAGAGAAATCGTGTTGACCACCGATTCGCTGACCTTGTATCCGTAGAAGAAATTTACCATCAGAGGCAGGACCACGCAATATCCGATGGCCACTCCGGCATAGAAGAGCCCGGAAGCGAAGATGAAAGCCTTGCTGACAGCCTTTTTTTCGTTCCTGTAGAGAGCGGGCGCAACGAAGCGCCATATCTCGAAAAGAAGGTATGGGCAGCACAGCACCAGGGCGCACATGAAAGTCACCTTCATATGTATAAGGAACTGGGCTGAGACCTCTATATTGACAAGGTCGAGATGGACATCGGTGCCGAGCCATCTGTAGAGGAAGAAATCCGGCCTTGTAGGAGCGAGCAGGAGCGTATCGAACAGGAAGCCCTTGAAGAAGAACAGGGCCACGGAAGCTGCAACAAGAACCGCAGCAGAGCGGAAAACGCCCTGTCTCAATTCTTCGAGATGATCCCAGAAGGTCATCTCCTTCGCAGTCCCGGGATCGTTCCGCTTCACGTCCGTGGCCGCTACTGAGCCTTCTTTCCCTTGTCCTCGGCTTCGATATCGGCCTTTATTTCCTTTATCTCATCCTCGGCTTCCTTCATTCCCTGCTTGAAGCTCTTGACCCCCTTTCCGAGGCCCTTCATAAGTTCGGGAATCTTCTTTCCGCCGAAGAGAAGGAGAACGAGCAGGGCGAGGATTATCCATTCCCAACCCTGAATGGCCAAAGGCACTGCAAATATCATATTCATATCAAACGGTATTATTTCAAGGCGGCCAGACGGGCCTTGAGGTTTTCAATCTTCATAGTTGCATCACTGAGTTTCTTACGCTCCAGTTCAACCACCTGGGCGGGCGCGTGTGCGACGAACTTCTCATTCGACAGCTTTGCATTGACTCCCTTCAGGAACCCTTCGTAATGGAGGATCTCAGATTCTATCTTCGCCTTCTCGCCTTCGATGTCTATCATTCCGTCCAGGGGAACGGCGAATTCGGTAGTACCGACCATAAAGGCCTGCACCGCGCCGTCACCGAAGGATGATACGGTTTCCACCTCGCTCACGTTTGCCATCCTGCGGATGACGATGAGACAGGTCTCGGAACATTCGCCCTTGACAAGAAGTTTCAGGGCCTCGTTCGGGGATATGTTCTTTGCCTGACGGATGGCGCGCACTGCGGCTACCACCTCGCAGCCCATATCGAAATCAGCTGTGAGCTTCTCGTCGAACGGGCCTTCCTGAGGCGCCATCTGAAGCATAATGGTCTCATCTTCGGCACGCTCCTCGAGGTTGTGCCAGAGTTCTTCGGTGATGAAGGGCATCACGGGATGGAGCAGCTTCAGCAGAGAGTCGAAAAATCCGAGCGTCGCCCTGTAGGTCAGGGCATCGAGAGGCTTCTGCTTTCCGTCAACGAATGAAGGCTTCACGGCCTCGAGATACCAGGCGCAGAAATCATCCCAGAAAAGCTTGTACAGCGACTTGACGACATCGTTTATCCTGAAGGCCTCATAATCCCGGTTGATCTTTGCCACGGTGCGGTTGAGTACTGAGCCGAACCACTTCACTGCAGTGGCGTTGACCTCGCTCTGTGGTTCTTCATCCGATGCCTGCCAGCCCTTGACCAGCCTGAAGGCGTTCCATATCTTGTTGCTGAAATTGCGGCCGAGCTCGACCTGCGATTCATCGAAGAGTATGTCGTTGCCGGCCGAAGTGCAGAGCATTATTCCGAGCCTTACGCCGTCGGCGCCATACTGCTCTATGAGCTTGATGGGATCGGGTGAATTGCCGAGCTGCTTGCTCATCTTGCGGCCGAGCTTGTCACGCACAAGACCGTTGAAATAGACGTTGCGGAAAGGCACGTCCTTCATATATTCCTCACCGGCCATAATCATCCTGGCCACCCAGAAGAATATGATGTCGGGAGCTGTGACAAGGTCGGATGTGGGATAGTAGTATCTTATCTGTTCATTGCCGGGATTGTTGATGCCGTCGAAAAGGCTGACCGGCCACAGCCAGCTGGAGAACCAGGTGTCGAGGGCATCCTCATCACGATGCAGGTCTTCAGCCCTTACATTCTCGAAACCCTTGATGCGGCGAGCTTTGGCGAGGGCATCCTCAAGAGTTGCGGCAACCACGAACCTCTCCTCCTCCCCTTCCTCAGAAGGAAGGAAATAGGCGGGAATGCGATGTCCCCACCAGAGCTGGCGGCTGATGCACCAGTCCTGGATATTCTCGAGCCAGTTGCGGTAGGTCGAGACAAACTTTGCCGGATGGAACTTGATCTTTCCTTCAAGCACGGGTGGCAGGGCAATGTCAGCGAAGTGCTTCATATTGAGGAACCACTGCTTGCAGAGCCTGGGCTCGACCGCGGTGTCGGGATTCCTTTCGGAATATCCGACCTTGTTGGTGTAGTCCTCTATCCTCTCGAGCAGGCCTGCCTTCTCGAGGTCGGCGCTTATCTGCTTGCGCACGGCCATCCTGTCCATCCCCACATACAGCCCGGCGGCTTCGGAAAGCGTTCCGTCAGGATTGAATATGTCTATGGTCTCGAGGTTGTGGGCCTTGCCGAGAGCGTAGTCGTTGATGTCGTGGGCGGGAGTGACCTTCAGGCAGCCTGTGCCGAACTCGATGTCGACATAGCGGTCCTCGATGACGGGGATGATGCGGCCCACAAGAGGCACGATGACCTTGTGCCCGCGAAGCCAGAGGTTCTTCGGGTCCTTGGGATTGATGCACATTGCGGTATCGCCCATAATGGTCTCGGGCCTTGTGGTTGCGACAACGGCATACCAGCGTCCGGCGGCGTCCCTGTGCAGGACCTCCCCTTCCGCACCTGTGGGCACTACGGGATTGGTTTCGGCATCGGCCACGTAATAGCGCAAGTGGAAGAGATGAGACTTCTCATCACGGTAGACAACCTCTTCGGTGGAAAGCACGGTCTGAGCCCTGGGATCCCAGTTGACCATACGCAGCCCCCTGTATATCAAGCCTTTGTCATAAAGGTCGACAAAGACTTTCATAACGGACTCACTGCGGATGTCGTCCATTGTGAACGCCGTGCGGTCCCAGTCGCAGCTTGCTCCGAGGCGGCGGAGCTGCTTGAGGATAATGCCGCCGTGTTCGTTGGTCCAGTCCCAGGCGTGTTCCAGGAACTGCTCGCGGGTAAGGTCACGCTTGCGTATTCCCTTCTCAGCCAGACGGTTGACCACTTTTGCCTCGGTAGCAATCGAGGCGTGGTCCGTGCCGGGCACCCAAAGCGCGTTCTTGCCCATCATACGGGCGCGGCGCACGAGCACGTCCTGAAGAGTGTTGTTCATCATATGTCCCATATGGAGGACACCGGTCACATTCGGCGGAGGGATGACCACAGTGTAAGGTTCACGGTCGTCGGGTTCTGAATGGAAGAACTTGTGTTCAAGCCAGAATGCGTACCATTTGTCTTCGGTCAATGAAGGATCATATTTCTTGGGAAGTTCCATTTTCCAGTTCTGTTTATTTGGGCAAAGATAACCAATAATTGACTATCTTTGCGACATACCTTTAAAAAACATCCTATGGAGCAGAAAAAAGAACTCAATATCGACATCAGTGCAGAAGTGGCCAAGGGCTCATACTCAAACCTTGCGCTGATCACCCACTCACCCTCTGAATTCGTGGTTGATTTCATCCAGGCCGTTCCCGGTCTGCCAAAGCCGGTGGTGAACAGCCGTATCGTGATGTGCCCTGAAAATGCGAAGAGGCTTCTCAGAGCCCTGCAGGACAACATCGAGAAGTACGAACAGCAGTTCGGCCCCATCCAGATGCACAACCCCGCCGCCCCCGCAGGCAGCACCGCCTTCCCTTTCGGACAAGGCGGACTTGCATAGATGAGAGATGTTTCCCGATAAACTGAACCGATATACAATCACCCTCGCATCACAGTCGCCCAGACGCAGGGAACTCCTTGCCGGTCTCGGGCTCGACTTCACCGTGGAGCCGTCCAAGGACGAAAGCGAGGCGTACAGCGACGACCTTCCTCCAGAGGAGGTTCCCGCCTTCCTGGCCAGGCACAAGTCGGAGACCTTCCACAGACCGCTCAGGGAACGCGAGATACTTTTGACGGCCGATACGATAGTCCTCCTCGACGGGCGCGTATTGGGCAAGCCGGAGGACAGGGAGGATGCCGTCCGTATGCTGGAGGATCTCTCCGGCAGGACGCACAGCGTGATAACGGGCGTATGCCTGAGGACAAACGAAAGGACTCTGTGCTTCTCCGACACGACAAAAGTGACCTTCAGGGAGATGACACACGACGAGATTGAGCACTATGTCGACCATTACCGCCCTCTGGACAAGGCGGGAGCCTACGGCTGCCAGGAATGGATAGGACATACCGCCATAACCCGTCTGGACGGGTCATTCTACAACGTGATGGGCCTCCCCACCCACCGCATATACTCAGCCCTTACAGAAATAACCGGAACAAAATCAAAACTTGAGTAAAATGAAAAGACTACTGTTAATTATGATGATGGCGGCTGCTGTGCTCTGCCCCGCATCCTGCACCTTCGAAGAGATGGACACACTTGTCGAATGGGGGTTCGCTCCCGACACCCAGAGCGAAATATCAAACGGTCTGGAGACTATCCTGCCATCCGCGCAGGTCATATTCAATGCATTCGACACCGCATTCTACAGCGATTACACCGAGCTGGGAATGTACCACGAAGCCATTATGCGCGCGCAGCACGGCAGGGCCGATGCTGAGAGGAATGCAAGAAGGACCGCTGACAAGGCCCATTCGATGATAGAGGCCGGGCACGTCTGCCCTGTGGACTACATATTCGTGGTACGCATCAAGTACGACTCCGACAAGTACGAGACCGTCTGGAGCCACGACTACAGGAACTAGGACCGTTATGAAAAGGATATTCCTTCTTGCCGCAGCCGCGCTGTTCTTCGGATGTTCTCACTCCGACCTTACCATAAGCACGCCCTGCGGGGATATGACTCTGACCCCGCTGGCCGACAATGCTGTGAGGGTGCGTCTTTCGGACGGACTCGAAACCCCGTCTCTCGAGGAACTGACATATGTCACGAAGGGCCGCAAGGTCAGATTCTCCGTTGACCGCAACGGCGCGGTGACGGTAATGAAGCTCAAGGGGATGAAGGTTTCCTACGATGAAACCTCCGACCTTCTGACCTTCCGCGATGCTCTTGGGAATGTCCTTCTCTCTGAAAGTTCACACACCATCGTCCGGAGTTCCGTTGACGGGGTGCCCTGCTACGATGTCACGCAGACATTCGACAGCCCGGATGACGAGCACATCTACGGGACCGGCCAGTTTCAGGACGGCTACCTTGACATCAGGGGCCTGACAAGACGGCTGACGCAGGTCAACACCCAGATATCCATCCCTATGGTGCTCTCCAGCAAAGGGTACGCCCTGCTCTGGAACAACTACTCCCTGACCGATTTCAATCCCGCCGGGAACGTCGTCAGCCTTGAGCAGTGTGACGGGGAGGGCGGCTCGCTGGCCGTCAACGCCACCGGTACAGGCGGCAACCGCCGCGAAATGCGCTTCTTCGTTGATTTCTCAGGACTCATCGACATCCCTCAGAGCGGCAGATATGCCCTTCTGCTCGATATGGGTCAGGCTATGTCCCGCAAACAGTATCTCGAGATTGACGGCAAGGTCATAGCGGACTACACCAACACCTGGCTTCCTCCCACCACCTCGACGATAGTTGACCTTGAAGCCGGAGTGCATAGCGTGAAGGTGTCCGGAGTCCGCGGTGACGCCCCCACCCTCAGCTGGCGGATATCCGACAACACAACCACATTCCACTCCCCCGTTGCGACAGAGCTCGATTACACGGTCTTCGCAGGTAGCGCCGACGAGTGCATATCCTCCTACAGGGAACTTACCGGAAGGGTGCCCCTTATGCCGCAGTGGATGTTTGGATACATACACTGCAGGGAAAGGTATTCCTCATCGGATGAAATTCTTGCCAATGCCGCAGGGTTCCGCCAAAGGGGCATTCCCCTCGACGTGATCGTGCAGGACTGGCAGTGGTGGGGCAAGTACGGATGGAACGCCCTCCGCTTCGACGAGGAGCACTATCCCGACCCTTCCGCACTTACGGATTCCCTTCACAGGGACGGCGTGAGGCTGATGCTTTCCGTATGGTCAAAGGTGGACAGGAACTCCGTCGCCGGCAAGGAGCTGGAGGCGGCCGGATGCTATATCGACGGCACCGATTGGATAGACTTCTTCAATCCCGACGCCGCCGGCCTCTACAGCAGGAAGTTCCTTGACTCGCTTGGAAGATACGGCATAGATGCGTGGTGGTTCGACGCCACAGAACCGGAGAATGACGATCTTGCCGGCAGGAAAGTCGGCAGGGATTCGCTGCCCGGCGAATTCTACCGCAACGTCTATCCTCTTATGGTAAACCGGACTATGTACTCCTCTCTGAAGACAATGTCTAAGGATGAGCCGGCAATCCTCACACGCAGCGCTTTCTCAGGAATGCAGCGCTACGGCGCAGTGACCTGGTCAGGCGACATAGGCAACGACCTTGCCACTCTCCGGCGCCAGATAGCCGGCGGGCTGGGACAAATGTCAACCGGTCTGCCCTGGTGGACTTTCGATGCCGGCGGATTCTTCCGGCCCTGGGACCAGTACACCGACGCACATTATCAGGAGCGTATGCTCAGGTGGCTTCAGGTGTCAGTGTTCCTGCCATTGATGAGAGTCCACGGCTATATGAGCCAGACCGAACCCTGGCGCTACAGCGATGAAACCCAGCGCATCTTCCGCAAATGCATAGAGCAGCGCAAGTCACTGGAGCCATACATACTCGAATGCGCCCGCAGGGTTTCAGAAGAGAACTACACCATTATGCGGCCCCTTGTATTCGACTTCCCTCAAGACTCCGAGGCGCTGAAACAGGACTGCGAATATATGTTCGGAGACGACTATCTTGTCTGCCCGGTGACTGAAGAGGGCGCAAGCGCCTGGGATGTCTATCTGCCCGTCAATGAAGGCGGATGGGAGGACATCCGCAACGGAGAACGTTACGAAGGCGGCCGCCATATCACCGTTCCCGTGGACATTGAGGCTATTCCTGTCTTCAAAAGAGGATAGCCTTCCAATGTGGCAGCGTGAATAGCACGCCCCTCCACTCTGTCATATGAATGAGCGCTGAATAAAATAGCTACTCTCTTGACAATCAATTGACAGACTTGACATCAGTAAAATCGAAGCCGGTTATGGAGGAGGTGGCACCAGCAGCTACAACCTGCGGATGCGCAGCAATGCGGCATGCAGTTGCCTCTGAGAGGCCTGTCCACCCCCGGACAGGGGCAGGGGGAAGGGTCCGCCGGAGACAAGTTCCGCGTCAGCGGGACGCAGGAAACGGTGGAAGGGGCCGGAGCGAACGAAGTGAGCGGAGTCCTCTCAGAGGCAAGCTGCTGCCGCTGCAGAACTCCGCTCATACAAAAAACAGAGGCCGACCCTTTTTAGTCGACCTCTTATGAATTGTCTGTAATCTCTTGATTTACATTACATGGCCTGAGCCACTGCAACTGCCACAGCCACGGTAGCGCCTACCATAGGGTTGTTGCCCATTCCGAGGAAGCCCATCATCTCGACGTGTGCAGGAACTGAGCTTGAGCCAGCGAACTGTGCGTCGGAGTGCATACGGCCCATTGTGTCGGTCATACCGTAGGATGCGGGGCCGGCAGCCATATTGTCGGGGTGAAGCGTACGGCCTGTGCCCCCGCCTGAAGCCACTGAGAAGTACTTCTTGCCCTGTTCTACGCATTCCTTCTTGTAGGTGCCTGCAACGGGGTGCTGGAAACGGGTCGGGTTGGTGGAGTTGCCGGTGATGGAAACGTCCACGCCTTCCATATGCATAATGGCTACGCCTTCGCGCACGTCATCCGAGCCATAGCAGCGTACACCGCCGCGCACGCCTTCGGAATACTTGGTTTCGGAGATGATGTTCACCTTGCCGGTGTAGTAGTCGAACTGAGTCTGGACATAGGTGAAACCGTTGATGCGGCTGATGATCTTCGCAGCATCCTTGCCGAGACCGTTGAGGATGACACGGAGGGGGTTCCGGCGCACCTTGTTTGCCATTTCGGCAATCTTGATGGCGCCTTCTGCGGCTGCATAGGATTCGTGACCTGCGAGGAACGCGAAGCAGGCGGTCTCCTCACGGAGAAGACGGGCTGCGAGGTTGCCGTGTCCGAGTCCGACCTTGCGGTCATCAGCGACAGATCCGGGGATGCAGAATGCCTGGAGGCCTTCACCGTTGGCTTCAGCGGCTTCGGCTGCTGACTTCACGCCTTTCTTGATGGCGATGGCTGCGCCTACCACATAGGCCCACTTTGCATTCTCGAAACATATTTTCTGTGTGTCTTCGCACATCTTGTAGGGGTCGATACCCTTTGCATCGCAGATAGCCTTCGCTTCGTCGATCGACTTGATGCCGTATTTGTTGAGAGCTGCATTGATCTGATCAATACGACGCTCGTAGCTTTCGAAAAGTGCCATATTCCTTACTCTTTACGTGGGTCAATATATTTAACTGCATCGTTGAAACGGCCGTATGTGCCTTTTGCCTTTTCAATGGCCTCGGGACCGGTTGCACCGCCCTTGAGAGCGTCCATAAGCTTGCCGAGGTTGACGAATTCATAGCCGATGACTTCGTTGTTGCCATCGAGGGCCATCTTGGTGCAATAACCTTCGGTCATCTCGAGATAACGGCTGCCCTTGGCCTTGGTGCCGTACATCGTACCCACCTGGCTGCGGAGGTTCTTGCCGAGGTCCTCGAGGGATCCGCCGATGGCAAGGCCGCCTTCGGAGAAAGCGGACTGGGTGCGTCCGTAAACAATCTGGAGGAAGAGTTCGCGCATAGCGGTGTTGATTGCATCGCAGACAAGGTCGGTGTTGAGAGCTTCAAGAAGGGTCTTGCCGGGAAGGATTTCGGAAGCCATGGCTGCCGAGTGGGTCATACCGGAGCATCCGAGGGTCTCTACGAGGGCTTCCTCGATGATGCCGTCCTTCACGTTGAGCGTAAGCTTGCAGCAGCCCTGCTGGGGAGCGCACCACCCTATGCCGTGGGTAAGGCCGGATATGTCCTTGATTTCCTTTGCGTGCACCCACTTGCCCTCCTCGGGGATGGGAGCGTTGGCGTGATTGGCGCCTTTTGATACGCAGCACATCTGCTGCACTTCTTTGGTGTAAATCATAGTAGTTATGTAAATGTTGTTGCTTTTTGTTCGAGCAGTCCGCAAATATACTGATTTTTCCTTGAAATTGGCATTAATATGACTAACTTCGCCTTGTCAATGCAACGAAAGGATGCTTACCCGCCAGAGACAGGACGAAATACTCGAACTCCTTCACAATGAAGTGAAACCGGCGCTCGGATGCACCGAGCCGATGGCCGTTTCGCTCGCCGTGGCAAGGGCCTGCGAGAGGCTGCGCGCGGAAGGGGCAGGGATAGAGAAGGTGGAGGTCGCCGTCAGCGCCAACATCCTCAAGAACGGGATGGGTGTCGGCATACCCGGCGTAGGTATGGTGGGGCTTCACATCGCATCCGCGCTGGCAGTCACCTGCGGCAAGTCGGCCTACGGCCTGGAGGTCCTCAAGGACCTTGATGAGGGCGCGATGGATGCGGCAAAGGCGATGGTCAGGGAAGGCCGCATCTCAGTCAGCCTTGCAGATACGGATATAAAGCTCTACATATCAGCCCTGTGCAGCGGCGGCGGCCACTGCGCGCAGGCGGTCATACGCGATGACCACGACAATTTCGTTATGGAGAAGGTGGACGGACGCGTGCTGTATGACACCGACAGCAGGCAGGCCGAAGGAGTGAAGGAACAGCCGCACCGCAAGGGCACGCTCGACTATCATCTCGACGTGCGCACGATATACGAATTCGCCACTACGGCCTGTCTGGATGACATCAGTTTTATGATGGACGCGGCGAGATACAATTCCGAGCTCGCCGAGGAAGGCCTCAAAGGCGATTACGGCCTGAGGGTCGGAAAGACGCTTGAATCCGGCCGTCACAGCAACGTGTTCGGCAACGGGCTGGTGACCCGCGCGATGGCTCTCACGGCAGCCGCTTCGGACGCCAGGATGGCAGGATGCACTCTTCCGGCGATGAGCAACAGCGGCAGCGGCAACCAGGGAATTACGGTCACTATGCCGGTGGTGACTGTTGCCGGGGAACTCGGCTCCACGGACGAGCAGCTCACCAGGGCACTGACGCTTAGCCATCTGATAGCCATCCACATCAAGGGCTACCTCGGCAAGCTTTCCGCCCTGTGCGGCTGCGTCATAGCATCGACAGGGTCTTCCTGCGGCATCGTGATGCTCAATGGAGGCACATACGAGCAGATATGCTACTCTATCAAGAATATGGTCGGGGACATATCGGGAATGATGTGCGACGGAGCCAAGCTCGGCTGTGCCCTGAAAGTGGCTTCCGGCGTCTCTGCGGCCGTGCAGTCGGCGGTGCTCGCTCTTGACAACATCTGCATCGCCCCCAGCGACGGCATCATCGAGGACGACGTGGAAAAGACCATACGCAACCTCGGCAGCATAGGGTCGAAGGGAATGCAGTCCACGGACCGTATGATCCTGGACATAATGATATGCAAATAGGGACGGGGCCCTACTCCACTCTGAGAGATTCTATTACGGCCAGCGGGTCGTCAGCCTTGAATACGGCGGAGCCAGCCACGAACACATCCACACCGGCTTCGTGAAGGGCGCGTGCGTTGTCGGGCGTCACGCCGCCGTCCACCTGAACAAGGCATTTCAGGCCGCGTTCGATGATCATAAGCTTTATTTCAGCAACTTTGGAATAGGTGCGCCGGATGAATTTCTGTCCCCCGAATCCGGGATTGACGGACATTACAAGCACAAGGTCGCAGTCCTCCAGCACATCCTGAAGGACGCTTACCGGAGTGTGGGGGTTGAGAGCCACGCCCGCCAGCATACCGGCGTCGTGAATCTGCTGCAGCACCCTGTGAAGATGGGGGCAGGCCTCGTAATGGACCGTGAGCAGACGGGCGCCCAGAGCGGCGAAGCGGTCTATGAGATTCTCGGGGTTGACCGTCATAAGATGAACGTCCAGCGGCTTTTCCGACATCCTGGCGACAGCCTCGGCCACGGGGAAGCCGAAGGATATGTTGGGCACGAACACTCCGTCCATTATGTCGAGGTGGATGTATTCTGCACTGGAGGAGTTGACAATCTCCACAGCCTTGTCAAGCCGTTCGAAATCGCAGTTGAGGATTGAGGGTGAAACGCTTGCTGTCATATCATCGGATGTTGTTGAGAAGGTCTGTGAGATGCTTGACGAATTTGTCGAGAGACGCCAGGCTGAGGCGTTCCCCGGGAGCGTGGACACCGCGGAGGGTGGGACCGAATGATATCATATCGAGATCGGGATACTTCTCAAGGAAGAGTCCGCATTCCAGTCCGGCGTGGATGGACCTTACGATGGGGTCTGCACCGAAGCAGCGTCTGTATGAGGCCACCGTCGCATCAAGCAGGGGCGAATCCATACGCGGCTTCCATCCCGGATAGGGGGACTGATGCTCCACGGAGGCTCCTGCAAGCAGGAAGGCCGCCTCAACCCTCTCGGCAGCCCAGTCACGGGCCGTATTGTCATCGCTGCGCTGGTTCGTGGCCACGCGGATGACATTGCCGGGAAGCATCTTCACCGAGGCCAGGTTGGTGGAGGTCTCCACCATACCCCTCATTGCGGTGCTCATAGCCAGCACTCCGTGGGGAGCGCAGTTGAGCACCGAAATAAGCCTTCTGGCCGTGCCGGCATCGATTGCCGCGGCGGGCAGGCTCACCGGCTCGGCGAATCCCCTTATGCCGGGATCGGATACGGCATATTCAGCCTTCACCTCGGAAAGCACCTGATTGAACAGGGCAACCACTTCATCCTCGTCACCGGCGTTGAACGCTATCACCGCCGAAGCCTCACGGGCAATCGCATTGCGCTTGTTCCCGCCTTCGATGGAACAGAGGTCGATGTCATAGGGAAGCGCCCTGTAGAGGAAACGGGCAAGCAGCTGGACGGCGTTGGCCCTCTCCTTGTCTATGTCGTCACCGCTGTGCCCGCCCAGGCAGCCGGAGAATCCGAACCTCGAGGCGCGGCGGTGTGAAGCCACCTTTCTGGAAGCGTGTCTGAATTCGGCAACGGTGTCGACGCCGCCTGCGCAGCCCACGAACATTTCGCCCTCGTCCTCGGAATCGAGGTTGATGAGCAGTTTGCCGGATATGAATCCGGGCTTGATGTTGTCGGCTCCGTCCAGGCCGGTTTCCTCACTTACGGTGAAGAGCGCCTCGATACGTCCCGACTTTATCTCCGGGTCGATCAGGGCGGCGAGGGCCGATGCCACGCCAATTCCGCAGTCGGCGCCGAGCGTGGTGTCCCTTGCAATCATCCAGCCGTCCTCTATCTCATACTTTATGGGATCCTTGAGGAAATCGTGGTCAACCCCCTTGTTCTTCTCGCAGACCATATCCGAATGGCCCTGGAGCACGACGGTGGGACGGTCTTCGCAGCCCTTGTCGGCAGGTTTGACTATCAGCACGTTGCCCACCTTGTCAGTGCGGTGTTCAAGTCCGTGCCGCGCGGCCCACTCGCAAAGCCAGGCCACTATCTTCTCTTCGTGGCCCGATTCCCTGGGCACGCGGAGTATCTCTTCGAATATTGAAAGGACAGTCGATGAATTCATAGTTCAAGTTTACCGTTATTCTGATATAAGTCTGTCATTGTAGTTGAAGCGCACGCCCTCGTAGACGACCTGACGGTTGATGCCGCCCAGCCCGGCTCCGGTCTCCTGCCCCACCTTGCGGCCGTCGCGCACGTCCCTTGCGACTGTAAGAAGGTCATAGACGCGCTTTGTGGTCTCGGCGTTGTCGCCTGCATAGTGGCCGGGATACATCAGGTATATCCTCTGCCGGCACATCACTTCGAGCATTTCCTCGGCGGTATGGATGAATGTGGACAACGGGCAGGTCATAAGGAGATTCGTGCTTCCGAATGCGTCGCCGCTTATGGCGTAATGTCCTGCGCTGTCGATGAAGGCCACCGAATCGGTGGTGTGTCCGGGAGTGAACAGGACCTCGATGAAACGGCCGCCGAGATCGAACACCTGATGGTTGTGCATATATTTCACTTCCCCGTCATATCCCCTTACAGGAGAAGCGCCCTCGGCCATCCACACGCTGGGGAAGCAGTTCACGGCACCCACGTGATCCCCGTGATTATGTGTCAGGGCGAGTTCGACCGGCTTGTCGGTGATGCCGGCCACTATCCTGTCGAGATCGGGCATACTCATACCGGCATCGATCAGAAGGGACTTCTCATCCCCTTCCACGATATACACCGACTCGTTGTAGCAGCGGTGGCCGTTGCCCACCCAGAGATGTTCGTCCAGCTGGCGGAATATCACATCCGGGCCCTCATAGACAACGGGGCGGTCAATATTGACGGTACTTGCGCCGGGATCGTCGGCAGGAGAGGCGTTCCCTCCGGCCTGCCCGTGGTTTGAAGTGCAGCCGGAAAGTCCGGCAATGGTGCCTGCAGCGCCGAGCACCGTGGCTCCGGCCATCGAAACGCCCATAAGCTTGAGAGCGCTCCTTCTGGAAATCTTCTCTGACATGACAGCGGTTAAGTCATTCTTAAAAAAAGGTTCTTATAGACAAAACCCGCTCAGTATCTGCCAATTGCATTTACGTAAGCGGGATTTGTACTGGATAAGGGAATCGAACCCTTATTCCCGGACTGAGAATCCGGTTTCCTAACCGTTAGAAGAATCCAGCAGCTTCGAAGTGCAAATATAAGAAATTTTTCGTTATTCCAAATTTTTTGGTGCCTTGGGCATCTGCATCCGATAGGATATGGCGGGCGGCAAAGATATAAATTTGCCGAAATCGATTGTCACAAAAAATGCTTATTTTTGTGAAATCAGTACCAATATCCATATGGAAGAGTCAATCAGGCTTGGCTGGGGGGAAAGAATAGGCTTCTGCTCCGGCGAATTCGCGCTCAACATAATATATCAGACAGTCAGTTTCTGGCTTCTGTTCTTCTACACCAACGTATTCGGCCTGAGGCCGGAAACGGCTGCCGTGATGTTCCTTGTGGTCCGCATTGTGGACATAGTGTGGGACCCGGTCGTAGGCACCCTGGTCGACAAGGCGAGGCCGCGCTGGGGCAAATACCGCTCGTGGCTGATACTCGGCGGCGTCCCCCTCGCGGGAGCCGCCGTGCTGTGCTTCTGGAACGGATTCAGCGGCTCGACCGTCTACGCCTATGTCACCTATGTAGCGCTGAGTATGTGCTTCACGCTGATCAGCGTCCCTTACGGAGCGATGCACTCCTCGATGACCCGCGACAACAACGAGATCACGGTGCTCAACAGCGTCCGTATGATCTGCGCCAATCTGGCCGCCATTGCGATAAAGGCCATACCCCTGATAGTGGCCATCTTCGCCCCGAAGGTCTACAACCCCTCACTGGGACGCGAAGAGGCCGTATATGACACGCCGGAGGCAGCCGGAGCCTGGTTCATCACGATGAGCATCTTCGCCGCCGTGGGGCTGTGCATCATACTTTTGTGTTTCTCCCGCAGCAGGGAAAGGATAGTGATGAGCAAGGAGGACAACGACCGCGTGAAGACCAGCGACCTCTGGATGGAACTCGTCCGCAACAGGCCCCTGCGCATACTTTCGCTGTTCTTCATCATTGCGTTCACCACTATGAGCATAGACAATGCGGCCGACTCCTACTTCCTGACCTACAATGTCGGAGCCACTCCGCTGATGACCTCGGTGTTTATGTGGACCGGCACACTGCCGGCATTCATACTGCTGCCCCTTGTTCCCGCCATCAAGCGCAAGGTGGGCAAGAAGGGACTGTTTCTGATGTTCATAGGCGTATCGCTCTTCGGTATGCTTCTTATGCACCTCTACGCCACCATCCCCGCCCTCAAGGCCCATTTCTTCCTGCTCTGCGTGACCCAGTTCATCAAGAGCAGCGGAGTTGCGGTGGCCACCGGGTATATGTGGGCTCTGGTGCCTGACGTGGTCACGTACGGCGAGTTCACCACCGGCAAGAGGGTATCAGGCATAGTGAACGCCATCATCTGCATATTTATGAAGGCCGGCATGGCTCTCGGAGGCGTGATTCCGGGCCTTGTACTCGCCTTTGTCGGCTTCAAGGCAGGAGAAAGCGTACAGACCCGTTTCGCGGAGCAGGGAATTGTCAGTCTCGAGACGATATGCCCCGCCGTGCTGATGATTGCGGCTGCGCTTGTAATCAGCCGTTACGAACTGACCGACAAGCGTATGGACGAAATAAACAGTGAAATAACAGCCAGAAAGCTATCGATATGAACCAGTATTCAGACCCGGACCGCATCACCAGGGACTGCTTCGACTCCCTGCTGATCGAGACCAGATACATCGACTCCACCCTGCCCTCGACGGAAATGACGCTCTTCGGAGAGACGTTCCGCACACCCGTTATGACCGCCGCCCTGTCGCACCTGGGCAACACCGCCCCTGACGGAATGGTGACCTATGCCCGCGGCGCGGCCCTCGCCGGAGCAGTCCACTGGGTTGGTATGGGCGATGAGGATGAACTGAGGGACATTGCAGCCACCGGCGCAAGGACCATAAAGATAATCAAGCCGCACGCCGACAACGCGGAAGTGTTCCGCAAGATAGAGGCGGCAGTGGAGGCCGGCTGCATAGCCGTGGGTATGGACACTGACCACAGTTTCAACTCCGCAGGCGGATATGACAGCGTGTTCGGCCTGCCTATGAAGGCCAAGACCGCCGCTGAGATTGCAGGTTTCGTGCGCGCGGCAGGCATCCCCTTCATAGTGAAAGGCGTGCTCAGCCCCCTTGACGCCCGCAAGTGCGCCGATGCCGGCTGCAGCGGCATAGTGGTTTCGCACCACCATGGTATGATGCCCTACACCGTGCCCCCTGTCTTCGTGCTGGAGGAGATAGTCCGCCAGGTCGGAGGGCAGATGGAGATATTCGTCGACTGCGGCATCGAAAGCGGTTTCGACGCGTTCAAGTGCCTGGCGCTCGGCGCGAAGGCCGTGTCGGTGGGAAGGCATCTGATGCCCCTTCTCAAGGACGGGCCCGAAGCCGTTGCCGCCCGTATCGGCGCAATGACCGGTGAACTTGCCGGCGCAATGGCCCGCACAGGCATCGACAGCCTCTCCCATATGGACCCGTCAGTGATACACAGGAGGACTTTCTGATGAGACTCGGCATTTCATCCCCCTTGAAGCACTCCACCCCGGAGGAATGGGCCGCCGGACACGCTTCGCTCGGCCTTGGCACGGTGGTGTTTCCGCTTGACCATCTCGCGCCACAGGAAATGATCGACGCCTACCGTCGGGCGGCTGAAAATGAAGGGCTGACGATAGCGGAGGTCGGGGTGTGGCGCAACACGCTCGCCGCAGACCCCGCGGAGAGGGAAAAATGGATACGCTATGCCGTCGGACAGCTGAAGATGGCCGACCGCATAGGCGCACGCTGCTGCGTGAACGTCGTGGGCACGCCTTACGGCCCGCGCTGGGACGGAGGATACCGTGGCAATTTCAGCGGGCAGGCCCGCAATATGGCCGTGGATATGATACGGCGCATCATCGACGAGGCCTGCCCTCAGAAAACAATGTTCTGCATAGAGACTATGCCCTGGATGATTCCCGGAAGCCCGGACGAATACCTGCAGCTGCTGGAGGAGGTCGACCGCAGGCATTTCGGGGTTCATCTCGACGTGGTGAATATGATAACCTCGCCCCGGCGCTATTTCTTCAACGACGATTTCCTGAGGGAATGCTTCGACAAGCTCGGCGGACGCATACGCAGCTGTCATCTCAAGGACATACGGCTCAGGGAGGAATACACCTTCCAGCTGGAGGAGTGTGCCTGCGGACAGGGTTCGCTCGACCTTGACCTCTATATGCGCCTGGCCACCGCCGAGGATGAGGATATGCCTATGATCATAGAACACCTCGACACCGACGGGCAATACGTCTCAAGCGTGGAATACATAAAGAAAAGACTCCGGCCCCTTCCACCGTTTCCTGCGTCCCGCTGATAGCCGAATTTATCTTGAGCGGTAAGGCTGGTATCTCTGAGATATCCCGGGATCCTTTCTTTTGAAAGGCCCCCGGCTGCCGCAGAAGAACAAATCCGGTCATTTTGTTCTTTTGAAAGGCCCCCGGCTGCCGCAGAAGAACAAATCCGGTCATTTTGTTCTTTTGAAAGGCCCCCGGCTGCCGCAGAAGAACAAATCCGGTCATTTTGTTCTTTTGAAAGGCCCCTTACTTTTCCAGAAGACGGAGCAATGGCAGGATTCCCTTCTCCCGGTATGGGTGTTCTCTCAAGGAGAGGTTCAGGCGGGTGCTTCCTTTCAACACTGTCGACGGATGGGTGAATTCGCGGAACCCCCATTCCCCGTGATAGGCTCCCATCCCGGAATGGCCGACGCCGCCGAAAGGCACGCCTTTCACCATCATATGCACACAGACTTCATTGATGCAGCCGCCGCCATATTGTTGCGAGGCCATCACCCGCTCCGCCCACTTCATATCCTTGGTGAACAGATACATTGCAAGGGGATGCTCCCTGTCTGCAATTACGTCAAGCACTGCATCAACCTCGCTGTCCCTGAAAGGCACGACGGGCAGCAGCGGGCAGAACAGTTCCTGTTGCACTATTTCTTCGTTGATATCCACCGGATAGATGACCGTCGGTGAATATCTGAGGGCATCGGCATTGCCTTTGCCTCCATACACGATACGGTCACGGTGCTGTTCAGCGAGAGATGAACACTTTTCAAACGCTTGTGGAGTAATCAGCTTCGGATACTCCTCATTGTCCTGCGCATCTTCGCCAATCTGAGAGCGGAACGCATCCTTCAGGGCCTCCAGGAATTCCTCTGCAATTTCCTGCGCGACAGCCACCTGATTGATGTTTATACATATCTGACCGGCATTGCAGAGCTTGAAAAAAGCTATCTTGCGGGCTGCATCCCTGATATCGGCGTCCTTGCGGACGATGCACCAGTTCCCGGTTTCCCCTCCCAATTCCAGGGCTACGGGTGTAAGGTTTTCTGCGGCCTTGGCAAGGACGTGCCTGCCAACTTTCGGGGAACCGGTATAGAAGATCTTGTCCCACCTCTGTTCCAGGCACATATCGGCGACATCGTGCCCTCCGTCAATCAAAGTCACGAATTCGGGAGGAAAGACTTCGGCAATGAATTTTTTCATCGCCTGCGTACAATGGCGGGATTTTGCGCTGGCTTTGATAACGACCGTGTTGCCCCCGCAGATGCTGGCCGCCACCACTCCGAGCGTAAGCAGAATCGGGAAATTGAAAGGGCTTATCACGAGCGTGACGCCATACGGCATTTTATATACCTTGGTAATCAGGCTCGGGAAGCACATCAGTCCGCTGAAATGTTTCTCCGGGCGTGCCCATCGGCGCAAGCCGCGAAGCATCTCATTGATTTCCACCACAATGGGGCCTATATCGCAAAGGTACGCTTCAGTTGCGCTACGGCCGAGGTCGGCGTGCAGAACTTCTTCAAACTCCTTCTCGTGGGCGATTACGGCATCCCGCAGCCTGCGCAGCTGACACAGACGCCATTTTATGTCCAGCGTGGTTCCTGAACGGAAAAAGGCCCTTTGGGCATCAACTATGTGTTGAATGTCGGAAACAGTGTATGACATATTCATTTGTGTTTGCTGATTTCAGGTTCAGGCATAGGAACCGTTTTCATAATGGTGCCAGGCAGTTTCCTGATGAACTTCCGGGTAAGATACCTATTCTCCATAATGCAAAATTAATGAACTTTATTTCATTTGCCGCAAAATCCACCGCTTGTCCGACGGTTCCCACCATATCCGGCATATCTGCGGCCGGCAAGAGATTGTGGGTTGAGTTATTTTCATTAATTTTGCAACGATAAGAGCTGACAAGACTATGACGATTGAGGATATCAGGGAGATCCGCAGATGCATATTCTGTATCGGTGTCATCGTCCCCGCGCTGCTGGGACTGTCGTCTTGTACAAAAATCTATATCGACAGACCCGTTGACCGGCAGATTGTCATTTTCTCTTCCATAGGCGGCGCAGGTGACAACGGGTACAATGATCTGATTACCAAAGGACTCACAAGAGTATATATCAACCATAGCGAAGTCAGTATGAATTATCTGCCTCCGGAGTCGATGGCGCAGGCGGAAAGTTTGGCATATAAGTGGATAGAGGAAAGCAGCCGGAAGGTTGCACATACCCTGCTGATTTTTGCGGCATCAGATTACCGGGAACTCACCGAGAAAATAATTTCGGACCCCGATTTCAAATCCGACAATGAGATTGAAATACTGACCTTCGAAATTCCCGAGTTGCCGCAATCCCAGAACTGCATCAAGGCATATTCCTTTATGATTCCGATGGATGGCGCATCCTACCAGGCCGGGAAATATGTAGCCGAGATGGGCTGGACCAAGCCGCTTATCTGGCTGGCGTACAAGAGCGATCCGTTGCTCATCAGAGCCGCAAATGGTTTTGAGGAGGGATATAAATCCGTAACCGAGCAGATGCCTGACAGAAGATACCTCAGCGATGATTGGCACGGCTATTCAATGGATAAGGAAGTTTATATGCAGATGGAGGAAGTAGACGGAAAGTATGATTTCATATATCCGGTTATGGGAGGCTCGAATATGGGCATTTTCCGATATCTCCGGGAGAATCCGAGTGGCCCGCGGGTTGCAGGGATGGATGTCGACCAGAGCGCGTATTCGTCAAATGTGGTCGGAAATGTGATAAAGCATATAGACAAACTCCTTGAAGAATTGGTCAGGGGTTGGATAAATGGAATCCCTCTCGAACATTATAGGGAATACGATGCACAAAGCGGTTATATCGAATGGTGTCCTGTAAAAGAAAATGTTTCAGCCATCTCCTTCTCTCCTGCTTCAGAGAGGATACCCGACAGGATTTGAAGGCATTCCTCAATGGTGTCCAACTCCCAGTGTCTCCGTTTATTGAACTTCCGGTAGAACTTTTCAGCGTCGAGAAGTTCCGCTCCCATCCTTGAGGCCAACTCCCGCGCCTTATCCGCAGCCCCGAGAGCATAGTAGGATTCAATCATTGACAACACCGTGAAATCATTGGCGGAAAAACCCAACGGTATTGTCTCAAGAGGATATCTGCGAGTGACCTGCAGGCACAAATCGAGCAGTTCCAGGGCCTTTTCCTCCTCCCCATTATCAATGAGTGCCCGAGCGGCATCCAGGAACATTTTCCGTATAGGTTTCACTCCAAGATGAATATTCATATCCTGATAGTCAACGAAGTATCTGTCAGCAGAGACAGCATCCCACTTGCAAACCTCCTTCAGATTGCGATAGAGCAACTCCGTATCCAGGAACACCGAGTCAGTTGATGCACTCATACACTTCACCGGAATAAACTTATAGGAATACCCGGTCTGCTGCATATAATCCATCATACCCAAATTGATGTCTCCAGTATCGAACAGAAAATGGACAGGACGGTCCCAGTCATAGCGTGAAAGGAAATCGAGTATGAGCAGTTCCCCGTTCGTGACGCGTTTTTTATCTTCAGGAATAGTAAGAACAATCTCATCCGGAATCATATCCGCAAAGCGCACGTCAAGGATGCCTGACTCAATCACGTTCTCTTTGTTGACAGGGACGGATATTTTTCTTGATGCGATATAGCCCACCTCTCTTTCATATTGTTCCGGATGATTGAAGATGTGCATCACATCGCTGATGTCCATAACCTCATTGTCCTTATCGAAAACCGGAATGCCGTGGTTACATCCATAGAGGAAGTGTTTCTTATCTATGGATATCGGAAGAGCTGCAGATTCGTTTATCGTTCCGGTCATCTGGTCAATATTGAGGAGCCCCGTGCACACTATTCTCACATCGGCCCGGCATTCCTCCACCTCCTGTGCATACCAGAGAGGGAAGGTCCAATTGTCTCCATCCGTGACAAGTATTCCGTTCTCTCCGACAGAATTCAAGCAGTTGTATGCCGTTTCCACGGTCGTACGACGTCCGGACCTGTCGTGGTCATCCCAGTTCTGCGCTGCCATCTCGACGGGCACGGCAAGGCAAAGAAAGCTGACAGCAACGGAAACCGCAAGCCTGCCCCGCTCTCCCGTCATTTCCTGAATCAAGGTTGTTACGGCTGCTACCGCCAGACCGATCCATACGCTGAAGAAATAAAAAGACCCGGCATAGGCATAATCTCTTTCCCTTACCTGATAAGGAGTTTGGTTAAGGAATATGACAATCGCAATTCCAGTCATAAAAAACATCAGAAGGTTCAGCCAGAACCCACTCTTGTCCCTGTAAAATTGAAAACACAACCCAAACAGACCAAGCAGCAATGGCAGAAAGAAATAGTGGTTCTTTCCAGGATCGCCTTTCAGGCACTCGGGCGCGTCGCTCTGGTCTCCCAGAAGAGCATCGTCAATAAACTTGATGCCGCTTTCCCAGTTTCCGTGGAATCTGCTTGCAGGTGAAGGCGCGTGAATCCGATTCTGCCGTCCGACAAAG
>JAZRYW010000021.1:0-11420 GCA_045600965.1 Bacteroidales bacterium | reverse complement strand
AATTGTTATAGGTTATTTTTCAGTAGATTTTTTGATGATTTGAAGGAGCAACGGGGTTCCGTTGTGACTGAAAAGCATCGAAAAATATGCGAAAAAGAAACATAAGTATTGAAGTTAATCATTTCAAAACAGATTCTTACTTTTATCGAGTCTTATCTTTGCCAGGGGGTTGACTGGAGGCCGTAGGCTGGAAGGAGAGCCCTGATATGCAGAATAAGCACGACCGAGGCTGGAGATCCGAAGGACAACGCTCAGGCCGAACGCATCAACGACACGATGAAGAACGAGCTCCTTAAGGACAAGATCTTCAGGAGAATCCAGGAAGTCATCGAGGCAGTAGCCGTGGTTGTCGACTTCTACAACAACCGCAGGCCGCATATGAGCATCGGAATGAAGAAACCGGCGGAGATGGCCGAGTCAACTGGATACAGGGATATGATGAGGGGCTCTCTCAAAAGAACAAAATGACCGGATTTGTTCTCCTGCGGCGGCCGGAACCTTCTCAAAAGAACAAAAAAGCCCGAAATGTTCTTCTGACTGCGCCAGAGCCCTCACTGACTGCACCAGGGCTCTCACGGACTGCACCAGAGCTCTCTCAGAAGAACAAAATGACCGGATTTGTTCTTCTGCGGTGGCTGGGGCAAAACCGAAAATCACCTGGCACGGGGATGTGGGTTCTGCGGGGCTCCGGCGAGGGATGCGATGCCAGGTGAATTTCGATTTCCCGTTCCCGTGCGCCCGAAAGCCATCTCCTTCCTCGTCCGGTCTCTCTTAGTCCAAGACAGCTCTCTCGTCCGGCCTCAAAGACAAGAGGGCGACCGGCAAGGTCGACCTCTCTTAGTCCAGGACGGCCTCCTCGCCCGGCCTCAAAGACAAGAGGCCGACCGGCAAGGTCGACCTCTCTTATTTTTGAAAACGGCTTGTCCTAGTGGATGAAGTTGCAGATTTCTGTCAGGTGGAAGTTGATGCCGGTGTTGGCGTTGAGGCATGCGACTGCTGCAACTGCAACGAGCATAAGGCAGATGACGGTGACGACGATGATGCCGATGACCTTGACACGCTTGAACCAGATGGCGTTGTTCCATCCAAGGGTCTGGAATGCGCTCCAGAAACCGTGGGTGAGGTGCATCCAGATTGCGAAGAACCATACGATGTAGAGGGCGACAACCCATACGGGCTTGAAGACGGTCTCCATAAGGAGGACGGGGTCGTTCGCCTCGAAGTTGCCGAGCCAGTCCTGAAGCTGCATCTTGGCCCAGAAGTGGGTGAGGTGGAATGCGATGAATCCGAGGACGATGAGGCCGAGCCAAATCATATTCTTGGCTGACCACGAATCGGCCTTAGCCCTGTTGGCCACCGCATAGCGCGCTTCTCCGCGGGCCTTGAGGTTGCCGATGGAGAGGATGATGCCGTATGCGATGTGAATCACGAATCCGAGCGCGAGGATGGGAACCATTATGTCAACGACGGGGAGCGACATGAATTCGCAGCCCTGACGGAACCAGTCGGGATTGAAGATATAGAAGGTGTTGATGGTGGCGTGGAGACAGAGGAAAACTATCAGGAAGAGACCTGAAATACTCATTATGAACTTCTTTCCTATCGAAGAAGTGAAGATGCTTTTTGCCATGATTGTCCGTTGCTATTTATTCCTGTAAATTCATTTCGTCCTGCAAAGATAATTGCTAAGTTGTAAAAAACATAATATTTGGTTACTTTTGTCAGGTAATATATTCAACTTCCGCGTTGGCGTAACTTGAGCGATACAGACACAATGGCACTTCACAGGATACTTTTGAAACTCAGCGGAGAGGCGCTGGGCGGACCGGACGGGGCAGGTCTCGACACTCCCGTCCTCAAGCAATATGCAGAGGAGATAGCACAGGTTGTCCGCAAGGGCACACAGGTTGCCATAGTCGTTGGCGGGGGCAATATCTTCCGCGGCGCGGCCGGCTGCACCCTTGGGTTCGAACGCGTTCAGGGCGACCGTATGGGTATGCTCGCCACCGTCATCAACAGCATAGCCCTCTCACAGTTCATCAAGGAGGAAGGCATCCCCGCCGAAGTGTTCACATCCCTTCCTATGGAGCCGACGGCACGCTACTACACCCGCGACAATGCGGTCGCATTTATGGAAAAGGGCGGTGTGGCGCTCATTGCAGGCGGCACCGGCAACCCCTTCTTCACCACCGACAGCGCGGCCGCCCTGCGTGCCTGCGAGATTTCGGCGGACGCGCTTCTGAAGGGCACCAAGGTGGACGGCGTCTATGACAGCGACCCCAAGAAGAACCCTTCCGCCGTGAAGTTCACCACCATCACCTACGCCAAAGCCCTTGCGGACAATCTCCGCGTTATGGATCAGACCGCATTCGCTCTGTGCAGGGAGAACGGTATGACCACCATCGTCTATGATTCCACCACGCCCGGCAACCTGAACGCCATAGTGGACGGGAAGGCCATAGGAACGACAGTAACCTGCTGACAATACAAAAAGATATGACAGACAATTCACAAGAAATCATTTCCGCAGCAAAGGCCAGGATGGCCGATGCAGTGAATTACCTCGAAGAGGACCTCAAGACATACAGGGCCGGCAAGGCCAATCCCGCAGTCTTCGCCAACGTGATGGTGAACTACTACGGTTCGATGATGCCCATACCCCAGGTGGCCAGCATAGGTTCCCCCGATGCCCGCACGATGATCATTCAGCCCTGGGAGAAGAATATGATTGCCCCCATCGAGAAGGCCATTATGGATGCAAACCTCGGCTTCACTCCCCAGAACAACGGCGAGATGATACGCATCATCGTTCCCGCGCTCACCGAAGAGCGCCGCAAGGAACTCGTCAAGAAGGCCCGCACGGCCGGTGAGACCGCAAAGGTCGGCGTAAGGAACGCCCGCCGCGATGCCGTCGAAGCCCTTCGCAAGGCTCAGAAGGAAGGTCTTCCCGAAGACGTCGAAAAGGACTGCGAGGAGACTGTCCAGAAGGAGACGGACAAGTTCGTCAAGAAGGTCGATGAAATCCTTGCCGCCAAGGAAAAGGAAATAATGACCGTATAATGATAATCGCAGGCCCCTGCAGCGCCGAAACCCGCAGCCAGGTCATCGATACCGCACGCGCTCTCCACGGCTACGTCGACGCTTTCAGGGTCGGAGTCTGGAAACCGCGCACGAGGCCGGGTACCTTCGAGGGAGCCGGCAGCGAGGCCCTGCGCTGGATAGAGGAACTCAAGAGCGAACTTCCACTGAAGGTCGCCGTTGAGGTTGCAACTCCCCGCCACGTCGAAGAGGCGCTCAAGGCGGGGATTGACATATTCTGGATAGGCGCAAGGACTACCACCAATCCTTTTCTGGTGCAGGACATCTGCGAAAGCCTGCACGGTGTCGATGTCCCGGTGTTCGTAAAGAATCCTATGAATCCCGATGCCGAGCTGTGGGCGGGCGCCATAGAACGTCTGCACAATGCCGGTGTCCGTTCGGTCGGAGCCATACACCGCGGATTCTCATATTACGGCAAGCCACGCTGGCGCAACGTGCCGCAGTGGCAGGTGGCCATCGACCTGAAACAGAAATTCCCCGGCATAACCCTCCTGGCCGATCCAAGCCATCTGACCGGAGATTGCCGCTATGTGCCGGAGGCCGCTTCGGCCGCAATGGCCTTAGGTTTCGACGGCCTGTTCATAGAATCCCACATCAATCCCGCCGCCGCACTCAGCGATGCCTCTCAGCAGCTGACGCCGGCCGAACTGAAAAGCCTGCTTGCAAACCTGGCAAGGCCTGACAGGGAAGGCACCGATGCCGACAAGGCAATGCTGGCCGAATACCGTTCAAGGATAGACCTCATTGACGGCAGCCTGCTCGAGCTGCTCGCGCAGAGAATGGAGATTTCCCGGGAGATAGGCCGTTACAAGAAGAAACGCAACATAACCATCCTTCAGCAGTCACGCTGGGAGGAGATGCTCAGTGACGCAGTCAGGAAGGGTGACGCGCTGGGCCTCGATTCGGACTTCGTCGAACAGATTCTCAAGATAATCCATCAGGGCTCCATCGAGAGCCAGAAATAAGGACGTCAGTCAAGGTCGTACCTTCTGCGGTCCTTTTCCTTTATGGACTCCCTCTTGTCGTATTCGCGCTTTCCGCGCGCCAGGGCGATATTGAGCTTTGCATACCCGCCTTCGGAGATGAAAAGACGGTAGGCCACGATGGTCATACCCTTCTCCTTGACAGCCCTCTGCAGTTTGCGCAGTTCGCGTTTTGTCAGCAGAAGCTTGCGGTCGCGCTTGGGGTCGTGCTGGTTGGTGGTCCCCCACCAGTAGTCGGCGACGTGCATATTCTTCACGAACAGTTCGTTCCCGGCAAAATAACAGTATGAATCGACAAGCGACGCCTTGCCGGCGCGGATGGACTTGATCTCAGTGCCGCTGAGCACAATTCCGGCCGTCAGGGTCTCGATGAATTCATATTCGAACGAGGCCTTCTTGTTGCGTATCTCTATCTTACTCCTTGCCTTGGGCATTTTCGTTGTCGCTTGAGAATGACTTGCGGTTCTTTCCGCCAAAACCCTTCCTCACGTAGTGTGCCAGAATCAGCAGGACAGCCATAAGCGCTATGAGTTCCACATTGCGCCTCTGGAGGTCGTTCAAATCCTTCTTCATCGAAGGCACATATCTGCCGAGGCCCATCTGCTTCATAAGTTCATCGGCCAGACGCATCGCTCCGAGGTCGTTCAGGTGAACGCCGTCCATTGTGCCCTCCATATCCCCTCCGAGCAGATCGGTCTTCACCATATAGACCTTGCTCTGCGGTCTTATGCCTTCAACGTACGATATGAAACGCTCAGCGCTGTCGCGCATCGCCGGAAAGTCCATCGCGTCACGGCAGTCGACCACATAGGCTTCGGCGTCGATGGCCGCAACGGTGGCCGCCATCAGGGAATCCATTTCCGCAATGCAGTCAGCCGGGAGGATTATGCTCTCCCTGCCGGTGCGGCGGCTTATGATGGCCGGATATGTCAGTCCGGGGCGCGAAACGCATCCTGTCAGATTCGCTGCGGTGCCGCAGAATACATAGGGCCTGCCTTTCCCGGTCAGAATGTCATCCTGCGGAAGGGCTATGACGGCCTGGGGTTCGCAGCCGAAAGCAAGGCTGTCCACCACGCCACAGGATGGCAGGAAGGCGAGATATTCGCGCAGGTCCCCGTCCGGATTGCACTCCGCAGAGCGGGAGGGACTCACCACGCCTGTGAATTTCCACTGTCCCCCGTCAAGCTTGTACAGATCTATGCCGCATATCCCGTCTCCGGCCCATTTCGCTCCGATGCAGGTGGAGTTGGACGAGAAGCGCACGGCGGAGCCCTGTCCTACGACGGTAAGGAGGTTTGCATCGGTGTATTTGAGGCCGGAAGGGTTCTGCGCCCCTGAAAATGCCGCCGTTGTGAGAAGCAGGACGGAAACTGCCGTGAATCTGTATAGTTTCATATTGCAAGGGTTTCAATGTCGCAATCGGGTTCAACCCATTCTATCTCTATCCCGCGTCGTTCCATACCGCGGAACCATGTCATCTGCCTTTTGGCGAACTGATGTATGGCGATGGACAGTCTTTCAACCATCGTATCGTAATCCATATCCCCGATTACGTAACTTGTAACATATTTGTATTCAAGGCCGTAGTATATGAGGTCCTCTGCGCTTATCCCGCTTTCGAGAAGGCGCTTCACCTCATCGACCATCCCGTTTTCGAGCCTCTCCCTGAGCCGTCTGTCAATTCGGGCGTTCCTTTGGTCACGGTCAACCTTCAGACCTATGTAGCGGGTGCGTTTGGGAAGATATCCGCTTCTTTCCACAGGGTGCTCGCTCTGGTAAATAGCTATCTCGAGTTCCCTTATTAGCCGTTTGCGGGTGTCGAAGTCGGTGGTGTTGTGAAGGCGCTTGAGTGAAGCGAGGCGCTCTATGAGCGTTTGGTCGTCACACTTCTCCAGTTCTGCGCGGAGGAGCGGGTCCGGCGGCACGTCGGCGAGCCTGAAAGCGCGCGTGACGGTCTCCATATAAAGTCCGCTTCCACCGCACAGTATCGCCCTTGCGCCCCTGCCGGTAATGTCCTGCCAGACGGCCTCGAAATCGCGCTGATACTGGAAGATGTTATATTTCGTTCCGGCATCCACGATGTCGATGAGGTGGTACGGTACGTCACCGTATTCCTCCAGATCCTTTCCTGTCCCGATATCCATTCCCCGGTACACCTGTCTGGAATCGCCCGAAATGATTTCGGCTCCCAGCCTGCGTGCCAGCCTGACGGCGAACCTTGTCTTTCCGCTTGCCGTAGGCCCGAGGATGCATATCAGGTCACAATCCATCATCCTTCCGTTCCGGGGGAGGGGCTATGACGGAATATTGTTGCCACTCCGAGGCCTGAGACAATGTGCCAGATGCCCCACCAGGCCGTTACGAACAGCATACCTCCATACATCACTCCTATGGCCGGATTGCTCCATACTTCGGGCTTGAAGATTTCAGGATTGAGAAGGAGTGTCAGTCCGAGGCCGGAGTTCTGTATGCCGACCTCCACCGTGATGGCCCTGCGGTCAAGACGCGGAAGCTTCATAAGCGATGCGCCGAACCAGCCCGTGCCGAATGCGCAGGCGTTGTGGATCAGCACAAGTATGAATATGAAGACGATGTAGTGGATGAACAGCTGCCAGTTGGGTATGAACATACCGAGCACCATCACCACAAACACGACTATCGAGAATATCGAGAACGGTTTCTTGATTTTTTCGGTCAACTTGGGGAGATAGTGCGCGCAGAGCATACCGAGCACGATGGGAATGCCGAGGATTATGAAAACCGTGGTGAATATGTCCCAGAAAGGTATCTGCAGGTGAGGGATGGTCATCGCGCCGTAGAGGCTGGCGTATTTGAGGTAGAGGTTGCCCCAGAGCCAGAAGCTGACGGGGGTGACGAAAGGCGCGCATACCGTTGCGACGGCGGTCATACTGACTGAAAGCGCCACGTTGGCCTTCGAGAGCGAGCTGATGAAGTTGGATATGTTTCCTCCGGGACAGCTTGCCACCAGTATCATACCCAGACACACCATAGGGGTCAGCCACTTGTTGAAGACCACTATCAGAAGGAAGGTCACAAGCGGAAGGCCGACCCATTGCAGAAGAATACCTGTCAGCAACGACTTAGGCCTGATGAACACCTGCTTGAGGGTGTCCACCCTGATACCGAGAGCCACACCGAACATAATGAGCGCCAGCACGGCGCTCATTATAGGACCTGTGCCGCCTCCGAGATTGAGGTTTACGGAGTCGAGCGACAGAAGTTGTTCCCTTATCATGGCGGAAGCTTATTCCCTGATGGCTGCGATGCCGGGGAGGTCCTTGCCTTCAAGGGCTTCGAGCATTGCGCCACCGCCGGTGGATACATAACTTACCTTGCTGGCGTAGCCCATCTGGGTAACGGCTGCAACGGAGTCACCGCCGCCTACGAGGGTGTATGCGCCCTTTTCAGTGGCCTCTGCCAGAGCGCTTGCAATCCGGAGGGTTCCCTTTGCGAAGGCGGGCATCTCGAACACGCCGACAGGGCCGTTCCAGAGTATGGTCTTGGATGAGAGGATGACATTCCTCCAACGTTCCAGGGACAGCGGGCCTGCATCCATTCCTTCCCATCCGTCAGGAATTTCGTGGGAGGGAACGAGCTTGGTGTTGGCTTCGTTGGAGAAGTCGTCGGCCACGTTGGTCTGGATTGAGAGATAGATGTTCACTCCCTTTTCCTTTGCCTTGTTCATAATTTCGACAGCCTGGGGGATGAGGTCATCCTCGTGGAGCGAGTTGCCTATCTTTCCGCCTTCGGCCTTGATGAAGGTATAACCCATACCTCCGCCTATGATGAGGTTGTCAACCTTTTCAAGCATATTTTCGAGCACTGCGAGCTTGCTGGACACCTTCGAGCCGCCTATGATGGCGGTGAAGGGGTGCTGGGCGTTCTTCAGCACGTTGTCGATAGCCTTGATCTCGCCTTCCATCAGGTAACCGAACATCTTGTCCTGAGGGAAATACTTGGCGATGAGGGCTGTTGAGGCGTGTGCGCGGTGGGCGGTGCCGAATGCGTCGTTGATGTAGCAGTCGGCATATGAGGCGAGAGTCTTCACGAAGCCTTTCTGGCTTTCCTTGACCTCTGCCTTGGCAGCCTTTTTCTCTTCGTCGGAAGCGTCTTCCGCGAGTCCTCTGGGTTTGCCTTCCTCCTCTGCGTAGAAGCGGAGGTTTTCGAGAAGGAGGACTTCACCGGCCTTCAGGCCCTGTGCCTGAACGGCAGCGCGCATACAGTCGGGAGCGAACTGGACCTTTGTGCCGAGGAGTTCCTCAACGCGGCCGATGATGTGCTTGAGGGAATACTTGTCGGTAACTCCCTTCGGACGGCCGAGATGTGACATTATGATGAGGGCTCCGCCACCTGCGAGGACCTTCTTGAGGGTCGGTATGGCCGCACGGATACGGGTGTCGTCAGTAATGTTGAAATTTTCATCAAGAGGAACGTTGAAGTCTACTCTGACGATGGCCTTCTTGCCATTAAAGTTGTAGGTGTCAATACTTTGCATATCTGTTCTATATGGATTTATCCTTATCGGAGGCCCGGAGGGCCTTTTTTCATCGTACAAAAATAGATAAAAAAAGAATAAAGCATTATCTTTGGGGTTGATAAATCAACAATATGCTGCTGCAAAGCCCGTCAACTCTCTGGAAAGACTATGAACTGATAGATTCCGGCAATTTCGAGAAGCTGGAACGTTTCGGACAGTACACAATGATACGGCCCGAACCGAAGGCCCTGTGGAACAGGACCCTCGATGAGCAGCAGTGGCTCAAGGCGGCTCAGACGCGCTTTGTCACGGGCGCAGGCTTCGGCAAGGCGGGCAAGGAGGACAGCGGCACCTGGAAGATGCTGGGACGTATGCCCGAGCAGTGGGTGATATCCTACCGCGGGGACAGCGCGGCCTCCTTCAAGCTGCGTCTTGGCCTGACCTCCTTCAAGCACGTGGGCGTATTTCCCGAGCAGGCTCCCAACTGGGACTGGATATATGACACGGTGACCGCCCTGCGCAACACCGGCGTGGCAGTTCCCAGGGTGTTGAACCTTTTCGCCTACACCGGCGGCGCATCCCTCGCGGCGCGTGCCGCAGGCGCTCAGGTCACCCATCTCGATTCCGTGAAACAGGTGGTCACCTGGGCCAGGAACAATATGGAACTCAGTTCGATGAGCGACATACGCTGGGTTGTCGAGGACGCCCTGAAGTTCGCCCGCCGCGAGGTTCGCAGGGGCAACCTCTACAACGGCATCATCCTCGACCCTCCCGCCTACGGCCACGGGCCGGACGGTGAGAAGTGGAAACTTGACGAATGTCTCTTCGATATGCTCTCAAGCGTCGCCTCCCTTCTCGCCCCGAAGGACAGTTTCGTGGTGCTGAACCTCTATTCCAACGGCTATTCGTCGCTTCTTGCCGACACTCTCGTCCGTCAGGCCTTCGGCATAAGGACGGATTCCGACTGCAGGAGCATTGAAAGCGGCGAACTGTACCTCCGTGACCGTGCCGGCAAAGCCTTGCCGCTGAGTGTGTTTGTAAGATTGAAAAAATAAGAAGCTGTTTAAGCTTCTAAATTGACGATATGAATATGCTTGCAATCAACTGGAACGTCAACCCCGAAATCTTCCGCATAGGAGGGTTCGCGCTCCGCTATTATTCGCTGCTCTTCGTAGGCGGCTTCATCGTAGGATGGTATATCTTCAAATGGTACTTCAGGCGTGAGAAACTGCCTGAAACCCTGCTTGACCCGCTGCTTATGGCCCTGCTGATAGGCACCATAGTGGGCGCCCGCCTGGGCCACTGCCTCTTCTACGAGCCCGCATACTATCTTTCCAACCCCGTCAAGATACTCAAAGTGTGGGAAGGGGGGCTGGCCAGCCACGGCGGCGCAATAGGCGTGCTGCTGGCTGTATGGTGGTATGTACGCAAATACGGCAGGAAGTACGGTTTCGATATGATGTGGCTGCTCGACCGCCTTGTCATCACCATCTGCTTCGCAGGCTGCTGCATACGTCTTGGCAACCTCTTCAACTCAGAGATTTACGGCAACGCCACCGACCTTCCCTGGGGATTCATCTTCGAGCGCAGGGGAGAGACCGTCGCAAAGCATCCCACACAGCTTTATGAAGCCCTTTCGTATCTGCTTCTCGGGCTGTTCCTCCTGGCGCGCTATCGCAGAAGCCTTCCCAGGCTCCGCAAGGGCTGGATATTCGGCTTCTTCCTCATAGTCCTCTTCGGGATGCGTTTCATCATCGAGTTCATCAAGGAGGACCAGGTGGGTTTCGAACAGGGTATGACACTCAACATGGGCCAGTGGCTGTCAGTGCCCTTCATCCTTGCGGGAATCGTGATACTGATCCTTTCAAGGGTCAGGAACAAGCCCGCCACGCTGTCCGGGAAATAGGATCAGCCCTCGTATTCGGCGCTCATCGCCTCCTGCTCGAGATCGGAGGCGAGATCCTCGTCACGCCTTGCAAGCGCTTCCACCGCCCTGTCGTAGTCCTCGTCATTGACGCAGACCCTGGCAGTGTACATCGGTGAGGCTCCGCCAAATGTGGTGAATGAGCTGTCGGAGTTGAACACCTGCGCGTTGATGCCCTCGTTCTCGAGGTATCCGGCGGCGAATTCCGCCTCAAAGGCCAGAGAAAATACTCTTACGACTTTCATATTGTTGGAAATGATTGATTACTGATCGTCTTCGCTCCGGCGGGAGAAGTATTCAAGCGAGCCGGCTATGCGCATAACGTCGCGGCCGAGGCCCTCCACGGTGACAACGTCACCGGAATAATCGACGGTTATACGGTCCTCCCACATTCTGAAGATGCGCGTGGCGAGGCTCCTGATGCGCCAGGTGGCCACTTTCCCGTCGTCGCTCTCCTTCTCGTAGCCAAGGTCCTTGAAAAACCTCTCGAACCTGTCCCGGTGGTCGTTCCACGTGCCGGACAAGTCAAGCTCCCTCTTCCGGAAGCCGAATTTGGGATATACTGCGGCTATGGCCACGAACACCAGCGCAATCTTCTTGAATGCGCCTTCCTGAAACATCCCCTGAATGCCTCCGTCGGCAGGTTTGTTGAAGAGATATATCAGCCCCACCACCAGGCAGAAGAAAATGCAGAAGTAGAAAAAGTACTTTATGGCTCTGACTATGTATTTCATTTGGAACGGTTGTTGGTAAGAACCTGTTTTGAAATAATTAACTTTATTTTTTATGAATCTTTTTGGTCTATATTTCCTCTTTCATCAGTTACAATGCCTTTGCATTGCTCCTTCTTCAAGAGAAAATCTATCCTCAAAAATCTTCTATAACAAATTTTGTGAACCATTTCAAAACAGGTTCT
>JAZRYW010000020.1:0-9230 GCA_045600965.1 Bacteroidales bacterium | reverse complement strand
CTCAACGGTTTCCATTACAGCTTCGTACACATCTGTGATATGAAAATATGATTTCAAATCATCAAGATTATCTTTGAAGAAAGAAGTCAGCCATCGCATGTCAAACCACTGACCGAACAACTCCTCAAAACAGTTGTCCTCCTTTCCGTCATATCGCACAGCCCACAGCCGCCCATCCTCCAGTATCCTGTCAAATGTCATATTCCTGTTTTTTACAAATATAAAAACAATATTTATATTGTACAATATTTGTGTTGTTTTATATCATGACAAAGTCATAGCTGCAAAAAGAGCACCGCGGAAAGCGATGCTCTTTTTTTAGTAGCGGGGGCAGGACTCGAACCTGCGACCTCCGGGTTATGAGCCCGACGAGCTACCACTGCTCTACCCCGCGGTATTGGATTACAAAGGTAATGTTTTTTTTCCTTTTGCCAAAATTTTAGGAACTGTTTTGAAACGGTTCACGAAAATTGCTACAGTTTTCGGCCCGGCTTTTCAGTCAGATTCCTGCCTCCATTGGGCGAAGGAAGGGTTGCGGAGGTCCTTTTCGGACAGGATGGCCTCCTCTGCGCTGAAGGGCCATACGATGCCCAGTGAGGGATCGTTCCACATCAGCCCGCCTTCCGATGATGGGTCGTAGAGGTTGTCGCACTTGTACTGGAAGACGGTGTTCGGCTCAAGGACTGCGAAACCGTGCGCCATCCCTCTGGGAATGAAGAACATACGCTTGCTTTCGGCGTCGAGTTCCACGGCGATGTGCTTTCCGAAGGTGGGGGAGCCCCTGCGTATGTCGACGGCCACGTCCAGCACGCGTCCCCTGACCACGCGCAACAGTTTGGCCTGTGCGGAACCGCCCTTCTGGAAGTGCAGGCCGCGGATGACACCCGCCTGCATCGACATAGACTCGTTGTCCTGGACGAACCGGACCTCTCCGATGGCATCGTCGAATTCCCTCTGCGACCAGCTTTCAAAGAAATATCCTCTGTGGTCCCTGAAAACACGCGGTTCGATGATCCACACTCCTTCGATATCAGTTTTGATGAAATTCATTGTTCAGACAGTTTTTTCAGCATTTTCTTGAGCGAAACGGTCCACCAGGGCGTCTCGACGGAGAAGGTGTCCCGAATCAGGGATTTGTCGAGCACCGAATAGGCCGGCCTCCTGGCGGGGGTGGGGTATTGTTCGGTGGTTATGGGATTGATTCGGCACCCCAGGCCCGCATAGACCATAATCTGCGCGGCAAAATCGGCCCAGCAGCAGACTCCTTCATCTGTGAAATGGAAGATTTCCCCGCGGTACGCGTCAATCGAAGGGAGCATCTTCAGTATCGCTTCGGCAAGGTCGGCGGCGTATGTGGGGGAACCCCACTGGTCTGCGACCACATCGATGCTGTCACGGGTGGCGGCGAGATTGAGCATAGTCTTGACGAAGTTGTTGCCGTATGAGGAATAGAGCCAGGCCGTGCGGATTATCACGCCCTTGCAGCCCGTGCGGCGTATGAGCACCTCCGCCCGGCGCTTCGTGGCGCCGTAGACCGATTCGGGATGGCAGCGGTGCGACTCCCCGTATGCGCCTCTTGACCGTTTGCCGTCGAACACGTAGTCGGTGGAAATCTGCACCAGTGAGGCGCCGCAGGCCTTTACGGCCCTCGCCAGGTTCACAGGCCCGTCCACATTGATCCTCCGGCAGAGTTCGGGCTCGCTTTCCGCCCTGTTGACATTCGTGTATGCGGCGCAGTTGATCACCGCGGCGATGCCGTTGTCCTTCAGGAATTTGAGAACGGCGTCAGCGTCGCAGATGTCCAGCGCTACGATGCCGTTGCTTTGATCGGCTCTTATGTCGCTGAAAATAAACGACTTGTTCTTCCCCCTACGTTCTTTGAGCTCGCTTCCGAGCTGTCCGAGGGCACCTGTTACCAGAATCTTTTTCATTTCAGAAGCCGAAATTAATAAATATCGGGCAAAGCTTGTCAAAGTTTGTTATCTTTGTACGAATTTATGCCGGCCCGGCCAGGGCTCTTGAAAGATGGACGAAAACTGGAAAGACTATAACACGCAACGTGACAAGCTCCGTCTGCCGGAGTATGGGAGATATGTGCAGAAGATGGTGGAACACGTCTCCGCCATAGAAGACCGCACGAAGCGCAACGAACAGATTCGTGCCGTGGTGGGCGCAATGACCGCGCTCAACCCGCAGATGCGCGAGCTTTCTGATGGAAAACAGAAGCTGTGGGACCACGTATATGCCATTTCCGACTACTCGATAGACATAGATTCTCCGTATCCTGTTCCGCAGAAGGCCGATATGACCTCCAAACCTGACCGCATACCGCTTCAGACCGTGCCCATCAAGGCCAGCTGCTACGGGCGCAACATACAGAATATGGTGGATGTCGTCGCCTCCCGCGAGGATGACGACAAAAAGAGGGAGATGATACGCCTTCTGGGCATCTATATGCGCCAGCAATACCTCATCTGGAACAAGGACAGCGTGATGGAGGAGACCATATTCAAGGATATGGAACGTCTTTCAGGCGGCCGTCTGACAGTTCCCCGGGACGTTCATCTTGGAGCGTTGAACGGTGATGCCTCCCAGTTCTCCCGTCCGGGTCTCATACTTGGTGGCAATTCGAAGAACAACAGGAAAAAGCAGAACAAGGGCAAGAAATGGAAAAAGTAGGGCAGACCGGTATCGATAAATGGAAAGTGGCCAAGTTCGCCATAGGAATGTTCTGTTTCGTGCTGGCGATCTTCACTTTTCTGTCATTATTCTCCTTCCTTTTCACGTGGAAGAAGGACCAGAGCCTTGCGACCGACCCTGAACTGATGGCAAACGGGCTCAAGGCCGCCAACTGGTGCGGCAATCTCGGTTTCCGCTGGTCATATCTGCTCTTTGTGCAGCTGTTCGGGCTCGGCGCGTTCGCCATCCCGTTCTTCTTCGGAGTGATGGGTATGTTTTTCTGGAGAGTACGTGGCGTGCGCCCTCTGCGCTGGCTTTTCGTCACGCTGCTGGGTGCGATAGTCCTCTCCGAATCAGTGACTTTCATATGTTCCGTATTCCATTGGGACAATCTGTTTGTCAGTGGTGCCGGAGGATCATACGGATTCTATGTCAACCGCTGGCTGGTATCGATGCTCGGTATGGCCGGTACTGCGGTGCTGGCGGTATTCCTGCTGGTGCTGTGGATAGCGCTGCTCAACCACAATGTGATAAGGGCTTTCGATGAATTCATCGACCGCACCTTCATACCCTTCGAGCCGGAACGTCCCGTACGTCCGGCAAGGGAGCCGAAGCCCCGGAAGGAGAAGCCTCAGAGAAAGAGGTCGAAGGCGGAACCCGTGGAGACTGTCTCCGAAGAGCCGCCCCGGGATGATGAGGCTTTCGCAGCCGCGGCCGTTTCCGCTGTGGCGGCAAAGCCTGCCGCAGCCGCAACTGCCGATGGACAGAATGCTCCACAGCAGGCATATGTCGATGCCGACGGCATCCCTACGGAAGTGGATTCCGACCTTTCCTGGATATACTCGATGCCCGAGGATGAACGCAAGCGGCTTTTCGATCCCCGTCTTGAGCTTTCCCGCTATCAGTGCCCTTCACTGAGCCTTTTGAAGTCTTACCGCGACCGCTGGTATGAAGTCACCCACGAGGAGCAGGAGGAGAACAAGCGCCGCATAGTGAAGACACTCCAGTCGTACAAGATCAGCGTGGAGAAGATTTCGGTCAAGGTGGGCCCGACAGTGACCTTATACAGCATAACCCTTTCCGAAGGCATACGCATCGCTCAGGTGCGCAGGCTTGAGGAGGATATTGCCGTATCCCTTGGAGCAAAGGGAGTCCGCGTGATCACCCTGGCGGATGCAATCGGCATAGAGGTGGCCAATGCAAGGCTGTCCACCGTGCCTCTCCAGACTGTGCTCAACAGCCCCGAGTTCAAGAATCCCAATATGGAACTCCCCATCGCACTGGGTCTGACGGTCAACCGCGAGCCTTTCGTATTCGACCTGCAGAAGATGCCCCACCTCCTTATAGCGGGCGCGACGGGTATGGGCAAGTCGGTCGGACTGAACGCCATCATCGCGTCCCTGCTCTTCACCAAGCATCCCGCCGAACTCAAGTTCGTGATGGTCGACCCCAAGAAAGTTGAACTCTCCTCCTACTCAAAGCTGGCCAACCACTTCCTTGCAATGATGCCTGACGCTGAGGAGCCCATCATCACCGAGACCCAGCGCGTCATCTACACCTTGAAGAGTCTCTGCATAGAGATGGACAACCGCTATGAACTTCTCAAGATGGCCGGCGTCCGCAAGATACAGGAATACAACAAGAAATTTCTCGAACGCAGGCTTAATCCCCAGAAGGGACACCAGTATCTGCCCTACATAGTCCTCATAATCGATGAATTCGCCGACCTGATAAGCACGGCCGGCCACGAGGTTGAGGAACCCATTGCCCGCCTCGCTGCAAAGGCGCGTGCGGTCGGCATACATCTGATTGTCGCAACCCAGCGCCCTACAACGGACGTTATCACCGGCACCATCAAGGCCAACTTCAACTCCAGAATCGCCTTCAGGGTGATGTCTATGGTTGATTCGAAGACCATCATCGACCAGCCGGGCGCCAACAGGCTCATAGGCCAGGGAGACCTCCTTATGATGGGAAGCGGCATAGATCTGACTCGTGTCCAGTGTGCCTTCATCGACACTCCCGAGATAGATTCCATCGCCGATGCAATTGCCTCCCAGAACGGCTACCGCCATCCTGCATATCTGCCTGAAGTGCCTGTAGAGCAGGAGGAGGGGGCACGTGATATGGGTGATATGTCAAAGACCGACCCTCTGTTCGAGGAGGCTGCCCGCATTGTGGTTTCGAGCGGGCAGGGCAGTACGTCGATGCTCCAGCGCAAGCTCTCTCTGGGCTACAACAGGGCAGGCCGCATCGTTGACCAGCTCGAGGCTGCGGGCATCGTCAGCCCCATAGAAAACGGCCGCCGAACGGTGCTGATCAGCGATCTCGACTCACTCGACCGCATCCTTGCCGCCCTCAACCAGGCCGGACAGGACAACGATCTGCTCTTCTAGCACGCTTTTTGCGAATGGCGGAGATATGAGAAGAATCACCATATCCCTCGTATCGCTCCTTCTGACGGCTGTCACCTCATCCGCCCAGAGCGGAGCCGCCTCGCTGCTGGCCGAACTGGAGAGGATGACCTGCGCAAAGGTCAGTTTCGTCTATACTTACGGTATGCCCCGGCAGACAAGCGTTTCAATACCCGGAGTCCTTGAACTTCAGGGCGATTCATATCGTGTTGAGACTGCGGACGGTTCCGTGTTCTGCAGCGATGGAAAAACCTTATGGCATCTGTACGACGGGGAACTGGTCATCTCCAACGTCAGGGACGGCGGATCGCCCTACTACAACATCAAGGCGTTCATAGAGCGCAGCAGCCTTTCGAAAAATGCGGCCGGACACACTGTCCTGAAGGCGGAGGATGAAAGGAAAGCAACCCACTCCATCGAGATAATGTCGATGGAACAGATTGCTTCTCTGCCTGTTTCCAGGTTCATCACGGACATAGACGCCCTCGGGGATGACGTCTATGTCAACGATCTCAGGTAGTTAGATTTCTTCAACGACAGGAGCTTCGGGGGCGTTCTTCATAACTGAAGCGATGCCCTGACGCATTGTGCGTTCTGACGCGTACATCTGGCTTGAGCCGATCACCTGGCCGTTTGAGGCCTTGAGGTTGAAATAAGGCTTGCCGTTCTTGGCTTCCTTGATTTCGTAGCGGCCTTCGATGGCTGCGTTCTTCTTTACTGATTCGATACCCTTGATGCAGGTGTCCTTCTTGGGGTAGCCTTCGCTTGAAAGGATTATCTGGCCGTTGGTGGCCTTGAGATTGAATTGGAATTCACCGTTCTTTCTGACGGTAATGACGAATTTTCCCATTTTTTTATTATTTGTGGTTGTTCCTAAAGACTTGCGTTTTACAAATATAAGAGTTTTTTATCCTTCTTGCAACAGGATGAAGGCTGTTCGTGCGGTTCCCCAGATTTTTCACAAAACCCAGAGGAAGGCCTTCAAAAGTGGTTAGAACATAGCCCAGGGGTGCACCGGGAGTGGTTATCGGGTTGCGTGACAGAAAGTCCAGAGCCGTTTCCAAATCCAGAGGCGCTTCCGGAAAAGCGCCTCTGCGGAGTATCGTGCTCAGCGCAAGGTCGGCTTCGGGGATGAGATCCTTTCCTTTCACGGTGGCAACGGCGATGCCTGAACGTATCACCTTCAGCCTGCTTTCGAGAAAGGATGTCATATCGCGGTGAACGGCAGGGACAGCCTTGAGAAGATCCCCCTTGCGCAGGATGACGTTGCCCTCCGTCACCCAGTCACAGGCGGTGGTCTCCCCGCACCGCGCGGGGCTGATTCTCATCCGCGCCGCATCCGTGCCCTGCGAAGGCTTGCGCAGCACGGCAAGGAAGAATCCTTCTCCCCGCACACGTCCCGGAATGAACTGCCACCCGCCGGCAGGTGTCACGAAAACGCCCTCCGGAGCCTCTCCGGGAGAAACCCTTTCCGCTTTGAATTCGCTTTCGAGCCAGAGCACGTTGCCGTCATTTTCCAGTGAATTGAAAGTGCAGGTTGAGAATATGAGATATCCGCCCGGTTTGAGGGAGTCCCACACGTCTGCAAGTATGCGCCTCTGGCGTGCAGCGCACAGGTTGACCGTATCGGCCGACCATTCCGCGAGCGCTTCTTCATCCTTGCGGAACATACCTTCCCCGGAGCAGGGCGCGTCAACCGCAACAAGGTCGAATAAGGGTGGAAGACGCTTGAAATCGGAAGGGTCGCTGTTGCATACGATGCAATTGGGCCGTCCCCATTTCGCTATGTTCTCCGCAAGCACGGTGGCGCGCTGCCGCATCACCTCATTGCTCACCAGGAGCGCATCATCGGTGAGGTGGGAGAGAATGTCTGTGCTTTTGCCGCCCGGTGCGGCGCATAGGTCGAGCACCACCGGGCGCGGCGTTCCGTCAAGAAGCCCGGCGGCTATTTTCCCGACAACCATTGAAGACGGTTCCTGCACATAGTATGCTCCCGCGTGGAACAGCGGGTCGGCAGTGAAGGACGGCCTTCGCGACAGCGTGAACCCGCAGTCGGCCCAGCCGATGGGGGATGGACCGTATTGCCCGAAATGTGAAAGGAAGGAGGCTCCGTCAGTTTTTGCAGGATTGAATCTGACTCCTGTGGCCGGCTCGTCCTGGAGCGCGTCGAAGAGGCAGGCGGCATTCCCGTCTCCCAGCGAGAGGCGAATATTCTCCTTGAACGTTTCGGGCAAATTCATAAAAAGACTATCTTTGCAGCACAAAGTTAGCAATTCGCTTTCAATGGACAAACAGGCTGGACAGATCAGGGTCCTCGAGGCCGCGGGAGGGCTCGTGACGAACGGATACGGAGAATGTCTGATGATATTCAGATACGGAAGGTGGGATCTTCCCAAGGGCCACCTTGAAAAAGGGGAGAGCATTGACCGTTGCGCGCTGCGTGAGGTGGAGGAGGAGACAGGCCTTGCCGAGCTCGAACTCGGCGCTCCGATATGCGACACCCGTCACCGCTATATGCTTGACGGACGGCTGGTGGAGAAGCATACCCACTGGTTCCGTATGCGCTGTGAGGGCCGTCCCGGTACTGTCCCCCAGAGAGAGGAGGACATTTCCCGCGCCTGCTGGATCAGCCCCGCCGACATTCAGCCTTATCTCGACACAACATACCCCAATATCAAGGAAGTTTTCCGCAAGGCGGATATCATAGTATGAAAAGGACAGTCATTTCTGCAATAGCAGCATTTATGCTCTGCTCGTGCGCCCAGAAGGGCCCGCAGAGCCCTGTGGAGGCCGCTCTTGAAGCCGCCGCCATCGAAAAGCTCGGAGAACCGGGAAAGTTCGAACTCTTCTCTCTCGAGAAGGTGGATTCGTCCACTTTCCGTGACGAATTCGAGAAACGGACCTATGTCTTCAATCTCAGGATTGAGAAGAATGAGGAAATGATGCTCAATTATCAGTCCCAGGGCAAACCCAGGAATGCCGCCGCCAAGAGGGAGGCGGTTGAAAAGGACAGGGCCATTCTGCAGCGCCTTGAGGCGAAGCGTCAGGAGATGGCGGACCGTCTCGATGAGATTGCCTTCTATGACTACAGGTTTTCCGGATGCGCCAGCGCAAAGGGCAAGGTTTTGAATTTCAAGGATGCATATTTCACAATAACTCCCGCAAACGGGATACTCACTATGTCCACCGACAAGGATAAGGTCCACCGGGCAACCGGAATGGTGATCCCGGGCTATTACGAGATTCTTGGCCGTGACTCGGAGGCGGATACCGAATAGTATTTTTGTGTATCTTTGCCGCTGGAGAGGTGGGCGAGTGGTCTAAACCGGCGCTCTCGAAAAGCGTTGTACGGACATAATCTGTACCGGGGGTTCGAATCCCCCTCTCTCCGCAAAGCATTAAAAACCAAAGAATTGGCATCGCGCAAGCGGTGCCGATTTTGTTTGCGGACAGCCCCGTCGGGAGCTTGCTCACGTAAGGGGTTGGGCGGAAACAAAATAGGCTCGATAGAGCCGTAACTCTTCGGTTTTTAAGAGTCTTGCAAGGGCCCCTCCGGCGAGGAGGATGGGAAAAGGCACGGCGCAGCCGTGGCTAATCCCTCCCAAGGTTCTGGTTACCGGCACTCCGGCTGTGTCACCCCTTGTCTCCCCCATATTGAGGCCGAAGAGACAAGAAAAGTCATAATGGCGTAAGTTACCAGTCACCGTTTTCATCCCTCCATAACCTACTGCGGTGTTCAGAACCTTCGGACTTTTGGGGAACAGAACCTCCGGATTTTGCCGGGCTGTGACCGGAAATGTTCGGAATATATTATACGGTTTTAGGGTCTGGGCGCGGTTGATATCGAAAAATATCATTACATTTGCAGTAGTATGCCAATGAATATTATGAATATCATTGAGTACCTCGTGCTCATAGTCTCTGAGTTTGCAAGTTATAAGAAAATCTCGGAGGCGGAGGCCTATGCCTATCTTGGAGGCTATGGTGCCCTTGCTCTATGCGAGAAACACTACGGGGTTATGCATACACTATCCGTCGAGGAGAACATTGAAAGCCTCTCTGAATACTGTCAAAGGAAAGGAGGTAAACTATGAAACTTTACCACGGATCAAACATTCAGATAGACGCTATTGACTT
>JAZRYW010000019.1:0-24100 GCA_045600965.1 Bacteroidales bacterium | reverse complement strand
AATTGTTATAGGTTATTTTTCAGTAGATTTTTTGATGATTTGAAGGAGCAACGGGGTTCCGTTGTGACTGAAAAGCATCGAAAAATATGCGAAAAAGAAACATAAGTATTGAAGTTAATCATTTCAAAACAGATTCTTACTGTCATTGGTATGTACATATGGAGTTATTTACGGTACGGGGTCGTAGCCGCTGCCGCCCCAGGGATGACAGCGCAGGATGCGGCGCAGGGCGAGCCATCCTCCTTTCAGGGGGCCGTACTTGCGCAGGGCTTCCAGAGCGTATGCGCTGCAGGTGGGCGTGAAACGGCAGCAGGGCGGCTTGAGCGGGGATATGCAGATCTGATAGAACTTGACCAGCAGTATCAGCGGCAGTGCGGCAATCCGCCTAACCTTCCTTGCAAATGCTTTCCACGATGCCTGCGAGCTGTCCGTAGATGGTTGCGTAGTCATCAATATCCTTTGAGGTGTAAACTATCATTATGTCGACGCTCCTGCCTGCGGCAATATTGCCCTTGAGATGCCGCCAGCATTCGCGAATGCGGCGCTTGAGAAGGTTGCGCCGGACAGCGCGCCTGAAGAGTCTCTTCGGTACCGAAACGACCATACGGCAACGGTCAAGGCCGTTGGGCTTGAAATGGACTTTCAGGGGAGAGGCCATCACCGTGCGGCTGCCTGAAAAGATGCCTTCGATATCCCTGCGGGAGGTCAGCCTTTCCTCTTTTGTGAATGTGAGGGCCATCAGTGGCTTTCCAGATAGATCTGGAGCGCTTTTGCGATGGAGGGCGCCTCGGGGGTGGGGGCCTCGATCTCGATGTTGAATCCTGCTTCGCGGGCTGCTCCGGCGGTCTTGGTGCCGTAGGTGGCTATCAGCAGGTTGCCCTGTTTGAAATCGGGGAAGTTGGTCCGGAGCGATTTCACGTCGGTGGGAGAGTAGAACACCAGCATCTGGTATTTGTCGGGATCGATGCTGGAAAGGTCGCTCAGACGCGTCTGCACCAGCACGACACTGCCATAACTGAGATTGTTCCTGCCGAAGAGGTCGCAGAAGTCCTGGTGAACGCGGTCCGTGAAGGTGATGAGGAACTTCTCCCCTTTGTGCTTGGGGCCGATCAGGCCGATTATGGAGTCTGGTTTGCCGTTGCCGAAGGAAATCTTGCGCTTGCGGTAGACGATGTATTTCTGAAGATAGAGCGCGATTGCTTCAGACGAGCAGAAATATTTCATATCGTCCGGCATAGTCACGCGGGTCTTTTCGCAGATGGTGAAGAATGCGTCAATGGCGGTTTTCGACGTGAAGACGACGGCCGTGTAGTCGAGAAACGATATTTTCTGTGATCTGAATTCGCGTTCAGAGACGGCTTCCGCCTTGAAAAAGGGGACGAAATCGATATTCAGCCCGTACTTGGCGACGATATCCGCGTACGGGGAATTGTTCTGGGGCGCAGGTTGCGAGATGAGGATGTTTTTGACGCTCATATTCGGCTATAGGTTCATCACTATCTTGAAAACAACTGCCAGCGGCAGGACTTCAAGACTGCAAAGGTACAAAATCCAGAAAAAAAGTGAAAACTCGGCAATAAAAAAGCCGCGGTTCTTGAGAAGATACACCGCTCCGGGTATTATGCAGGCGGAAATGGCAATCCATCTTACGGCAACGGGAGACAGCCCGCCTGACAGGAGGACAAACACCAGCGCCAGAGCCATAAGGGGGAGGGCCATTATGATTATTGACAGGGAGTTGAAGAACATCATCCTCAATGCGTCCGTACTGCCGATGGTCCATCCGATAACGGACAGCACACACCACCTCAGGGCGATGTAGCCCATCAGGGCGCCCCAGATGACAGCCACCTGGAAATGGCTTGGAAGGGAGTTCATCACATCTCCCGTGCAGATGCCCATCTTGAACACCATCAGCGCCATCGGGAAGGTGCAGAGTACGGCAAGACGGTTGCGCGAACTGGTGAAGTCGCGGCTTCCTTCAAGCTGATGCCATTCCCTGGGACGTACTGCAGCGGATGCAATGTGCAGGAGAGTGGCGAGATACTCGTCAAGCAGCAGGCACATCATAAGTATCGCAACGAGCAGCAGCACTGCCGTCACGGTAAGCCCCTTGGAGGCGTTGGCCAATATGGATTCGAAACTGAAAAGCATCAGTTTGATCGTTTTGTGCGTGTGTAGCCCATAGAAACGAGCAGCGTTACCACCCTGTCGCGGAAATCACCCTGGATGATGATCTGTCCATCCTTGACCGATCCCCCGACTCCGCATCTGGTCTTCAAGGTCCTGCCGAGATCCTGAAGGTCATCGTCGGACCCGACGAATCCGTCCACCACCGTCACCTGCTTGCCTGCCCGTGCCTTGCGGTCGATCCCGACCCTGAGATTCTGCCTGTCGGCCTGCAGTGTGTCCACAGCATCCTCCCCGTCCGAAATTGTGAACGAGAAGTCGGGATTCGTGGAATATACCATCCCCAGACGCTTTTTCCAGTCGTTTTCGGCCATTGGCACCTATTTTGAGTCCGCAAAGTTAAATATAAAAAACCATTTTTGTATATTTGCCGTTTGTATACTGACAATTCTTTATGGAAAAGAAACGATTCAACCTGATAAACCGCATAATCTCGCTTGCTGTCCTCGCGGCATCCGCAGTGGTGTATCTCTGCACGATAGAGCCTACGGCAAGTTTCTGGGACTGCGGTGAATTCATCGCATCTTCATACAAGCTTGAAGTGGGCCACCCCCCGGGAAACCCGATGTTCCAGATAATCGCCCGCTTCTTCACGATATTTGCGGACAAGGACAGCGCCGCTGTCGCCGTCAATGCGATGAGCGGCCTCTGCTCGGCCCTGACGATATTCTTCCTCTACCTGACGATAGTCCATTTCTCCCGCCGTCTGCTTGAGAAGACCAGGGGAGCAAAGGCCCTGACCACCGGCAACTGCATTGCCATCTTCGCTTCCGGCGTGGTGGGTGCGATGGCCTACTGCTTCTCCGACACGTTCTGGTTCTCCGCGGTCGAAGGTGAGGTCTATGCGATGTCCTCCCTGTTCACCGCCGTGGTTTTCTGGGCTATGCTCAAATGGGAGGAGGAGGCTGACGGGAAGTTCGCCAACCGCTGGATAGTGCTCATAGCGCTGCTTATGGGCCTCTCCATAGGCGTTCACCTGCTCAACCTGCTGACAGTCCCCGCGATGGTGTTCATCTACTATTTCCGCAAGAACGGAAAAATCACCGCAAAGGGCGTGATACTGATGTTCCTGCTCTCTCTGGTGATACTCGGTGCGGTGGTGTTCCTCTTCATCCCCTATCTGCCAAAGATAACGGCCTATGTCGACCTCTTCTTCGTCAATGTCCTCGGCTGTCCATACAACACCGGCGCGGTGATATTCCTTCTGCTGCTCTTCGCGGGATGCTTCCGCTGGATTTTCGTTTCCGCAAGGAAGGGGAAGGTGGTCTCCAACACGATAGCCCTCTGTTCCACTATGCTTATGGTGGGCTACAGCATATTCGCCGTGTGCGTGATACGCTCCGTGGCCAACACCCCCACCAACGAATACCAGCCTGACAACCCGTTCACCCTGGTAAGGTATCTCGGCCGCGAGCAGTACGGCTCCAACCCCATACTGTTCGGACAGACATATATGTCGGACTACGATCTGGAAAGCACTTCCTACTACACACCCCTTCAGCAGGAAAAGACCGCAAAGGACGGCAAGACCGTCACCAGGGGCGTCTACTACAAGGCTCCCGGTCCGGAGAAGGTGCTCTACAAGGGCAAGATGCTTTTCCCCCGTATGTGGAGCGCTTCGTCACAGGACCACAAGGACTTCTACGATATGTACACGGAGGGGAACTTCCGCACCAGGGTGGAGGGCGTGGGCGACAAGGCCACCGTCATCAAGACACCGAGGATGGTGGACAACCTGCGTTTCTTCTTCGACTATCAGGTCAACTGGATGTATATGCGCTACTTTATGTGGAACTTCGTGGGACGCCAGAACGATTTCCACGGCGCCAGCCAGAATCTGACAAAGGGCAACTGGGAGAGCGGAATAGGCTTCATCGACAGGGCCCGTCTCGGAGACCAGCGGGATGCTCCCGACTACCTGCTGAACAACAAGGGCAAGAACCACTACTTCTTCCTTCCCCTGCTTCTCGGGCTTCTCGGGCTCTGCTTCCAGGTGAACAAGGACGGAAGGAACAGCTGGATAACCTTCCTGCTTTTCCTCCTTACGGGACTGGCCATCGTGGTTTACCTCAACCAGCCGCCCTTGCAGGTGCGTGAGCGTGATTACGCCTATGCCGGTTCGTTCTATGTGTTCGCGATATGGATAGGCCTCGGCGTGATTGCCGTAGAACAGTGGCTGTCGAAACTTTTCAAGAAGCAGGACGGTATGGCCACCGCCATCATTTCGACGGCCGTGTGCCTGTTCATCCCCGCGATAATGGGCGCAGAGAACTGGGACGACCACGACCGCAGCGGACGATACACCGCACGCGATATGGCATACAACTACCTCAACTCCTGCGATGAGAACGCCCTTCTGGTGACTCACGGCGATAACGACACCTTCCCTCTGTGGTACATTCAGGAGGTTGAGGGCGTGCGCACCGACATCAGGGTGGTCAACACGTCCCTGCTCGGAACGGACTGGTACATAGACCAGCTCCGCCGGCGTACCTACGAATCCGACCCTCTTCCCATCTCGCTCGACCGCAAGTCATATCTCTACGGCACCAACGACTGGGTGCCTGTCCGCGATATGGTGGACGGGGCGGCAATCAAGCTTTCCGATGCAATGACGGTTGTCAGGGACCAGCGTCCCCAGTGCAAGATTCAGTGGGGGGACGGCCCCGCGCGCGACTTCTTCCCCGCCAGGAAACTTATCATACCGGTCAACAGGGAAAACGTGATCAAATATGGGATAGTGCCTCCGGAAGACTATGACAGGATAGAGGACTACGTGATGCTGGAGATACCTGAAGCAAAGAACTACATTTCCAAGACGGACCTCATAATGCTCGACATACTTTCGAACTATCAGTGGGACCGGCCTCTCTGTGTGCTCTCATTGGGCGGGGACATCACCCCGAGCCTGAGGGATTATCTCCAGTATGAGGGCTTCTGTCACAAGTTTGTTCCCATCAAATCGTCCACAGGCATCATAACCGCCACTCAGGTCAACAGGAACGATCTCTATGAAAGGCTTATGAGCGGCTACCGTCTCGACAACTTCGCCGACAGGGACGTCTACTGGGACTACCAGAACCTCTACACCTTCCTCGGCGTGTCCAATATACGCACCATATACTATATGGCCGCTATGGACTGGTACAGGAAGGGCAATCTGAGCAAGGTCAGGTCGCTGCTCGACAGATGTTTCGAAGTGATGCCCGACGAGACCTTCCCATACAACGTATCCGCCCTGGGAAGCGCCAATGAGGTGATAATGGTCTATCTGATAGACCTGTACTTCAAGGTCGGAGAACGCGAGAAGGCTTATACCATACTCAACAGCATGGTTGACCAGACGCTTGGCGCAATGTCCTTCTTCTCGACACCCTGCACGCATACGGCAGACGGATTCCTCGACCTGAATCAGTTCCGTTCCAACCTCGACGTAGTTGACCTTCTGGCCGATATGCTCCGTGATAACGGTGAGAAGGAGATGGCCGACAAGCTTGGCGCCATTCTGAAGAAGAACTGAGTCCTGACTGCAGGATGACGGTAAGGGAGAAGATACGCTTTCTGCCCGAAAGTCCGGGTGTGTACCGCTACTTCAACGAAGAGGGGACGGTCATATACGTGGGCAAGGCGAAGAACCTCAAGAAACGGGTTTCGCAGTATTTCGTCGACCCTGAAAGACTTAACCGCAAGACGCGGGCGATGGTCTCCAAAATAGCGGACCTGCAATATACCGTCGTCGAATCGGAACAGGATGCGTTTCTTCTGGAGAACAATCTCATCAAGCAGTTCCAGCCCAGGTACAACATACTGCTCAAGGACAGCAAGACCTATCCCTGGATCTGCATACGCAACGAGAACTTTCCCCGCGTGTTCACAACCCGCCGTACCCCCAGGGACGGATCACGCTACTACGGACCCTACAGCAGCTCCACCTATGCCAACGGCCTGGTGACGCTGTTCCACACCCTTTTCCAGCTTCGCACCTGCAAGCACGCGCTGACGCCTTCGGAAATCGCCTCGAAGGCATACCGTCCCTGCCTCAACGCCCACATCGGCAAATGCCGGGGATGCTGCGCGGGAAAGATCAGCCCCGAAGAGTACAGTGAGCAGATAGAGGCGGTTGAGGCCATACTCAAGGGTGAAACCTCCAGTCTGATACGTTCCTTCAAGGCCGGGATGATGAAGGCAGCATCCGAGATGCGCTTCGAGGAAGCCCAGCAGATGAAGGAGAAACTGGAACTTCTGCAGAACCACTATGACCGCACCCTCGTGACGGGTACCACGGCCGGCAACGTGGATGTCTTTTCAGTGGTTATGGGGCAGGACGAGGCCTACGGCAATTTCCTGCGGGTGCACAACGGCTCCATCATACAGTCCTTCAACGTGGAATACCGTCTCGGTATGGAACAGGCTGAGGAGGATGTGCTCGATATGCTCATAGGAGAGATCTATTCCCGCCTGGGAGATCTTTCCAAGGAAATAATAGTGCCTTTTATGCCGGCTCAGGAACTGCAGGGACACGATGTACACGTCCCGGAAAGGGGTGACAAGGCGCATCTCCTGGCCCTTTCAAAGAAGAACGCCGCGCTTCTCAAACTCGACCGTGAACGGCAGGAGGAGGTCCTCCGCCCCGACGAACACAGGCAGAAGACAGTAGAACAGCTGCGCAAGGACCTTTCGATGGATGTTCCTCCCAGACATATCGAATGTTTCGACAACTCGAACATTCAGGGAACCAATCCGGTGGCTTCCTGCGTCGTGTTCCGTGACGGTGTGCCTTCAAAGAAGGAATACAGGCATTTCATCATCAAGACGGTAGTGGGAGCGAACGATTTCGCCTCGATGAAGGAAGTGCTCAACCGCCGCTACTCCCGCCTGCTTGCGGAAGGGGAGGAACTCCCCGACCTGATAGTCGTCGACGGCGGCAAGGGCCAGCTGACCCTCGCCTGCGAGGCCCTTGATGAGCTCGGACTGCTGGGAAGGATAAAGATAGTGGGACTTGCCAAGAGGCTGGAGGAGATCATAGTCCCGGGAGACCCTTATCCGCTTTTCCTCGACAAGAACTCCACCTCCCTCAAGGTGCTCTGCCACATTCGTGACGAGGCCCACCGCTTCGGCATCACTCACCACCGCAACCGTCGCAGCAAGGCCCAGATACAGTCTGAACTTCGCAGGATACCCGGAGTCGGGGAGAAGACGGAGATGGCCCTTCTGGGCAGGTTCAAGAGTGTGGCCAGGCTCAAAAAGGCCACAAAGGAGCAGATAGCCGGAGTCACCGGGCCTAAGCTGGCATCGGCGGTCTATGAATATTTCAACGGGAAAGAACTACTCTGACGCCTTTTCGGAACGTTTCCACTGCAGCCAGCCGCCTATGCTGTTGATGGTGTAGAACGACCACATTATGACCATCACACCGCTGTGGGCCTCGCCGCCTGCGGCCTTGAGTATCCATAGCAGCAGAAGCAGCACGTCAGCGAGCGTCCATAGCGCCCATTGGATGGTGAAAGCCTTGACCATAAGCACCATAGCAACGATGTTGAGGATGGTGATGGCCGCATCGAGCAGTTGCATATCGCCATCGAAGAGCTGAAGCGCGGCCCATCCCGCGATGATGGCGGCAAGAGTGACGGCCACGGTGAGAAGGGCCTGTTCAGTGTTCATCCTGCGGGCCTTGACCAGCGATGCATCCTCCCTGCGCAGGTTGCGCTTCCAGTTCACCCAGCCTACAATCTGCATAGGAACGAAATAGGCGGCATACTCCACAGCCAGACCGTAGGTCCTGGCCTGAAACGCTATGAAAGCATAGGTGGCGCAATACACCAGCCCGAAGGCGTAGTTGTAGATGCTGCCCTTGGCGCAAAGCACCACGTTTATCACGCCGCAGATGGCCGATACCATCGCCAGAGCGTCCACATCGTGGGTGATTATGCTGTAGATGACGGTCACGGCAATGATTCCGGCCATCAGGGACACGTCATACAGATTGAGTGATTTCAAAAAATTCATCATTTCAAAGGTACGTTTGTGACGAACGAGAACGAATTCCTTCCGTCGAGGGTGCGCGCATAACGGACTCCGAAACCGAGCTCCCAGCCGATACGGAAAATATGGCAGTCCACGAGCGCGGCGGCACCGTAACTGAACATCAGTTCCTTCTGTCCGAATGCCTCGTTGACGGCGAAATCGGTGAATGGAATCAGTTTGAGACGCATCAGGTAGTAGAGGAAGGCAAGATTAGCCTCACCCAGAGGGATGGGAATGGCATAATCGGCGGTTGCCTTGAAATATTGTTCTGAAGGGGCTGTCCTGTAACCGCGTGGCATTGCGCAGAGATTGCCCATATAATAACCGGCAAGAGCGTTCTTCTGCTTCTGATACTGGAAGGTCAGCTTGAATCCCTGTCCGGGGATGAACCCTGGCGTGTATCCGTAGATCTTGCCGAAGAGAGTGGTGCCGAAATCGTTCTCAGGCCCCACGGCGGTGCGTCCCGAGAGTATTGCGCCGAACCCGAGGGAGGGGTAGATGGCGGCCTTGGTGCGGGGCCTGACCGACTCGTACAGTATGCTGTAGTCAAGTGCCTGCCGGTGGTGCCAGATGCTTTCCGAAAGACGGCAGTAGCGGTCGTTGTGCCATTCATACCTCAACTGGGGCTTGAAGGTTCTCTTCCAGCCGCTCGAGGAGAAGTCGAGGGGAAGATAGACGTTGAGGCTTGCGTCCACGGAAGGGATGAGGGTGGTGTCCCTGCTGAAATCGAACACGTTGTCGGTGCGGGGACGGTCGTTGAGGTCGAGGTTGAACTCGAACACGGGCCAGAGGCCGGAGTATTCGAAATTGAAATGGCCGGTGTGGCGCCCGTTGTGCCAGGCATAACCGATGAACGAGGTGGCGGTGCCGAGCGTGTTCTGTGAGATCAAGGTCACGCCGGGGGCTATCAGCTGGTAGAACTCGTCGAACTGCAGGTCGTTCATAAAGCGATCTATGTTGTAGTAGAACGGTGCCCAGGAATGGAATCTGAACAGATGGCCCGCTTCGGAGTAGTTCCTTGATGGCAGGGCGGCTATCGTTTCCTCCAGCAAGGCGGCGCCTGCGCTGTCCACGGGTGTGACGTAACGGTCGTTCTGCTCGGTGAGCATCTCGGCTATGGTGTGCCGGAATGGCTGTGAAGGATCGGCCCTGCGGCCGTCGAAAGCTTCTTTGCCGGCCACGGCTCCCACATATCCCTTCAGCGCATATTCAGAATAGTGCAAAGTGCCGTCACACGGGCTGTAAGTGGGCTGGAAAGCGCCGAAGCGTGAGTTCGTGACCTTGGTGAACGTGCCGTCAGCGGGGTTGAACGAATAGATGTTAGACACTCCGTCCAGGTCCCAGGAGAACCACAGCAGGCTGTCGGCGGCTGAAAGGGAGGTCATCCATTTCCTTTGGGGAGCGGCAACTTCCGTCCATCTCCGCGCTTCCCTGTCGAGACGGTAGATGCCCTCGCCCTCGTCCACTGTCGCGAATGCATACAGGCTGCCGTCGGATGTCCAGGCGCTTTCGGTCAGCTGTCCGTTGTGCGGCGCAGGGAACACGTCGACTGTGCCGCCGTCCCGGGGATCGAGTATGACGAGTGACGAGCCTCCCTCCACAGGGTAGCAGGTGGCGGCTATCTCCTTTTCATCCGGCGACACGCTGGGGTTGAACAGCCTTGTACGGGAGGTTATGTCGCGAACCTTCCCTGTGAGGGTGTCATAGTGGCGTATCACGGACCATTCCTTGAGGTTCCATCGCACGTCGGGTACGGTCTCGGACCAGTATAAGCCGTTCTTCCCGGCAGCCAGGCGGCTGGTGGTCGCGGCGAAACTTCTCACTGCGGAGGCCTTTCCGTCAGGGCTTATCCTTACGAGCTGCGAAGGCCGTTCATATCCGCTGCGTACGGCGAATGCGGATCCGTCGCCCTGCGGGGTGAGATAATTGTAGTCGGTGTAGTTGCGCTCCACGGGCGATATCCTCTCATAGGGGGTGAAAGGACCGCGGCGGCGGTCGTCATCCCTCCACAGATTGGTGAACATCGAGCGTGCGGCGCGATAGTTCCTTCGGGCTGTCATACCGCCCGAAGCGTCCTTGAAGGCGAAAGTCCACTGGTTCCAGTTCCACCAGTATTTCACGTTGAGCGACATCTGGTCGTTGACGACATTCCAGTTGTCGGTGTTCAACCGCATAAAACTTCCCACCATATACCCGAACTGTCCGTTGTCGGGCTTGAAATAGTAGTAGGAACCGTAGCGCCAGAGGTCGTATTCCTTGAAGTCTCCGCTCAGGAAGGCCGTGCGGAAAGGCATAAGGAAAGTGGCGTCACGGCCGCGTCCGGCATCGGAAAGCACAGTTTCGCTGATGATTGCATCCGATTCTTGAAGCCAGGCCGTGGGCTGGAACCCCATACCGATTGCAAGGGAGGACTGTCCGATGAACTTCTCCAGCACTCCGAAGAATCCGGAGGTGTAGATGGCCATCTGCGGTATGTGCCGCACCTCGTGCAGCACCTGCCTTTCCTCCCATCTCTGCGCGTAGGAAGAGTATGCCGAGGGGGTTGTCGTTATTTCCACACGCGAAGGCGCCCAGGTGGTCATACCCTTGGCTGTGGTGTTGTATGTCCTCAGGACTACAGGTATGCTCCCGGGGTCTATGTCGTAGCCGGAAATGATGTTCTCCCTGTCCCTCTCCATAAGGAAAAGGTAGCGTCTGGCAAGAGAGTCCGCCTCGGAAGGATAGATGAGGGTGAAATGGTCGCTCTTCAACTGTCTCCAGTCCACGTCCGCGCCTACGTTCCCGTAGGTGTAGAACTGGGCGTGAATGCTTCCCGATGCAGCGAGAAGCAATGCGACGGCCGTGGTGACCATACGAAGTAACCGGCGGGAATCCATATAAGAATCAAAAGTACAAAAAAAGTGCAAAACAGAATCTGATTGTAATTAAATTTGTCCTTCCTTATTACCTGTGATGAAAACAAGACTGCTCTCTTTGCTTCCGCTTCTGGCGGCTGTCCTTAGCTCCTGCAACGCCGATGCGCAGAGGATCTCATATCCTGCAGGAGTCAGAAAGGTCTTCGAGAAGGCCGATGCGGCCACCTCCACAAGCATAGCGCCCAGGCCCGTGATAGGTATTCCGGAGGGCGGCCTCGAATATTCATTGCAGGATATGGTCTCGGCAGGCGCTCTGCCTGTGACGGTTTCAACTTCCGTCAATGACATCAACGCTGTCCGCAGCGTGGTTGCGGCTCTCGACGGTTTCATTCTCACCCCCTCGTTTGCAGAGCGCCTGGAGGCAGAAGTCGGGAAGGATGATGCCCCCGGTCTGCTGCTTCTGAAGTCGCTCGTCGATTTCAACGTGCCTCTGATGGGCACCACCCCCATACTTGATGCCATCAACCGCTCAGCGATGCGCCGCCCCGTCAGGACGGACTCCCTCGATGCGCTGGTGGACAGAGCCGTCACATACCATAAGGCGAAGGAAATCCTTTCACAGGCGGTCAGCATAGATTCCCATAGCGACCAGCCCGATGCCCGTCAGCGCGGCGGATACAGCGTCGGCCGGCGTTCAAACGCCCAGACCAGCATACAGAAGATGCAGGAAAGCGGCCTCTGCGCTCAGGTGCTCGCCTGCTATCTGCATTCCGGACCTCTGGATGACAAATCGCTTGACAGGGCCGCAGAAAGGTGTTTTGCCACTCTGGACTCCATCGAGAAGGATGTGGCCTCATATCCCGATGCCTGCGGAATGGCCCGTACGGCGGAAGAGGTGAGGGCGTTGAAGGCCGAAGGACGCAAGGCCTTCATACTGGCCGTGGAGAACGGCTACGGAGTGGGGCGCGATCTGGGCAATATCCGCCGCCTGGCTGACCGTGGAGTAGCCTACATCACCCTGTGCCACACCCGTGACAACCATATCTGCAACACATCCTCCAAGTACAGCGGCAACAGGAACGGAGGTCTGACCGATTTCGGGATAGATGTCGTCAGGGAGATGAACCGCTGCGGAATCATCATCGATGCGTCGCATACCGGCGCAGGTACGTTCCGTGACATCTGCGAGTATTCCCGCGCCCCTTTCATCTGCTCGCATTCCGGTGCCGACGCCATCTGGCACAACAACCGCAACCTCACTGACAGACAGCTCAAGGAACTGGCAAAGGCCGGGGGCGTGGTGCAGGTCTATATGGTCTGGAACTTTATGGGCAACGATATGGAAAGGGTTGGCCTTGACCGGATGATGGACCACATAGACCATTGCGTGAAGATGGCGGGCATAGACCACGTGGGCCTGGGACTGGATTTTGACGGAGGAGGCGGCGGCTGGAACCTTATGGGGCAGAACGACCTTGTGAACATCGTGGTGAAACTGCTCGAACGCGGCTATGACTCCGAAGATATCGGAAAGATACTCGGAGGCAACTTCCTCCGCGTTATGGAGCAGGTGCAGCGTCAGGCCGCCCTCTAGATTGCTTCGGATACAGCTTCAATGACAGCCTCCAGGGGCGCATCCTTGAGCAGCACCGTGTATTCCCTGTCAAGAAGGTAGAGCGAGGGTATGGCTCTGAGGTTGTATTTCGTACGGCTGTTGAGAGCCTGAAGGTGGTCGTAGCAGTTGATCCAATGCCCGGGATAGAATTTCCGGTACTCGTTCCAATATTTCAGGTCTTCGTCGGGGTAGCAGTTGATGACCTTCAGGCATCCGTCCCTTATCATCCCGTCAAGCAGAATATTGTCATTGATTTGTCTGATGACGGTCTTGCAGGCGTCGCAGCCGGGATTGCTGAAGAGTATCAGGATAAAATCACCCGAAGTTGCGTAAAGTGAGGAAATGCGTCCGTCGGAGGTCGTGAATCTGAAATCGGCGGCCTTGGTGCCCCGCCGGTTGAGCGAATACAGCGGCAGCTTGTATGCCGGCGTGAGCTTCGACAGGGAGTCCACCAGCGGTGAGGCAATCATAGCCTCGAGCACCGGAACATACATATCCTCGCTTCGTTCGGGGGAGTTGGGATCGTCTATAACGGCGCTGTTGGCATCGAGCATCATCTTCCATATATTGCTTTCCGGATGTCCGATCTGATAACTTTCCGCGAGCCGGAGCGCCTTGCGCTGCGCTTCCATACCTTTCTGGCAGGGAACGGCCCCGAGCAGCCTTGCATACATCCTGAACGCCTCTATGAAACTTTCCCGGGTGACGCCCATCACCAGTGACGTGTCGGTGTTGAAAACGCGTGTGGAATCGAAAAGGCGGTTGAACCAGTGACTGACGGCGTATGCTGCGGGATCGGGTTCGACAGGCGGGATGGTGACGGTCGGGAACTGCTGCGGCGGAATCAACTTCTCCCCTGAAGAGGGTTTGCAGCAGCACTGCGACAGGCACAGCAGGACAACGGTCAGGAGAGTTGTCTTACGTAACGGGGACATTTGCGCGATGTCAGAAATTCAGGGCAAGTCCCACACCCGATGCAGTGGCTCCGAAATGAAGTTCGGCGCGGTAGCCGCTGAACGACTTGATGCGGGTGATTTCATCGTTGACGGCCCTTTTGTAAAGCACGATGCCGTCGCGTCCGGAGTCGAGTATCGTTATGATGCCGGCCAGCCCCATACCGAGGCCGACTGCCGCCAGGGCGCCGCAGGATCCCGCTATCAGACTGCCCGGAATGGTCTCTCTGACGTTGAAGTTGTAAGCGGCGAGAGTTCCGATTGCACCGCCTATGCCGGCAACTGCAATGCTTCCTCCGATAATTGATATGGTCTTTCCGGTATGCACGCTCTTCACCACTGAACTGTAGATTTCAGGAGACTGTTCCTGGAGGAAGACGTTGATGGCCTCACGGCCGTTCCGGGCGACTTTGTCAGCCTGGTCCTTCAACTGTTCGAGCTCGGCGACATAGGCCATTATCCCGCTCAGGGATGCGTCTTGAGCGAGTATGGGAGTCTTGATTGAATACTGCGCGCTGGCTGAAGCCACCGTAACGAATGCCACCAGGGCGGTCAGGAAGAAACGTTTCATTTGCTGTGTGTTTATGGTTGAGGTAAGAGGAATCGAACCTCTATTCACAGAACCAAAATCTGTTGTCTTGCCATTAGACGATACCTCAATATCGGTCGCAAATATAGGAAATTATCTTATTCCCTTGAAGAAATCTTTCATAAGGGCCGAACACTCGTCCTCCAGGATGCCCGACACTACGGAGGTCCTGGGGTGGAGCAGGGAGGGTGAGAAGAGGGAGAAACCCCTCCGCGGATCGGGGGCGCCATAGACAATCCGGCCGATCTGGGCCCAGGCAAGGGCGGCGGCGCACATAGGACAGGGCTCCACTGTCACATAGATGGAGCACTGGGTGAGATATTTGCCTGAAAATGCCTCGCAGGCCATTGTTATAGCCTGCATTTCGGCGTGGGCGGTGGGGTCCTTGAGCGTTTCGGTGAGGTTGTGGGCGCGGGCTATGACGCTACCGTTGCATACCACAACAGCCCCTATCGGCACCTCTCCCTGACAGAGAGCCTCATTTGCCTCGTTCAGGGCATATTTCATAAACTGTTCGTCGCTTGTCATATATGCAAAAGTAGACAAATGCCGGCAATGTGCCAAATTGTCATATCACTTCTTTGGCACTTATTTTGACTGACAGAGGATGCCGTCCGGAACCAAGGGCGGAATGAAAAAAGTTACAACAAATTAAAAATAAAACAACTATGAGCATCAGACCATTGGCAGACAGGGTTCTCATCGAACCTAAAGAAGCTGAAACCAAGACCGCGAGCGGTCTTTACATCCCCGATTCCGCAAAGGAAAAGCCCCAGCAGGGCAAGGTTGTCGCCGTAGGCAACGGCAAGAAGGACGAACCTATGGAACTCAAGGTCGGAGACGTGGTTCTCTACGGCAAATATTCCGGCACTGAAATCACCGTTGACGGAAAGGATTATCTCATTATGCGTCAGAGCGACGTAGTGGCAGTTTTGTAATTATAAAGGAAACATCGATATGGCAAAGGAAATCAAATTCAATATGGACGCCCGCAACCTTATGAAGGAAGGTGCTGACGCCCTTGCAAACGCAGTAAAGGTAACTCTCGGTCCCAAGGGCCGCAACGTGGTTATCGACAAGAAGTTCGGCGCTCCCCAGGTGACCAAGGACGGCGTGACCGTGGCAAAGGAGGTTGAACTCGAGGACCATTTCCAGAATATGGGCGCGCAGATGGTAAAGGAAGTTGCCTCCAAGACCAACGACCAGGCAGGTGACGGTACAACCACAGCAACGGTCCTTGCACAGTCCATCATCAACGTGGGTCTGAAGAACGTGACCGCAGGCGCCAATCCTATGGATCTCAAGCGCGGTATCGACAAGGCCGTGGCAGCCGTTGTGGCTGACCTCAAGTCACAGAGCCAGTCCGTGGGTGACGACTATTCCAAGATAGAACAGGTCGGCACCATCTCCGCAAACAACGACGCATTCATCGGCAAGCTCATAGCCGACGCTATGGAAAAGGTCAAGAAGGACGGTGTCATCACCGTCGAGGAGGCGAAGGGCACTGATACCGAAGTCAAGGTGGTAGAAGGTATGAAGTTCGACAGAGGTTACATCTCAGCATACTTTATGACCAACCCCGACAAGATGGAGGCTGTCCTCGACACTCCTTCCATTCTCATCACCGACAAGAAGATATCCACTATGAAGGATCTTCTTCCGATACTCGAGCCCATCGCCCGTGAAGGCAAGTCTCTTCTGATTATCGCTGAGGACGTGGAAGGCGAGGCTCTCACCACACTGGTTGTCAACCGTCTTCGCGGGACCCTCAAGGTTGCCGCAGTCAAGGCTCCCGGCTACGGTGACCGTCGCAAGGAAATGCTCCAGGACATCGCCGTCCTCACGGGTGGCACAGTGATTTCCGACGACAAGGGCATCACCTTCGAGAACGCGACTGCCGATTTGCTGGGCCGTGCCGAGAAGGTTGTCATCGACAAGGAAAACACCACCATTGTCAACGGCGCAGGCGACAAGAAGCAGATCAACGACCGTGTCGAGCAGATCCGCACCCAGGCCAGGACCACCACTTCCGACTATGACCGCGAGAAGCTTTACGAACGTCTGGGCAAGCTCGCCGGCGGCGTGGCAGTCCTTTATGTGGGCGCAGCCACCGAGGTTGAGATGAAGGAGAAGAAGGATCGCGTGGAGGACGCTCTCAGCGCAACCAGAGCCGCTGTCGAAGAAGGTATCGTAGCCGGTGGCGGTGTAGCATACATCCGCGCCGCAAAGGCTCTCAAGAAGGTCAAGGCCGAGAACGAGGACGAACAGACCGGTATCAACATCGTGGCACGCGCAATAGAGGAGCCTATCCGCACCATTGTCGAGAACGCAGGTGCAGAAGGCAGCGTGATTGTGCAGAAGATCAAGGAAGGCAAGGGCGATTTCGGATACAACGCCCGCACAGGTGTCTATGAGAATCTTCTCGCCGCAGGTGTGATCGATCCCACCAAGGTTGCCCGCGTGGCTCTCGAGAACGCCGCTTCAGTTGCAGGAATGTTCCTCACCACCGAATGTGTCATCGCCGACAAGCCGGAACCGGAACCTCCTATGCCTATGAATCCCAATGCCGGAATGGGCGGAATGATGTAATCCACTGATTCCGAGTAAGTCATTCTTAAAAAATAACTTGGTAATCTTTATGAATCTTGTTTCGTCTTTTGAATTTGTCATTCAGTCACGTAGCCCGCTACGCTCCTTCATTTCGCATTCAAAATCCATAAACAATCTTTCATAAATCTTTACCAACTTATTTTTTCATCATTCCTAAAAGGAAAAGCCCGCGAGCGCGGGCTTTTTTTTTGTGGAAACAAAAATAACATTATATTTGCGTAGTCAAATGTAAATCGCAAAGCCTTGGAACCTCCGAGTTGTAATACAAATCCTCTCCCTGAAGCGGGCCCTGACCCCGCGGCGGCGCGATTATCCATACCATATACATCATCTCTTTCTGCAGGATACGCTGTTTCCGGCAGAAAGGATTCCTTTTGTTAATTTTCATCCAGATGGCACTATATCTTACTAAAGAACTCAGCAACAAGGCAAAAATCTACGTTTGGGATATGACCGAAACGGAGGAGGAACTCCTTTCGACCGTTTCTGTCCCCGCAGAGGAACTTGAGGAACTGAAATACATCAAGGGCGCCGCCCGCCGCCGTGAATGTCTTGCGGTCCGCGCGCTGCTCAACGAGATATTCGAGGACAAGGTCTACCTTGGCCATCACGATAACGGCAAGCCCTATATCCAGAACTGCGCCATCGAGATCAGTATCGCCCACGACAACCGTTTCGTGGCCATCATCACCCATCCCACCGAGGATGTGGGCATCGACATCGAATCCCTCGACAGGGATTTCTCGGCAGTGGAGAAGAAGGCTCTTTCCGAGGATGAGATAGACGACCTCGAAGACGACGACCAGAAGACCAAGGCAACCCAGCTGGCCATCTACTGGAGCGCAAAGGAAGCCATTTACAAGAGAATGTCGGTCTTCGGAGTCGATTTCGCCGAACAGATCGAGGTCGAGAGGTTCAATCCCCGCCGCGACGGTGAGCTTGAGGCAACCTTCGAGCACAAGGACGGCACCGAAATGGAATTCGACCTCGAATACGTGATCTTCGAGAATCACGTGATGGTCTGGGTCGTCGGCTAGGCCTGACTGGAATCCTGTTCCTGTGTCCCGGGAGTAAATCTCTGCATTATAACCGCGCAGCTTGCATCTCCCGTAATCGACATGACGGTGCGACCCATATCCACTATGCGGTCGACTCCTGCAGCGATGGCAACACACTCAAGCGGAATACCGGCAGAAGTGAACACCATTGCCATAAGCGCAAGCGATCCTCCCGGAACTCCGGGAGTACCGATAGACGCGATGGTTGCAGACGCTGCAATCGCAAGATACTGGTTCATCCCGAGGTCGATTCCGCAGCAGGTTGCCATAAACACACTTGTAACTCCAAGGTAGATGGCAACGCCGTCCATATTGATGGTGGCTCCGAGCGAAAGAACGAAGTTGCCGACATCTTTTCTTACGCCCATCTTCCCGGTGCTTTTCATAGTGTAAGGGAGTGTAGCCACTGATGAATCGCTCGAGAAGGCAAACAGCATCGCCGGCAGCATCTCCCTGAAAAACTCCCGCGGCTTTTTCCTGCCAAGGAAACGAACGCAGGGAGTGTACACAACGGCAACGTGAAGCAGGAAACACAGATAGTCTATGCCTATCAGCACCGCATAGGAGCCCAGCACCTTCGGGCCGTTGGCGGCGACCACGGGAGTGAGCATACAGAACACGCCGATGGGGGCAAGAGCCATAATGTATGATAGAATCTTGTTCACCACTTCGTTAAGGCTCAACATTAAATCGCGTACCGGTCCTGCCTTTTCGCCGACGTGCACTGTCGCAAATCCCAAAAACAGGGCTATGACGATTATCTGCATCATAAGGTTGGAGGCAAAAGGCTCTATTATGTTATTGGGGAAGAAGTTTACAATCTGGTCCATAAGAGAGATTCGGGGAGCATCTGCCGCTTCAAGGCCCTCAAGGTTGATGACGGGGAACCGGCCGCTCAATATGGTTGACACCACAAGCCCCAGCACAACGGCAATGGCAGTCGTGCAAATAAAATAGGCAAGGGTCTTGACTCCCAGTTTGCCAACCTTCCTGATATCTTCCATCGACAGTACTCCTGAAATGATGGAAAGGAGGACCAGGGGCACCACAATGAACTTCAGAAGATTCAGGAATATTGTTCCCAACGGCTTGATGAAGTCATCGGCAATGGCCGTGTGATCCTGAAGTAAAAACCCGGCAATGATTGCAAGGGTGAGGGCCAGGAAGATCTGGGCTGTTGCAGAAATCTTTTTCATATTGATGTTTTTTTTGTTTAGAAACTGAAGCGTATGCCAGCAAGGGCTGAACCATAAGTCCCGTTGAATATGTCGTGCCACATAAGCTGTGCGCTCCAGCGGCTGTTGAAATGCTTTTCGGCCATTATCTCCGAGTAAACATTCCCTCCATACTGCAGAATGCCTTTTCTGGTGGAGACAATGCATTTGGCTCCTAACTGAAAGTTGAAAGGGAAAGAGTATTTCGGCGCGACTATGAAAGTCGCGAAATCTTCCCCCTCCTGCATATCATAAACGTTCACCCCTCCGTTGATTGTGAACGCGTTCTTATGATAGTAGAGGGAAACGTTGAGTTTTAAGCTGTTGTCGGCGTCTTCCATAGAAAGATACGATAGCGACGAGTTGACTGTCAATCCCTTGAAGGACTTGGACAGGCCCAGTTTGAGCTCATCCATATAAGCGGCCTTGAGTGTCCCTTTGCTGAGCAGCCACTCCTCTTCGAAGGTCTGGCTTTCAGGGGTGAATGAAGGATTGGAGAACTTCCTGTGACAGGCCAGCTGGATCTGGCAGTTGCCCGGTGTGGTGTAAACCATACTCGCCTGGGCATTGTTGCGTCCCTCGCTGCTTGTATAAGAGTCGAAGGCATACCTGTAGAACATAAATCTGTCGCCGAGGGTAAGAAGCCATGCCCCTGACCGATAATTGAGTTGAAGATATATGTCGTCGTTTGAAACACGGACATTCCCGCTGTACGAGATATGGTCACCCTCATAACCTGCCATAAGCGTCAGGCCCTTCAAGGGCAGGGGCGTGTTGAGCTCCGTAAGAACAATGACTGTCCCGGCCGGGTTCCTGTATTGGTAGCCGGCAAGGATAAGAAGTTCCGTTCCTTTGTCATTGAAGTTGTGGAAATATCGGGCTCTGGCCAGTCCGTCGGTCAGTTTGCCGTTGGTGCTCTGAAAGTTGAGGGAGGTCAGGAGCCGGTCCTTCCGGGAGAAACAGTTGGTCATATTCACCGTCGCATAGGCATTGTTCATACGCCCCGCATCACGGAGAATGCTCGTAAAGGATGCGTTTGCATAGATGTCCGTGCCCACGCTCCCGTAGCGCATCTCAACAGAAGGTGATGCCATTGCGTCCAAACCGCCCTGAGCATTGACAAAGCCGTGAAAGCCGTCTTCCATCTTCAGAAGATTCACGTCAATCACTCTGCCGTTGCCTATTGTACCCTTGGCTACGCCCGTATTGTCGCAAATCTGGACCATACTGATAATACTCGCCTTGATTTGAGAGCACAGCAGACGAATGTCCCCGCTCATCGTCACATTGTCTATTCTCAAATTGTAACCGCCCGCCATTTCATCGAACCCCTTCTGCATAAGATCGGGGAACGTCATCAGAACGTCGAGAAGCGTCGCATTATCCTCGAGTTCAAGTTTCTGCGGAAAGACAATGGTCCTGTCCGCCCTGATTTCGAACGCTCCTCCGCCTTGTCCGAAAAGCGGGGTGCTTACAAGTGCAAGAGCAGTACACAGGATCAGGTATATCTTCTTCATCAACGTCACAGATGCAAAGATAATATTAGAATCTGTTTTGATGCGCATTTCCAAATTTTTGCAGGCTTGTCGCCGCCCACTGTGTGACCCGGGTGCTACCGTAGTAAATGACAGAATGAGCAGATGCCCTTCCACTGAAGAGGCGTACCGCTCAGGACCTCTCCGGAGCGGATTCGCCGCATTCATCTGTATGTACAATTGTAATTAACGTGCCCATAAACTTTTAGTAGAAATTATGGGACACTTGATTTGGATTCTTGACAATACAAGAAATAATTGTACTTTTGTGCTGTTTATTCTCCGGCGAAGGAGATGTTTGTTTAAGAATCTGTTTTGAAATGATTAATTTCAATATTTATGTTTCTTTTTCGCATATTTTTCGATGCTTCTCAGTCACAACGGACCCCCGTTGCTCCTTCAAATCATCAAAAAATCTACTGAAAAATAACCTATAACTATTTTCGTGAACCATTTCAAAACAGATTCTAATTCAGCAGAGATTATGACAAAGATAATCGGAATGTACCGTTATTATGAAAGAAGAAAAGAAACAGCTCAGGGAGCTCTCTGAAGAAGAACTCAAGAACGTATCTGGAGGATGTCCTCCTCTACTATGTGCGCAAATTGGTACCTGCCTGAATGGCACGAAGCTTGACGAGAAAGGTTGCAGGGTATGCAAGTAATCCTGTCCCTATAATAATTTTCGTGAACCGTTTCAAAACAGATTCTTAATGACTTCAAGATAATTGGCCTTGCCGTTTCGTGATAAATCATCCACGATGGCATAGGCCTTTTTCTCTATGGTTTCCTGGCGGCGATGATTTACCATCATCAAGGAAATCGCCCTGCTTTTTGCCATTTTTCATCAGAAACGCCGAGTATTTTTCATTGCTGCAATTTGGAAAATGTTGTACTTTTGCAAGAAGGAACAGACATTCATAAGAACCTGTTTTGAAATGGTTCACAAAATTTGTTATAGAAGATTTTTGAGGATAGATTTTCTCTTGAAGAAGGAGCAATGCAAAGGCATTGTAGCTGATGAAAGAGGGAATATAGACCAAAAAGATTCATAATAAATAAAGTTAATTATTTCAAAACAGGTTCTAAATATGAAAAAAGTTCTATATCTGTTTTTGTGCGCGATTCTTTTGCCGATATTCTTTTCCTGCAACAAGGATGATATTCCGACAAGATGTACTGCGGAAACCGGTGATGCCACAGCCGTTACGGCATTCACCGCTAAAATTTCCGGCTATTGCCATCAGAAGAATATAGAAGGACTGTCCGTGACATTCGGAATAGAATACAGCAATTCCGATCTTACAAGGAACGCTGTAGTTCTGTATGCTCCTGAAACGGATGATAATGGTCTTTTCTCCGTTGATGTTGAAAACCTGAATCCCGGAACAGAATATTTCTACCGTACGTTTGTCCTGTACAACAGGGCTTATTCATTCGGGAATGTGGAGAGTTTTACGACCTTGGCGCATCCTGAGCCTGAAAAGATAGATTTGGGGACAGGTATAAAGTGGGCTTCGTTCAATATAAGTGCAACAGCTCCCGCTGATTATGGAAAATATTACTCGTGGGGAGAGATTAAGACCAAGCCATTCTATACCTGGGAATCATATCGGTGGAGTGCAGACGGAACGGAATCCAATATAACGAAATACAATTCCAGCGATAATTTATACCGCCTTACGCCGGATGATGATGTTGCTTCACGTGAACTTGGAGGTTCTTGGCGTATGCCTACGGCTGAAGAGTTTGCCAAACTTGTTTCCGCTTGCTATTGGCAATGGTTTGAGAACTACAGAAATACAGGAGTGAAAGGTTACGTGGTGTTTAAGGCGAAAGATGATGGAGACGCAGGAAAAAGGAACTCTGAAACTATTTCTGCGAATTATTCGGTGGGCAATGATGCCCATATTTTCCTCCCGGCCGCCGGGTATGCTTCAAAAGATGAATTTGATGATATTGGAAGCAACGGCAATTATTGGACATCATCTCTTTCCCCATCGACTTCAAACAGCGCTCATTATATCTATTTTGATTCCGACAACATAGAGGCTGGAGAGTGCGAGAAACGTTATTATGGACAATCAATCCGTCCGGTCTCTGATTGACAAGGCGGAAAATCACCAAGAATCGATATGAAGAAACTCACTTTACTTATCTGTTTTGCTGTCACTTTGTTTTCGTGTGAAAAATACGATTCGAAAAGCTCTGACATCGCCGAAACCGGTGAAGTCGTGGAGTTGGGTGCATTTTCTGCCAGAATCCAAGGAATCTGCCGACAGAAGCCGGAAAAGGCTTTGTCTGTCATCTATGGCATAGAATACTCAGAAAATGATCTCAACACAAATCCGACAGACGTAGAGGCCACGCAAATAAGTCCCGATGGCGGATTTGAGGCGTGCATCGATGGACTGACGGCAAATACGTCATACTACTATCGTACCTATGTGTTATTCAACAAAGTCTATCACTTCGGTGACATCAGGATCTTCACCACAACATCACACCCGCAACCGGAAATGGTGGACTTGGGTGTGGGCGTAAAATGGGCATCATTCAACATAAGCGCCTCTTCACCGGAACAATTCGGAAAATATTATGCATGGGGAGAGACCAAGCCCAAATCGTTTTACAGTTGGGGTACCTATGCCTGGTGCAAGAACGGACAGGAACTGCAACTGACGAAATATGTTCCTGATGATTTTCCGGAATACTGGTACGGCGACGGTCCCGTTGACAACAGGAAAGTACTTGAGCTTAATGACGATGTGGCCCGTATGGAACTCGGAGAACCGTGGCGAATGCCGACTATCGAAGAATTCGGTGATTTGGTGTCGGGATGTTTCTGGCAATGGTGTACCGACTACAAAGGTTCCGGTGTTCGCGGATATGCTGTATTCAAGGCGAAGAATCCCGAGGATAGAGGTAAGAGAAAATCTCCGGAATATTCAGAAGACATAGTGACAGGGGAATATTCAATAGATAATGACGTCCACATTTTTCTTCCGGCCGCCGGGTTCCGTTGGGACGATGTTACAATGGGAGACAAAGGAGACGTGGTGTTGGGATACTACAGATCTTCCTCTCTTCAAGGAAAAGATATTACAGATCCGGAAGAGGTTCCCGTTTATGCAAACGGTACTCCCAATTATGCAGTCGATCTGTGTTTCAGTGTATTCTATACCGATACCCTCGATTATTACGAGCGCTGTTTCGCAATGCCGATCCGGGCCGTAGCGGGTAATTGATATGCCTCTGAAACAGTCTACTATGCAAATTTCGTGGGCACCTTACATTCATACAGACGGATAACCCTGAAACGTATGTTTACGCCGTCGAACGATGTTAAAACGTAAGCCTAAAAGTAACTTTCAACGGCAAAAAGGTACTGTTCTATGAATATCTTCTTGAATGCGGAAATGTTGTTCTGCTCATAGAATATCAGCATAGCTTTTTT
>JAZRYW010000018.1:0-16071 GCA_045600965.1 Bacteroidales bacterium | reverse complement strand
TAACTGGAGTGTCATATCTGTATCTAGGAAGTTGATGTCTAACACTATCTAAATACAAATATAAAAATAATATTTGACAAAAAAAAGGCCTCGTGGGCCTTTCTATAAAAAAATTCAAAATTTATTCTGTCAAACTACCGGTGACTATCAGAAATATTACGAGGATATGTATTCCGGAAGGTAATAATTCTTCGGCGTTTGCAAATTCCGGAATTTGTAATACCTTTGTATGGCAAAGGGGCATTAGCTCAGTTGGTAGAGCGTTTGAATGGCATTCAAAAGGTCAGGGGTCCGATTCCCCTATGCTCCACGAAAAGATTTTCCAGATATGCGGAAATCCTGCCTGTGGCTCCGCAGTTGTCAAGGATACAGGAGCGCGCGGCCGCTCCGGCCTTGCTGCAGTCAACGGTGCGGAACCATTCCTCCAGATGTTCAGTCCTGCTGACTGAACGTCCCGCTCCGGCGGCAATCAGGTCTGACGCTTCCTTGAACTTTCCATATTTAGGTCCGAATGCAACGGGAAGCCCGAAAACGGCGGGTTCCTGAACGCTGTGCATCAGATGCCCGAATGCCCCTCCGACGTAAGCCCAGCGGCAGTAGCGGTAAGTCCCGGCAAGTATGCCCACGGTGTCGTTGACCAGGATGCTGACTTCGGCAAGGCATTCTGCGGATTTTTTGCCTGCCAGTATGTCGGTCAGAAGAACGGATTCCTCCTTCAGGCGGGAACGTAGATTTTCAATCTCGGAAGGATTTATGTCGTGAGGCGTGATCAGGAAGGCGATGTCCCTGTGCCTGTTGATGAAAGGCACGAGCAGACGTTCGTCCGCGCTGTGACAACTTCCCACCGCAAAAACATCCCTGCCTGAGCAGAACTGCCTTATTGCGCTCATCGCCGGAGTGTTGTCCTGACCTTCCCGAGCAAGTGCGGCTATCCTGTCGTTGCGGGTGTCACCTGTCACTTCACACTCTGTGCAGCCTATCCCTTCCAGCAGGCGGCGGGATTCCTCATCGAGGACGAATATCCTGCGGAAACCGTGCAGAGCCCTGCGGAACATCCCCCCGAAAGGTTTGAAGAAGATGTCGCCCCTGCGGAAAATGGCAGAAACAAGGAATGTGGGTATTCCGCGCTCCTGCAGCACGCCCAGATGGTTGAGCCAGAATTCGTCCTTTATGAACACGGCGGTGTCGGGCCGCACGGCGTCGATGAACCTTTCCGCATTCCGGGGGGTGTCGGACGGAAGGTAGAACACAAAGTCGGCTCCGGGCCAGTTCTTTCTGACCTGGTAGCCGGAAGGGGAGAAGAAGGTGAGCACGATGCGCCAGTCTGGATGCTTTCTGCGGGTTTCTTCGACAAGGGGCCTGCCTATCTCGAATTCTCCGAGAGAAGCGGCGTGGAACCATATGGTGCGGGTGAGACCCTCCGGAACTCCGTTTGCGCATATTGATGGGAACTCCCTGCGGCCGCTGACCCACAGCGACGCCTTCCTGTGTCCGAGCAGCGCGGCAATGCGGATGCCAAGTGTGTAAAGTCGGATGCCGATGTCGTATGCTCTCATTTGCGGACGGTCATTTCAATACGCAAATATATGGAGTTGTTTGGCCCGCTCCGCTTTTTTTTGTAATTTTGTGAATATTAAGCATTCATTATGGACCGGACCGAACCCCTGATACAGTTCAAAGGCGTGGACATCTCCAACAGCGACACTGTGGTCATATCCGACCTCGATTTCACCGTCCGGAAGGGTGACTTTGTGTATATAACCGGCCGGGTGGGGACGGGGAAGACCTCCATCATCAGGACATTGATAGCGGAGAACCGTGTGTCCGGTGAAGAGGCCCGTGTCCTGGATTTCAACCTGCTCAAGCTCAAAAAGAAGCATATTCCTTACCTGCGCCGCAAGGTCGGTGTGGTATTTCAGGATTTCAGCCTTCTTATGGACCGCACGGTGGAGGAGAATCTCCGCTTTGCGCTCAGATGCACGGGATGGAAGGACAGGAAGCAGATTTCACAACGCATATCGGATGTGCTCGACAAGGTCGGACTCCGCTCCAAGGCCCACAAGATGCCACACCAGCTTTCAGGTGGCGAGCAGCAGAGAATAGCCATCGCAAGGGCGCTGCTCAATGCTCCGGAACTGATTCTTGCCGATGAACCCACCGGCAATCTTGACGCCGAGACTGCCGACGGCATTATGCAGCTCCTTGTGGAGATCAACAGACAGGGCACGGCTGTGGTCATAGTGACCCACAACCTTTTCATCCTTGACAGATTCCCCGGCAGGATCTTTATTTGCCAGAACAACGAATGCCACGAGTCAGATCCATATACGCTCAACTCATAGAGTACTTTTCCGCTGAGATGCCAGCCGCAAAGTCGGAACTCGACTTCTCCAATCCATACGAGTTGACCGTGGCCGTAATGCTCTCCGCGCAGTGCACCGACAAACGCGTCAATATGGTCACGCCGGCTCTCTTCGCGCGCTATCCTGATCCCGTCTCGCTGTCCGAGGCTTCGGTGGAGGACGTGTTCGGTCTGATACGTTCCGTATCGTATCCCAACAGCAAGGCCTCCCATCTCGTTGCAATGGCCAGGATGCTGGTGTCGGACTTCGGAGCCGAGGTGCCTTCCTCCATCGATGACCTGCAGCGTCTCCCCGGTGTGGGACGCAAGACAGCCAATGTGGTGGCCTCGATTGTCCACCACGAGCCGGTCATAGCGGTGGATACCCACGTGTTCAGGGTGGCACACAGGATAGGACTGTCTTCCGGCAAGACGCCTACGGCAGTCGAGAAGGACCTTGAGAAGGGATTCCCCGAATCAGTCCGTCCAGATGCCCATCACTGGCTCATCCTTCACGGCAGGTATGTCTGCACGGCCAGGAACCCCAAGTGCGGGCAGTGCGGAATATCTTCATTGTGCTCATATTACAGACACAGGGACGATGAGAGAGTTTGATGGTGAATGGCGCAACCCGCTGGCTGATTTCAAGACCTACCTGCGCCTTGAAAGGTCACTGTCCGTCAACACAGCCTCGGCCTATGTCAGCGACATAGTCAAACTTTTCACCTGGCTCAGGGAAGATGGCGCCGCATCCCCCTTCGATGTCACGGGGAACAGGCTGACCGCTTTCCTTTCGTCGTGCGCCGTGAACGGCCTTTCGAAAAGGTCCCAGGCAAGGATGACCAGTTCCATAAAGGCCTTCTACCACTTTCTTGAGACGGATGGAAGGATTGACGACAACCCCTGCGCCACGCTTTCATCTCCGTCCCTTAAACGCCATATACCCACTGTGCTGTCGGTGGAGGAAGTCGAGGCGATTATGGCATCCGTAGACCTTTCCGAGCCCCTGGGTCACCGCAACAGGGCCATCCTGGAGATTCTTTACGGCTGTGGCCTGCGAGTGAGCGAATGCTGCTCGCTGAAGATATCGGACATATTCTTCGACGAGGGATTCATCAGGGTTATGGGGAAGGGGGCCAAGCAGCGTCTGGTGCCCATCGGCGATTTTGCAATCAGGCACGTGAGGTTCTGGCTTGCTGACCGGCAGAGGCTCAAGGTGCGCAGGGATGCAGCCGACATCCTTTTCCTGAACCGCCGCGGAGCTCCGCTGAGCCGCGTTATGGTTTTCGACATCGTAAGGAAGCAGGCTCTCCTGGCGGGAATATCCAAGGATATTTCCCCGCACACCTTCAGGCACTCATTCGCAACACATCTTGTGGAGAACGGAGCGGACCTCAGGGCCGTGCAGGAGATGCTCGGACACGAGAGCGTCCTGACGACGGAAATATACACCCATATCGACACCAGACACTGGCAGGAAGCCATACTCCAATTTCATCCGAGGGGATAGCAATTCTTTGGCTTTATTCTTGAATAATGCTATTTTTGTCATTGGATAGCGTTGTGTCATAAGAAGATGAAGAGAACAGCATATTTCATTTTTACTCTCCTGGCACTGTCCGTGCCGGCGATGGCCCAGGAAGCCCCGTCGGCCGTAATCGGGCGTGCACTTGACCTCTACCGCAGCGGGCAATATGCCGTTGCAAGGAATGTCCTCGCTTCGGCGTCAGAAAGTATGGAAGGCTCCGGAGCCCTGCTTATGGCCCAGGCCGCGGCGTGTGATGCGCTCTGTGCAATAGCGTTGGACGATCCGGCCGCCCGGCGCACGGTTACCTCCTTCCTGGAGACCTATCCTTTCTCTCCCGATGCAGGCTCCGTCAGGTTCGCCTATGCATCAAGCCTCTTCAACAAAGGCCTTTATGAGGATGCGATACCATATTACGTGGCGATCGCCGACTCGTACATCGCCGACTCCGACGTCGACCGCTACCTTTTCGAGAAGGCATACTGCCGTATGGAGACCGGAGTCTGGGACAAGGCGGCCGAGTCGTTCTCCCGCATTGTCAAACGCCCCTACAGCAAGTTTACAACGGCCGCACACTATTATCTGGGATATATCCAATACAGGGAATCGGATTTCAAGCACGCAATGGAGAATTTTACCCTGGCCGCACGCGACCCGAAATTTGAGACAGTCGCCGGATACTATATGGTGGAGTCGGAATATATGCTCTCGGATTATGACTATGTGGTGAAATACGGCCCGACGTTGTATCCGGCCCTTGAAGATGATTTCAAGACCAGGTTGGCGAAAGTTATATCCGAGGCCTTCTATGCGAAGGATGACATAGTCAATGCAAAACTCTATTTCGACCGCTACCGTACCACGGTCAATGAATTCACCAGAAAGGACCATTACCTTGAAGGCATAATATCAGTTTACATAAAGGACTATGAATCCGCCGCCGAATCCTTCAGCAAGGCCGTCGGCACTGACTCCCTCGGACAGAACGCCTGGTATCAGCTCTCAGGGGCATATCTCCTGATGAAAAACAAGAAGAGCGCGCTCGAAGCCTTCCGGAAGGCCTCCGACCTCGACTTCAACCTTCAGATAAAGGAGGATGCGTATTTCAACTATGCCAAACTCGCTTTCGACCTCAATGGCGATATGGCTCCCTTCGACAACTATCTCACCCTTTTCCCCTCCACTGAAAAGGGTGATGAGATAAACAATTACATAGCGACGGCCTGCATCCTGAGCAAGGACTATCAGGGAGCTATTGACGCATTGCGGAAGATCCGCCATCCCAACGACCGCACCAGGGCCAACCTGCAGCGGGCCTCATATTTCAGGGCTATGGAGTATATCACGATGCGGTCATATTCCAATGCCTCAGCCTATCTTGACATAGCTCTTGACAATGCCGAGGACAAACGGCTTCAGGATCTTTCCTGCTACTGGCTCGGGGAATGCCGCTACCGCGCGGGAGATTACAGGGCCGCTGCCGCCCTGTTCACCAAACTCTACAATGACAGGACCCTCCGTGACGCGGACTTCTACAATATGCTTCAGTACAATCTAGGATATGTATATCTCAAGGACAAGGATTATCCGAGTTCGGCATATTGCTTCGAGCGTTTCATCAAGGACGGTTCCTCGCCGAAGGAGTTCATATCCGACGCCTGCGTCAGGCTTGGAGACGCCAGATTTATGCTGAAGGAATATCAGAAGGCCTGCGATGCCTATTCTGAAAGCGGCAACAGCGCCTATGCGATGTTCCAGGCCGCCGTGGCCTGCGGACTGAACGGTGACAACCAGAAGAAGCTGGATATGCTGTCACGCATAGGAAGATCTGCCTCCACTGACACCGGGACACGCTCCCGCGCCCTTTTTGAAACGGGCCGCACCTATGCCCAGATTGGGGATGACCTCAAGGCCGAAAGCTGTTTCAATGACCTGCTGCAGCTTACTGACGACAACAATATGGCTTCCAGGGCTCTTCTGGAACTCGGCCTGATAAGGGCCAACAAGGGCGATTTCGAAGGTGCGCTGGAAAAGTACAGGACGATAGTCGAGAAATACAGCGCGACAACATCTTTCGAAGATGCCCTTTCTTCGATGGAGAGCATCTACCAGTCTTCCGGCCGCGCCGATGAATACCTGGAATTCCTTGACAGAAGGGGGCTCTCATCCGTCAAGACAGAGGACCAGAAGGAGAGGATGCTGTTCGAATCGGCTGAACAGAAGTATCTGTCCGGCAACACCGGCAATGCCGTGAGCGCTCTTCAGTCATTCCTGAAACTATATCCTGACAGTCCTCTGGCGGCACAGGCCCATTATTATCTGGCGGAATCCCTGCTCGCCTCGAACCGCAAGGAAGCCGCCGCGGAGCAGTTCTATCAGGTTATGCTTGCAGACAATGAGCAGCTCAATGAACCCGCCACCTACCGATATGCGGAAGTGTGCTACGCCCTTGCTCTGTATGAAAAGGCGGCGGAGGCTTATGAGACTCTGTCCTACATTGCCACTACACCTCAGAACCACACCACTGCTGCAGTGGGGAAGATGCGTTCGTATTACAATGCCAAGCAGTATCAGCGAGCCAGGTCATCCGCTGAAAAAGTGCTGGATTCTGATGATCAGCAGTACAGACGTGAGGCCCTCTACATATGCGGCAAGTCGAATCAGGCGCTTTCGAATACAGCCAGCGCGATGGAATGCTTTACCTTGCTCTCAACTGACCGCAACGACGCGATGGGCGCTGAGGCCGCATACATCCTCATCAAGGATGAGTATGACGCCGGGCATTTCGACAATGTCGAGCAGATGGTGTATTCCTTCTCCGACTCAGGCTCTGTGCAGTCGTACTGGCTGGCCAAGAGTTTCATAATACTCGGTGATTCATTTGCCGACAGGAAGAACTATGACCAGGCTTTCGCCACATTCCAGAGCATAAAGGAGGGATATGTCCCTTCGGGCGACCGTGACGATGTGCCCGAGCAGGTGGACCTCAGGCTTGAAACAATACATAAACTGGTGGATTGATGAATACAAAGCGGATATGAATACTGCATTAAGATATATGATGTCATCCCTGCTCGCCGCGATTCCCTTTCTGGCTTCGGCCCAGATAGATCCTACGGTTGAGGTTGAACGTGAGTATGACGTGAAACTGGTGGAGATTGACAAACCGCAGCTCTCAATGACGGAGGACTCCGGACTGCGCAAGTTCAATGTCAATTTTGATTACGAAGTTTTCGAGATGCCATACGGCGATCTTTATGATTTCGTCCCCGGACGCTTCGTCCAGCTTGAAAAGCCTTCCTCCCCCAAATACCGCAACGGATACGTGAAGGCTGGGCTCCAGTATCCCTGGCTGCCTTCGGCGGAAGTGGCATTGCAGAAGGTGACGGCAAAGGGATTCTCCTTCGGCGCTTCAGCAACCCACAGGTCTGCATTCGAGCCGATGGCTTTTCCCGCTGCCGATTATGACATCAGCAGTCTGCTTTCGACTGACGCTTCCATAAGCGGAAAGTACAGCTGGAAGGGTGGCGCCGTTGCGCTGGGTCTGCGCGGATATGACCGCAGGGGCAGATGGTACAACACTTCTGTCGCAGAGAATCCCCTCGGCAACAGAAGCGACCGTATCGGTGCGGACTTTTCCATCGGTTCCAAATGGACGGCCTCCGACGGCTTCATATACAATGTTGAAATAAGCGCTGACAGGCTGCTTTCCGCTGTCAACGTCCCGGAAGGGACGGACACCCCCGCGATCAGACAGGACGGGGAGACCGGCCTTTCGGGAAATGTACTCATAGGCCTGCGCCACGGCAGGTTCTTCTACTATCTTGAAGCCTGCAACACCAGCCTCTGGACCTCTGCGGATGATGCCTCAATGTTTTCTCTCGCGCCTCAGGTGGAATTCCATTACCACGGGTTGAAAGCCAGGCTCGGACTTTCATTCGAGCACGGATATATGTACGGGGCGTCGTCATCATATCAGACCGCATTCTCTCCGCTCCATCCTCTTGCAGATCTTCAGTATGAACTGCTCAAGAACAGGATATGGCTACGCGGCTACATCACGGGAGGTAACTCAGTGACATCCCTGACATCGGCCGAGAACTCCTCCGAGTGGTTCCCCAGGGTGTTCGCAAATCCGCATTATACAAACAAGTCCTATGACACCGGCTTGGAATTCAAGTCGCTTGTGTTTGACCGTCTGTCCATCAATCTTGAGGCAGGATTGGCAAGATACCGCAGCCGTGCGTTCCTGGCCTTTGACGGATGCAATTACAGACCTGATTACGCTGACGCTTCCTGCGGCCGTCTCGGCGCGCAGCTGCTGTGGAAGTCCAAGTCGCTCTCTGCCGGAGGCAGTTATTACTTCAACAGCTGGAAGAGGGATGACGGACGCAGCGCGACCCTCTGCCCCATGCACCGTGGAGAGGCCTTCGTCAGATACAACTACCGCGAGCACATAGTCGCCCAGGCAGGGTTTGACGCTCAGAGCGGTGTGTCATACGGAAAAGATGCCGCTTCTGTAGCTGACGGCTGGTGGAATGTCCATATGGAAGTCTCCTATTCCGTGAACCGTTCCCTTTCGCTTTATGCCCGCGTGAACAATTTGCTGAACCGGCAGTTGTGGTATGCGCCAAAATTCAACGCCCCCTCGTTCAATATCGGAGGAGGCGTTGAAATCAGATTCTGAGCTGACTGCTTCTATGCGTCGATGTTCGCGTAGGTTGCATTCTGCTCGATGAATTCCCTGCGGGGCGGAACGTCATCGCCCATAAGCATTGAGAATATCCTGTCAGCCTCGATCGCGTTTTCGATGTAGACCCTGCGAAGCAGACGTCTGCTGGGGTCCATTGTGGTGCTCCACAGCTGTTCTTCGCTCATTTCACCAAGACCTTTGTATCTCTGTACGTTGACGCTTGATTCCTTTCCGCCTGCGGCCATTTCGCGTATGGCGGCGCTGCGTTCCTCTTCAGTCCAGCAATATACTTCCCTTGCTCCTTTCTTCACGCGGAAGAGGGGAGGGGTGGCGATATATACATAGCCCTGCTTGATCAGGTCGGGCATATAGCGGAAGAAGAAGGTCAGTATGAGTGTCGATATGTGGCTTCCGTCGACATCGGCATCGGTCATTATTATGACTTTGTGATAACGGAGTTTGCTGAGGTTCAGAGCCTTGCTGTCTTCTTCCGTGCCTATGGTGACACCGAGAGCGGTGTAGATGTTGCGTATTTCCTGACTTTCGAAAGCGCGGTGCTCCATCGCCTTTTCGACGTTGAGGATCTTGCCTCGCAAAGGCAGGATCGCCTGGAACATCCTGTCGCGGCCCTGTTTTGCGGTTCCACCTGCGGAATCACCCTCGACAAGGAAAAGTTCGCACTTTTCAGGGTCGCGGTCGGAACAGTCGGCCAACTTTCCGGGAAGGCCTGATCCTGACATCACGGTTTTGCGCTGAACGAGTTCACGCGCCTTGCGGGCGGCCTGGCGCGCCTGTGCTGCAAGAATAACCTTGTCGATGATGACCTTCGCATCCTTGGGATTCTCTTCCAGGAACTGTTCGAGGGCGGCGCTTACAGCGCTCTGGACTGCGCCACGGACTTCGGTGTTGCCGAGTTTAGTCTTGGTCTGTCCTTCGAACTGAGGCTCGGCCACCTTTACCGAAATGACGGCTGTAAGGCCTTCGCGGAAGTCGGCGGGGTCTATCTCGACCTTTGCTTTTGCAAGGAATCCGTTCTTTTCGGCATAGGACTTCAGGGTGCTGGTCAGACCGGCTCGGAAGCCGATAAGATGAGTTCCGCCTTCGATGGTGTTGATATTGTTGACATACGAATGTATGTTCTCATTGAAGTCGGTGTTGTATTGCATCGCCATCTCAATGGGGATGATCTTGTCGGTCTCCAGATAGATGGGCTCTTCGGTCAGCCGCTGGCGGTTGCCGTCGAGATATTCCACGAACTCCCTCAGGCCCTTTTCAGAGAAGAATATGTCTTCACGCTTTACGGTGTGCTCTATCCCGTCCTCGTCATATACGGTCCTGTCTCCTTCACGTTCGTCGATCAGGGTGAGCTTGATGCCCTTGTTGAGGTATGCGAGCTCGCGAAGGCGGTTGGCGAGAGTCTGATAGTTGTATACGCAGTCTGTGGCCGTGAAGATGGTTGCGTCGGGATGGAAAGTGATGATTGTACCCGTGTCATCGGTCTGGCCGGTGACCGTTACAGGACCGAGCGGCTTGCCCTGGCTGTATTCCTGAACGAAAATCTTCCCTTCGCGATGAATCTCTGCGCGAAGATAGTCTGAAAGTGCGTTGACGCAGGAAACACCCACACCGTGAAGCCCTCCTGAGACCTTGTAGCTGTCCTTGCTGAACTTTCCTCCGGCGTGAAGCACGGTAAGCACCACTTCAAGGGCGGAACGGAGCTCCTTCTCGTGCATTCCGGTGGGAATGCCTCGCCCGTTGTCCCTTACGGTTATGGAGTTGTCCGGGTTGATGACTACCCGTATGTTGTCGCAGAAGCCGGCGAGGGCCTCGTCGATGGAGTTGTCCACCACTTCATAAACGAGGTGATGGAGGCCTCTTTCACTGATGTCTCCGATATACATCGAAGGACGCTTGCGCACCGCTTCCAGGCCTTCGAGGACCTGGATACTGTCTGCCGTATAACCCTGCTGTGACTGTATGGTTTCTTCTTGATTCATTATGGTCGTATAAGTCTTTACATATATTATATATATGTACAAAGGTAACTATTTTTACCGAATTACCCAAAAATGTCTATCTTTACACACTCACAATAACGATTATGTACAATAAACCGAATTTACACGATATCAGGCTTTACGTGGCGTTCCTGACTGTCCTTGCCGTGATGGCTGTCTTTTTCCCGAAGGTGGGCAGATTCCCCTATGACTATCAGGAAGGCAAGGCGTGGCTTCACGAGACACTGTTCGCACCTTTCGATTTCCCGATATTGAAACCCGAGGATGACTTTCTTGCGGAGAAGGCAAAGGCGGCGGCCGATGTCGTCAGATATTACACTGCTGATAACTCCAAGGTGGCCTCGATTCTGGCCTCGTTCAGCACCGCCAGGCAGAACGTTGACTCCCTGCCCGAATCCGGTATGGCTACCGGCATAGTCCTTTCTGCTCTCGACCATATCTATTCAAGCGGTCTGGTTTCCACCTTCGAGGGTAATGACTCTGACGAAGACGTTATAATGGTGCAGGACGGCAAGAAGACACGCCCGATGGCTTCGGCAGAACTCTACAATGTGGACAGGGCAGGCCTTTACATCAGGACACGGCTCTCCGGAGCTTTTCCTCCGGCAGTCGCTGACAGCCTGTTCAAGTCATTGAACATCAACGAATACCTGGTCCCCAACGTGAACTATGACGAGAAGATGACGGAACTGTTCCACAGGAATGCCGTCAATGACATATCCCAGACCAGAGGCGTTATGTATGCCGGTCAGCTGGTGGTGAATTACGGACAGACCATAACTGATGACATAGCAAGGCTGCTCGATTCCTACAAGGCGGAGTATGAAAAGAACTACGGATTCAGCGGCTCGTTCGCGCTGCTTGTCCTGGGACAGATAATCCTTTCCGCCGTGATTCTCTCTCTCCTGTTCCTGGGCCTGCTCTTCTGTGAACCGGCTATATTCAGCAGCCCCAGGAAATATGCATTCATACTTATGATCTTCACCCTGGCCTTCGCCTTGACCGTAATGTTCTACAGGCACTGGCCCGAATGGTTCCTGATGGTGCCTTATTCGGTGTTCGCTCTTTATCTGGTGTCGTTCTTCCGCCGGCGTACGGCATTCTGCGTTTACCTGACGATGCTTCTTCCTCTGCTTCTGATTCCGGCAAACGGACTGCAGCTTTTCATTGTGAACGCCTCGGCGGGAGCCGTTTCCATATTGATGTTCCGCAGTTTCAGCAGACGCTGGCAGCAGTTCGTGCTGGCATTGTTCGTTATGCTGACGCTTGCAATAGTGGTCATAGCATACAACTTCATTCAGAAGGGAGCCTTTTACGGCTCTGTTGTGGGGTACGGCCAGATGGCGGTACACGCCGTGCTTGTCCCGGCTTTTCTCACTCTGGTTTTCCTGTTTGAAAAAGTGTTCGGTCTCGTCTCCACGGCGCGTCTGCGTGACCTTTCAGACACCGGGAACCCTCTCCTCCAGGAGTTGAGCCGCAAGGCGCCCGGTTCGTTCCAGCACTCTCTCAGCGTGGCGAGCCTGGCTGAGGCTGCAGCACGCTGCATAGGCGCGGATGAAGTTCTCTCAAGGGCCGGCGCTCTCTACCACGATGTAGGCAAGACCAACAACCCCCAATGCTTCATCGAGAACCAGACCCCCGGGGTGATCTATCACGATGGAATGACTTCGCTGCAGAGCGCGCACGACATTATCGCGCACGTGGATGACGGCATCGCAATGGCCCGCCGGTACGGTCTGCCGGGTATGATAACGGATTTCATATCCTGCCACCACGGTACGTCCAAGACAATGTTCTTCTATAACCGATATTGCAATGAGGGCGGGGATCCTTCCCAGACGGCTCCGTTCACCTATCACGGCAGCCTTCCCGTGACGAAGGAACAGACTGTAGTGATGATGGCGGACAGTATCGAGGCTGCGGCGAGGACTCTCAAGGAGTACACGTCTGACACCATATCCGAACTTGTGGAGAAAATTGTTTCCGACAAGGTTTCAGAAGGGCAGTTTGACGAATCGGACATCACCATAGCTGAAACAGGTATGGTGAAGGAGTGCTTCAAGCGCGAGCTGCGACAGATGTATCACGCAAGGATCACCTACCCCGAGAGGAAAGCGGCAGTACAAGACAAGCCAGCAGAAGAAGCAGGGAAATAAAGCAGCTCAGCCTTCCGATTATGTCCCCGTGCTGGACGAAGAACGTCATCGTGTCGTTGACGTTGACGTTTCCAACAAAAGCCACTTTTGTCCAGTAGTCGGTCTTGAAAGTGCAGCCTCCTTTCTGGTCGATAAGTGCGCTCGTTCCGTTGTTGGCACAGTGTATGACATCCCTGCGTGTCTCTATGGCCCTGAGTTTCGCATAATTGAAATGCTGGATATGCCCAGGCGTATCACCCCACCAGCCATCGTTCGTTATGACCGCAATCAACTGGGCGCCGCGGGAGACGGCCTGCCTGCAGTAGTCGCTGTAGACCGATTCGTAGCATATCGGGACGCATAACTTTGTGCCGTCTGCGGTTTCGAGCACTGACATTCCGTCCTTCTCACGGGCATAACTGGAGGTCGAGCCTCCGAAACGTCCCACCAGCTTTCCAAGCCAGGGCACGTATTTCTCGTACGGAATTATCTCCACACCGGGCACGAGCTTGGACTTGTATGAGGTGCCTGTATTTCCTGAAGCGTCCAGCATCAGTGCTGTATTGTATGTCTCGTACCAGAAGCCGTTGCCCGCCTTTGCGGCCTCTGACGGTTTTTCGGCCTGACGGAATATGCGGTATGCAAGCGCTCCTGCCAGGAACCCTGCGTGAGGGTGACGTTTCGTGAAGCCGTAGTATTTTGAAAAGGAGAGATTCTCCATCGGCCTGTCAAGGTCGATGTCGTATGTGAATGTCTCCGGCGTGACAACCAGGGAAGTCAGGTCGGTGGTCAGTTCCCCGGCCTGACGGAGAAGATCGTCATCGAGACGTCCCTGCTCGACACCCCCGTACTTGCCGTTCACCGGGTCAATGTTAGGCTGTATGACAACGACCTCACGCGGGTCGTCCGTCTCCCGGTATGTCTTGAAACGGACAATGGAGAAGGCCAGCGGAATCAGCAGGACGGTGGCCCAGCCGATTGTAAGAGCGCCGGTATGACGTTTGAAGAGGGGGGCGTCCCTACGTGTGCGGACATACTCGAACAATGCATAGAAAAGAAGATTGGATGCGAAGATCCATAAAGAGCCTCCCAACACTCCGGTTATCTCATACCATTGCACAAGCCCGGTGGACCCGGCGAACGCGTTTCCGAGCTGCAACCAGGGCCAGGATATCTCGACATTGCAGTACACCCGTTCCCAAGCCATCCACAGGAAGGTCAGAAGGAGATAGGGCAGGATGCCTCCCAGACGTCTTCTGCTCCAGCGGAAGATACTGAATATCACCGACATCTGAAGAGCGTTGAGTGCAATGGCAGCCACCGCTCCTGCCGGGGAGATGTTCCATATCCAGAAAGTGGTGAGTATGTTGAAGACAAGGAAGAATCCGTAATGATACCACCAGCTGTGGCGTATGCCGTACTGAGTGAGCATCCTTTCGGCGATGAAAAGGGGCACCAGGGCAAACAGCGCGAGCAGGCCTGTGTGGGGGAGAAGGAATGTTGCCGACAGCATTGCAGATCCGCATAGAAGCAGAAGCGCAGCCGTGCGCGCTTTCGCTGAGATGGTATCTTTTTCTTTCATATGGCCAGTTAGAATTCTTATATACTGAGCAAAATTAGTAAATCCTTGCTATATTTGCAGATGATATGGAGAATATGCTGGCAGAAATACTCAAGGCGATACTTGTCGGGCTTCTTGCCGCCTGTCCGGTGGGCCCTGTTTCCATATTCGCAATCCAGCGCACAGCCAGCAAAGGCCGCTGGCGTGGCTATGTGGCAGCCCTTGGCGGAACCTGCGGCGATGCATTCTACGCATCCGTCTCCATCTTCGGACTTTCCTTCATATCATCCTTCATAGAATCCAATGCCGGCCTGGTGTTTTTTGTCGGAGGACTGGTGATATTGCTTATCGGCTTCGTCATATTCCGTACCAGGACAAGAAAGACAGTGCCCGGTGTGGGGATGAGCCGGCTTGAAAGCGCCGGTGACCTTGGACGTTCATTCGTAATGACCATAGCCAATCCCGGTGCACTTGTCATAATGGCCGCTGCCATATCACTTGTCGGGTTGAACCTCGATTTCTCCGGCCAGATGTGGAGAATGCCTCTCACCGTCCTTTTCGTGGCCAGTGGCTCCGCCGGCTGGTGGTTTTTCGTCACAGGCCTTATCAGCAGGCTCGGATCACGTTTCAAGATGTCATACATTGATGTGATCAGCAGGGTGGGCGGACTGATTATAATGATTCTCGGCGCTCTGGCCATTATCCGGGGACTTGTCATTTGAGGATGGAGATATGCTTCGTGAAAAAATAGTCTTCGGCCCTGTTCCCAGCAGACGGCTCGGCCGTTCCCTCGGAATAAACCTGCTGCCTGAAAACGGTAAGCTGTGCAATTTCGACTGCATCTATTGCGAATGCGGTTGGAACAGGGACGGCAAAGACGACCAGTCAATCCCTTCCGCATCCGACGTCCGTTCCGCTCTGGAGAACAGACTCTGCGAGATGATGCTGGAAGGCGAGGTCATCGATTCCATAACATTCTCCGGTGACGGTGAGCCCACTCTCAATCCCGATTTTCCCAGAATCGTGGACGACACTCTGTTCCTCAGGGACACATACTTCCCCGGCGCCAAGGTGTCCGTGCTCTCCAATGCCACGAGGGCGCATATCCCGCAGATTGCCCAAGCTCTGCTCAAGGTGGACAACCCCATCCTTAAGCTGGATGCCCCCACGCAGGAACTGGCAGAAAAGATCAACCTGCCTTCACCGGGCTACGATCTTCAGCGTACCGTTGCGGCGCTCGAGGCCTTCGAAGGTAAATTCATCCTGCAGACTATGTTCCTCCGCACGAAAGACTTTGACTCATCCTCCGATGAAGTCCTGCAGGGCTGGATGTCGATAGTCCGCCGTCTGCGCCCCCGTCAGGTGATGGCCTATACCGTTGACAGGCCCGCGCCCCTTGACGGAATACAGGCTTTCACGGCCGAAGAACTGTCGGCGCTCGTCAAACCTCTTGTGGACGAGGGCTTCAACGTGCAGGTAAGGGGGAAATGATCACTCCGGCCTCCGTATATGGAGGATGATGGCCTCTTCGTGTTCTTTCTGGAACTGCGCTTTTCCAATCCTTCCGAGGGAATCCTGTCGAGGACATAATATTCAATTCCCCTGCTTTATTGCGAAGCCTGTCGGAAGAATTCCCAACTCATTTTTTACTGCTTACTTAGTCATTCTTAAAAAATAACTTGGTAATCTTTATGAGTCTTGTTTCGTCCTTTGAATTTGTCATTCAGTCACGTAGCCCGCTACGCTCCTTCATTTCGCATTCAAAATCCATAAACAATCCTTCATAAATCTTTTACCA
>JAZRYW010000017.1:0-37124 GCA_045600965.1 Bacteroidales bacterium | reverse complement strand
TTCTCCATAACGACAATTATTTGTTCTGTAAAGATAATCTTTTCCCATCAATGCATCAAGCCAAGCTCTATTATTATCAATGAATTTGACGACCTCCTTGAACCCTTCCCAGAGGTTCAATATTTCGAACATTAGGGGAGCAAGGCTTCATCAAGAAATTGGTGAAGCCTTCTTTTTTGTCAGCCCCCAAATATTGCTACATTCAGGGCCTCAAACGTAGCAGTTTGCCTGAATTCAGACATTTTGCTACGTTTGACTGCCTTTTCGTAGCAACTTTGAATTAATCCATATATGAATGGAGCAGGAACGAGAAGTAGCCTTTGCCATCCAGATATGTTGTCGCATCACAAAGGAAAGCCTGCTTCGTTTCTTCCTGAATATCCGAATGCAGCAATATGTCAGCAAAGGTTTCCAAAGCTTTTTCGGAGAAATGCTCCCGTTCTACAAGCCATATTGCAGGATGGTCTTTCCGGAGCACCTGGTCGATGTCCACTTCCAACCCGGAAGAGATGATTTCCGATTTGACATACTCGATAGGAATCACATCCTTTTGTCCTTTAAGCAGGCCAAGACGGCGGGCTATCTGAAAGAGCATCTCGCCAATGCGGTCAATCTCCCTTAAGAGGTAATCTTCCATAAATTTCAACGATATAGAATCCATCTGCCGTTGAGGCTTATGCTGCTTTCGGGAATGTACCAGGCGCGTCCCTCCTCCTGTCCGAGGCCGGACACGGCGGGATTCTCGATATAGTAGGAAAGGTCCTCCATAAAGGGTTTTTCCTGTGAATTTGCGCCATATATACTGCTGAGCAGCAGCGTGATTGCGATGGAAATCCTTTTCATAACGTCGGCTATATGAATTTTTCGTAAGCGGCCATATCTATCAGACCGTGGCCGGACAGGTTGAAGAGTATGCATTCGCCTTTCCCGGCTTCCTTCGCCTTCAAGGCCTCGCGTATGGTCACTGCTATCGCGTGAGTCGATTCGGGCGCGGGAATTATGCCTTCCACGCGTGAGAAAAGGACTCCTGCCTTGAAGCATTCCTCCTGACTGACAGCCTGCGAAGTGATGAACCCGTCCTTGACGAGCTGCGAAGCGAGTTGTCCGCCGCCGTGGTAGCGCAACCCGGCCGCGTGTATCTGGCTCGGCTGGTAGTCGTGTCCGAGTGTGTACATAGGGATGAGAGGCGTGACTCCGGCCGTGTCGCCGTAATCGTAACGGAACTCTCCCTTTGTGAATTTCGGGCAGGCCTCAGGCTCGGCCGCGATGACGTCGATATGCTTGCAGTCACCGTTGAACATATGGCGAAGGAAGGGGAAACTGATTCCGCCCAGATTCGAGCCGCCGCCGAAGCAGGCGATGATCTTGTCCGGGAAGTCATCGGCCATCTCCATCTGCCTTTCCGCCTCAAGACCGATTATGGTCTGATGCAGGGTGACGTGGTTAAGCACGCTGCCGAGCGTGTAGCGGGTGTCGGGCTGTGTGAGAGCCATCTCCACGGCCTCGGATATCGCTATTCCGAGCGAGCCGCCGCATTCGGGGTCCCTGGCAAGCACTCCGCGTCCGAACTCGGTGATGTCGGAGGGAGAGGGATGAGCGTTGCCGCCGTAGGTCCTCATCACGAGTTTGCGGTAAGGCTTGGAATAATAGCTGTTCTTCACCATAAAGACATCCGCCTGAAGGCCGAAGTGAGCGCAGGCCACGCTGAGAGCCGAACCCCACTGTCCGGCGCCTGTTTCCGTAGTGACGTGCCTTATGCCCTGCCTTGCATTGTAGAAGGCCTGCGGCACGGCTGAATTGAGTTTGTGGGAACCCACAGGGCTGAGACTTTCGTTCTTGAAATATATGCGGGCGGGCGTGTCGAGCGCCTTTTCAAGGCCGGATGCGCGCACAAGAGGAGTGGGACGGTATATCCTGTATATCTGGTACACCTCGTCGGGAATGTCTATCCACCGTTCGGCGGAAAGTTCCTGACGGGCGCACTCCTCCGCGAATATCTGCGAAAGGTCTTCCAGAGTAACGCTCTGACGTGTCTTTGGATTGAGCAGGGGAAGAGGCTTGTCGGGCATATCGGCGACGATATTGTACCAGCGCCTCGGCATCATATCTTCAGTAAGAAGAATCTTTTTGGTGAGTTTCATATATATGGCCTCAAAAAAACAAAGTCCGGGCCGACGGTCCGGACTCCAGTTGGATTATTTCATTAGAGGTTGTCTCTTTCTATATCAAGGAAATAGCGGTAAGTGCCAACCTTGAGGTTGATTACGGCATTGTCGTCGCACACCATTATTCCCCTTGGATGAATCTGAAGGGCGGTGACTGTGTACTGGTGGTTCAGAGGCCCTTCGACGCACTGCTGCACGGCATTGGCCTTTCTGGGACCGAGTGCGAGGATAAGCACCTGACGGGCGTCCATTATGGTGCCGACGCCTACGGTCAGCGCCTTGGTGGGGACCTTTGACGGATCGTTCCCGAAGAATCGGGAGTTGACGGTCCTGGTGTCTTCGGTGAGAGTCTTCACACGCGTGCGGGACTGGAGGGATGAGAAAGGCTCATTGAAAGCGATGTGTCCGTCCTCGCCTATGCCGCCCATAAAGAGGTCGATTCCACCGACAGCCTTGATCTTGGCTTCATACGCATCGCATTCGGCCTGAAGGTCAGGAGCGTTTCCGTTGAGGATGTTGACGTTCTCGGGGTTGATGTCGATGTGGCTGAAGAGATTGTCCCACATAAAGGTATGGTAGCTCTGGGCGTGGTCTTCCGGGATGCCCACATATTCGTCCATATTGAAGGTTATGACATTCCTGAACGACACTTCGCCGAGACGGCAGAGCTGTATCAGTTCACGATATGTACCCATAGGAGTGGAGCCCGTAGGCAGGCCGAGGACGAAAGGTCTGTCAGAAGTTTTCTGATGCTTGTTTATCTCGTTCACGATATACCTTGCTGTCCATCTTGCGACATCGGCGGTGTTCTTTTCAATTATAAGTCTCATATTCACACAATTTGACCCGCAAATTTAATAATTTATTATCATTAACGCATAAATACATCACTGAAGTTTCGCAAGTCCTTAGAAGCTGTTTTGATATGATTATCTAATCGCAAAAAGAAAAGAGGATGACGTCAAAGTCCTGACAGACTTTCAGTCTCCTCTATGAAAGGTGTCCGAGACAAGAATCGAACTTGCACATCATTTCTGACACTAGTCCCTGAAACTAGCGCGTCTACCATTCCGCCACTCGGACTTTAGGGTTGCAAAGATATATACTTTTCTTTAAACTCCAAAAAAATCAACGGCACTCCCCATCAAGGGGCCTGTCCCACCAGGATGTCTGCTGGAAGGAGTCCGGGAAAGTGAAGGGATTGACCCTCACTCCGCCCTTTATCACAACATACGAATCCAGGGCGCGCCGTCCCTCCTTGAGCACTATCACGCGTGCGCCGTTGGGAAGGTTGTTGTATTCCGTGTTGCCGCCGGTATAACGCCCGTATGCAAGCAGCACGTCATTGTATGACACAGCATAGTCGTTGTCGTGGTCGTGCCCCACGAAGACAGCGAAGATATCACCCTGAGCTTTGATGTATGAGAACATCCCGCTCCCGTCGACAGGCGAGCAGACCGCCTCGAGCCTGGTCCCTATGAAAGGGGCCCCTTCAGTGACGGCGGTCGAGAACTCAGGCAGGGGAATATGGAAGAATGCCACTGACGGAACCGGGACACCGCCATTGTCATTCCGATATGAGTCACTCACGGAGCGGTACCACATCAGCTGGCTGTCGTGGATGCGGTCATAGCCACGGAAAGCCCCGTCAACGTAAAGATGAGCGTTCGAATCCATCAGATAGAGAACGGTTGAGACCTTTTTCCCGTCACCGGAGAGGATCTCCACCGTGTAATCCGGAGAATCGGCGCCTCCGCGGTCAGGCATAATGCAGCCCGGGCGGGAACGGATCAGGTCATACAGTTCCCCCCGTGACAGCCCGCAGTCGGCATCGTGATTGCCGAATACGGTGCAGAACGGTATTCCGCAGGAAGACAGCAGGTCAAGCACCTTATCCAGCGCCTTCGATGCGGGACTTGAATATATTATGTCGCCAGTTATCACTATGAGGTCAGGCTTCTCGGATATTATGACCTCCTCCATACGCTTCAGCGCAATGCGCGACTGAGGCTTTCCGGCCACGAAATGAAGGTCGGTGAACTGCACGACCTTGAATTCTCCTTCGGAGTTGAATTTCAACGCGTCTGTACACCATCCCGCAGCAGAGGCCAGCAGGAAGGCCGACATTACAAGAATCCTCTTCATATCAACTTCTCCAGTAAACGTTTTTTCGGGTGAAGAATGCTGCCGCGCCCACGGTGAGGCAGGTGACGGCAAGGCCGCGGATGACACCGAGCAGCGGATGGCCGACGCAAACCGCGTCATACCAGCCCTGGAAGCCAATGAGCGTCAGCAACGGACATACCACATACCAGCCTATCGTGTAGGCTATCATAGGATTGCGCCCGGGGAGCGTCAGATTCCGGGCCACCGCCCCATAAGATTCAAGCATCATCAGGAAACACAGGACAAGGCAGGACTGCCCGCCGGTCGTAAGCAGGTAGGACATATTGCAGTAGTCCTTCGCTATACCTCCGTCCACCCAGTCGAAAAGGACGCCACAGACGAGCATAATGAAGCCCATTTTTCCTATGAGGCTGAAATGCGACCTGTCACGTGCGGTCATCGCCACGAAGGAGGCGCCGAGGCAGAGGCTGACGGCAAGGCAGGCTCCGACTTCACGTGTGAAAAGCGCCCAAAGCGGAAATACCGCTGCAAGAAGCGCCGTCACAGCGGCCGCCACAGTCCTGCGCCCCTTGCTGAAAGGCGTGCCTTCAGTAAGGAAAAGGTCCCCTACGAAGGTGGCGGGAAGCGCGATGACAAGATATTGCGCGAAATCCAGCCCGAAAAGTTTCAATACCATACAGAGCACCCAGACGGCAATGCGGATGCAGATATGCTTGCGCGTGAGCAGCCATATGAAACTGCCCAGAAGGGCGACGGTGGAAAGCAGCAGGATGATGATGTCGTTGTGATGTATGCTCAGAGGCACCGACAGGCAGAACTGCTCCACAGCCATAAGCGCTGCGACAGCCACCCATCCCGCGATGTTGACCCACTTGCGCGAAGTGCGTACAAGCGCCGCGAATAGGGCCAGCCATACTCCGAGCCTCCACAGGCCGACCACATATTCCGAGGCCTGCGAGGCACCTGCGCTGTCGGCATTGCCAAGCACGAGCGCGAATGCCACCAGCACCGCCCAGCGCTTGACGACTGACAATGAAATCTTCAGCCACCCCTCCCCTTTCTCAATTTTCCGGCTCAGGGCGAGCGGGAATGCCGCGCCCATCGAGAATATGAAGAACGGGAAGACGAGGTCGACCCAGGTTATGCCGCGCACGTCAGGATTGAAGGCGTAGGTCGGAGGAGGGCACTGGCAATGGAACATCCACGCCGGGAGGTCCGAAGCGTAGCCTATCGAGGCACACAATATCATCATAAAGATCGTCAGCCCGCGGAGGGAGTCGATCGCTTCTATGCGTCTATGCATTGTCTTTCCAGTATTGTTCTATTTCTTCCAGCGTACGGCCGGTGGTTTCGGGTATCTTCTTCCACATTATGTAGAGATAAGGGAGGCACATAAGCGCAAACAGGAAGAAGGTGCCTGCAGGGGTTATGGCGCTCATACACCAGGGCGTGAACTGCCCGATGAGGTAGGTGCCGACCCATAGGGCAAGGCCTGCGACCGACATCGCCAGCCCCCGCACCTTATTGGGATACATTTCCGAAAGAAGCACGAACACAACCGCGCTGATCGAAATGGCCTGACTGAAGATGTACAGCAGGAAGAATGCGAGCAGGATCAGTCCGCCACCGCCGGAAAGGAATATTATTCCTATGGCTATAAGGCAGGCTATCATACCGCTGACACCGTAGTAGATGAGTTTCTTGCGTCCCACCCTGTCGATGATGAACACTGCCAGAACAGTGGTAAGCATATTTACCAGACCCACCAGCACGGTGGAGAACATCGAATCCTCAGCGGCCAGACCGGCATCGGAGAATATCTCGGGGCCGTAGTAGAGCACGGCGTTGACACCCATGAACTGACCGAGGATGGCTATCGCCGAACCGAACAGGACAGCCTTGCGGATACCGGGCTGAAGGAGCGCCTTCCATTCCGACTTCACCTCGCCGTCGATCGAGGCCTTGGTGACGGCATATTCCTCCCTCGCGCCGTTGTCATCGGTACGCAGGCGGCGGAAAATCTCCATAGCCCTGCCGTCACGGCCTGCAACCATCAGCCACTTGGGGCTTTCGGGGATGAAGAACAGTATGAAGAGGAACAGCAGGGTCACAACCGACTCGCTGCCGAGCATACCGCGCCACATCTCATCGGCGAAGGCCCACTGCATCCATCCTGTGTAACCGGCTGTGGGCGCTTTGGTGAGGATCACCCAGTTGATCAGGTAGGCCAGAAGAAGGCCGAGCGTCACGGCCAGCTGGTAGAGGGACACCATAGTGCCGCGGATCTTCGCGGGAGAGATTTCTGAAATGTATATAGGCGACACTATGGACACTATGCCTATGCCAAGGCCGCCGATGATGCGGTATATCACAAGGTCCGAGAAACCGTGGCAGAAACAGCATCCTATGGCGGAGACGCTGAAAAGCACCGCCGCTATGAGCATTGTCTTCTTCCTTCCGAGGAAGTCGCTCAGAAGACCTGCGAATGCAACACCGATTATTGAACCTATCAGCGCGCAGCCCACATACCAGCCCTTGCTCATCTCGCTCAGGGCGAACTGCGCTGTCACGTCAGCCGTTGTGCCGCTTATCACAGCAGTGTCATAACCGAAGAGTATGCCTCCCAGAGCCGCGACCACGGCCAGGAAGACGACATACCCCATATTTGAAGTCCTTTCCTGCATAATTTCTACTGTATGTTGAAGTATTCCTTGTAACGGTCATAGAGATGTCCTGCCTGGAGGTATGCCGACTGAGGGCTCATAAAGTGCGAGAACTCGAAGGTTATGGCCTTGTCATATCCGCAGCGTGCGGCAGCCTCGAGCTTCATACGGAGCTTGTCGAACTTTATGGGCAGAAAGTTGATGGGCATATCGCGGTCGAACGATTCCGCATTGGTCCAGCACTGCATTCCGTATTTGTCCGCCAGACGCTTGTTCACGCTGAAGAACGCATCCAGTTCGTCGTAATCTATATGGCCGTCCTGAAAGGCGCAGGCGTCCACCACGTCGTGGATGCCGTCGAAAATCTCGTCCCATTCCTCCTCGTGCCTGCGCACAGACACACCGTTCTTGAGCTTCACGTTCATACCCATAACGGCCTTCTTGCCGTCGATCCAGGGGGATATGAAGGTTGGCAGACCGCCCGAGACAGCCTTGCACATCCTGCCCATCTCGTGGAATGTGGGGATGCAGTTCTTCGTCTTGCGGCTGATTTCGGTGGAAATGTACCAGCCCCGGAAGCTTTCGTGGTGGCCGTAGGCGGCCCAAACCTCATCAATCACATATTTATTGGATTCGAGTTCGTAGGCCATATCGCCGGTATCCCAGTACTTGCCACTGTCATAGAGGCCGAAATAGAACTTCATACCATACTTGTCGGCAAGGGAGAGGAACAGTTCCACAAGGTCCATCGAAGGCATATAGCAGCCTTTCCCAAGAAGGTACTTGCTGGGCCAGGTGATGAACTTGCGGTATCCGCTGCGTATCATTATCACCGTGTCAATGCCAATGGCCTTCATATTCCGGAAATCGGCGTCCCATTCCTCAACGCCCCAGTTCTGGTGGGGAATGTCGTGGGAAATCTCATCGAGGAAGGTGCCGGTGATGCGCAGGCCCTGAGCCTTGGGCACAATCAGAGGGGAGTCACTCTCCGACGGGAATGCAGCCAAATTCGTTGCTGCGGCCTGCCCGTCTTCTCCGGACGGTGATGGATTGCACGCGTGCAGCAGAGGTGATGCGGCAGCTGCAGCTGCCACTGCCGCAGTTGTCTTGAGAAATTGTCTTCTGTCTGTCATAACTGTATGTATAATAATTTATTTCCTTTCCAATCGACATCCATCCGGAAGAAGAGGGGATTCAGGTATTCATCCACATAATTCTCAAAATTACGAAAACAAGCTCAATAATGCAAAAGGGGCCGGCCGAAAGTGGCCGACCCCGGATTTGTAAAGCATCCTGCCGCTAGAGAGCGGGATCGATTGCGTAGGATTCCACGCAGCGGCCGTTGAGGTCGGCATATACTACACCTACCTTGCCCTGGCCTGCGTCATACAGCTTGACGTCGCAAGCGGGTGAAATGCCGTAGTCCCAGTCGGGTGCAAAATAAGATGCGCCGTTGGCGTTGAAGAACGAAGTGGTGTGTACGGATTCACCGGGTGTGAAGCTGTCAAGGTCTACGAGGCTGACAACAGGGGTGAGGCCCCATGCGGGGAAGAATGTGCTGGCTACTGAAGCGAGGTAGCGCTTGCCACCGATTTCCATTGCGTGAACAGCCTGGTATGCATAGTTGTCTGACTGGTCGGGATCGGGAGTGAGGATGGCGGCTGCAGTTCCGTCAGCAGAAACGAGATAGGTGGTGTTGCCTTCGTAAGATCCGCTGACAATGTAACCGGCATCACGGGTGGTGGATACGGGAACGACTGAAGGGCAGTTGTTGGGATATGTGTTCCAGCTGCCTGTGCCCCAGGTTGCTGCCATACCTTCGATATAGGTCTGTGCGTAGTCGCCTGCAACGCCTGCGCTGACTTCCCAGGTTCCGATGAAGTTGCACATAGTGATGTCAGCTATGCCTTCCACAGTGCCTGCAATGAGAGCGTCACCGAATATGTCACCCCTGACGGCTATCTTGGCGCCGAAAGGCCCACCGCATTCCCAGGCGGCCTTGGTGATGATGTTCTTCTCTTCACCTGCGGGATTGACGGCATTGAGGATGAAATATCCGTCAAGGTATTCCGAACCGTCGTAAGCGGTATGGTTGCATACGATGAGGTTGCCTGCGTCATCGTTGGAGATAACCTTCTGTGTCATACCGTTTCCGCAGAACCATTCGATGGTCTTGAAGCTGCCGGTTGCGGGATCGATTTCATAGAGATCCTGACCGTTGGACACGTAATGCTTGCCGTTGTAGACAGCGGTTGACATTACGGTAGTGCCCCAGGTGTCAAATTCCATATCATACATACTGATTGAGTAGTTGGTGTAGTCGACACCGGCCTGATAGAGGTATATCCTCACTGTCAGAGGTTCCGTTTCGCCTGTAGGATCGCCGTTCTCGTCAAGTACGGGAACTATGTATTCGTTGACGGTGATCTTTACATAAGCGCTGCGGGTGTAATAGGTGCCGTTGGCTTCCGCATTGAATGTTACCGTACCGTTCTCCTCATCGATGGTAACGGGAGCCCAGGGGAATGCCTCGTCTTCACCGTCATATTTCTTGATGGTGTAGGTGCAGTTGGTGGTGATGGTGAAGGATGCCTGACCACCTTCCCTGCCGACATAGAGACAGCCGCTTTCATCAACGCCCTCAATTTCGAATACGGGTTCGAAAGCGGCCTGCTTTACTGTGAACTCAGCGGTTTTGCCTGCGCCGGCGACAGTGATGACGCCTTCGCGGGCTTCACCGGTGTTGGCTGCAACGCCGACGTGGATCTGGCTTTCGACAGCGCCCTTGGTTGCGCCTACGGTCAGCCAGTCACAATCGCTTGTAGCCTGATAGTCGACATTGGCCAGAACCTTGATGACTATTTCCTGCTCCGATGCGTCAACCTCTGCTTCAGTCTCGGGAAGTGAGAGTGTTTCGGCTGCCAGCTGGGTGAAAGCAACCTTTGCGCTTGCAGTACCTGCGCTGATGGTGAGGTCTGCGGTGCGGGGGTCATCGCTGTCGTTCTTGAGGAAAGTCACCTTTATGGTGCAACTGCCTGCTTCACCTGAAGTGGGGTTGATTGAAGCGAAATCCTTGTTGGAGATGGAGGCGGTCCAGGCAGTATTGGCGTTGAATGCCACTGAAACTGCCTCACCGGCCTGAGCGACTGTAACTTCAGCCGGTCCGTTCACGGTCACGGAATCAGGTTCCTTGATCGGGTCCTCGCAAGCGATTGCCATCACAGCGAGGCCGAGGAGCATCAAAAATGATTTTTTCATAATAAAGATTGAATTGGTGAATAGTTATAGTTTGTTGAGATAATTGTCAAAGCCCTTGCGGAATGCATTCCAATAGTCATACATACGGATATGGCAGAGGTCGAATACGAAATATCCGTCCGCCGCATTGATGCAGGCATCGATGGTGTCGGGGATGACACTTTCCGCCCCACCCTTCTCGAATCCGGTGGAATTGCCCACGTCAGGCCCTCCGGCAAAGGGGCATTCGCCCGCTATCAGTTTGGCGCCCTGCTCGGCGAATCCCTGCATTGTCCACTCAGTATGGCCGTAAACGCTTGTCGTGCCGGCATAGCAGCCCAGCATCATAAAGTCGCAGTGGTCCGCATATCCGTATTTCCTGTAATCGGCATCGGCCCAGTTGTAGAAACTGCGCACCTCGAACTTGGGGCTCGCCCAGTTGACGCCGGATTCGTAGTACGATGAATACCAGGCCCCGACATAACAGCCGAAACGCACTTTCGGATTGACGCTGTGCACCGCATCGGATGCGGCCTCCACAAAGTCGTGGATCACCTTCACACGGAAAGTCATCCACTTCTTCTGAAGCGCGCTCAAAACCGAAGGCAGCCTCGTCACGCCGGGCTTGAACACATCGCCCGGCCAGTTGGCCACAGGACTGCCCGTGTAAGCCTCGAACTTGCTCCTTGCGCTGTCCGAAAAATCACTCTTCAACCCGTAATCGTCAAAGCGGCAGCGGTCAAGGATGATGCCGTCCACGTCGTAGGCGGCAATCTCCTTCAATATGCCCAGCATATAGCTGCACACCTCATCGTTCGTCGGACTGAGGAACACTGTTCCGCCCGTGCAGAGGTCATAGTTGCTCACAAGTCCCGAATCGTCATTCACCACGCTCGACCAGCTAACCGGGATGTCACCGCTGTAGATGGGGCCCTCGTTGGAAAGGCCGTAATAGCCGTGATAGCCGCCAACGAAGGTGTTGATGGCAGCATTTACCCTGAGGCCCACCTTGTGACCGGCGTCGATGAACGCCTGCAGATAGTCGAAATCGGCGCTGCGGTTGACGTACTTGTACGAGCCGTTGACCCAGGCCGCAAGGCGTGTAGTGTGGGGCGCGACGGAAGAGTTGTAGAGCACAGTGCCCTCGGTGGGACGGACGTCCACTATGACGTCGGTGAAGCCCGTTTCCTTAATCTTTGCCAGGTCGGAAGCTATCCTTTCCGCGTCATTGGCGTAGAACTGGAAGTTCGCCGCGGCGTCAATCCAGACGTAGCGGGGCTTGGCGCCCTGAGGTTCTCCGGGGACTACCGGAGTGACGGGATCGCCTCCCGGGTCGGTCCCCGGGTCGGTCCCGGGGTCAGTCCCGGGGTCGGTCCCCGGATCAGTTCCCGGATTTTCAGGAATGTTCCTGTTGAATATGGGGTCGTCCGGATCGATGGGCGTCACCTCCTTTTCACAGGAGACGACGGCCATCGCCAGAAACGATGCGAGTATGATGTCACGAATTTTCATCTCAGCGTTTTATACAGTCTGCGACATAACCTCCGATTGCCTGCGCATTGGCATCGTAGTAGTAGATATATAACTTGTATCCGTCGGCTGAAGGAGCAATCACGACGTCTCCCCTTGCGTCCGAGGCATCACCCTGCTGATACCAGCTGATGGATTCGTTGGACATACAGAGAGAAGGGGCGGAAGGATCGGATATGTCGTAGAGATAGAGCATAGGACCGAGCCCCCACTGCGGGAAGTGGCTGGTTACCAGCACGGATGCATATCTGACGTGGTTGAACGTCTTACTGTCGAGGCAGTTGGCATTATAGCCCCAGGCGTTGTCGCCGCCGTATGCCCACAGCGGAGTGTCGGCACCTGAACCGGATATGTAATGCAGCATATCGAGCGTCTGGGAACCGCCCTCGTAATAGTCGAGCAGCCAGCCGTCCAGGCCGGGAGTGAGAGAAGCGGGAACTACCGTCGCCGTGTTGGTGGGGGCCGCTCCCCAGCCCAGGCCGGTGGATGCGAAATCAGTCACGGCCACATCCCGGACCGCTCCTTCAGAGACGGTCAGGCATACAACCTTGGCGCAGGTTGTAACGCCTGCTATTCCCTCAGCTGTGAATACGATCACTGCCTCTCCGTCTATGTCTCCCATAACCTTCATCTTGTGTCCTATGGGGCAGTCGGTAGGGTTCTGGAAGCTGTAAAAGAGGGTCGGAGTCTCGCTGATGGCATTCGTGCGGTAGATATTCACAGTCTCAACGTTGCTGCCGCCTTCGGCAACATTGGTTATGAGCATATGCTCGGCCTCATCGTTGGTGATGGAGCCCGCCACTGCATTGCCGAGCTTGATGGCGCCGACCTTGGTGCCGTTCAGCCGGTTGACTGCAACGGGAACAGATCCGTCACCGGTGCAAATGACAAGGTGCCCGCCGATGGCGGCAAGTGACACCGCCGTGGGCGACTTGTAGTCAGGCAGGCCGATTCGGCTCACAGGATCGAGGTTGAAGAGCCTTTCAACCGTGTTGGAATTGAAGCCCATATCTATCTTCTCGGGGTCACCGGTTGCAACCGTGTACTGCAAAGTCTCTCCGTTATGGGCAGTGACCGTGAACACCACGGGCTGCGAATAATCCCTCGCCTTGGCGGGATCGGGACTGATGGTTGCGTGGGGCGAAACCTGGAATGAGGCCTTGCACGAAGTCACGTCGTCCTTGGTGGGAAGAGTGACTGTATGCCTGCTCTGGTCTATGATGCCGACGACTGCCGGTTCGTTGAGAGAGAAGGCCAGCAGATTGCATTCAGACGACTTGATGCGCTCACCGGTGATGCAGATGCGGTGCGATTCACCCTTGGGGTTGGTATATGTGAACCAGTTCTCCTCGGTAAGGTCAAGTATGCCGAGTCCGGGCTCTATCTTGAAATTGGGCTGCAATTCGGCCTGAACCCTCACTTTTGTCATATAAGGTGATGATTCGTCATCCGAAGTGGGAGGGAAGAACCAGGGCACTTCGATGACATATCTCTCCTGAGTGTCATCGGTTACCGTAAGTCTGGACATCTCCTGATTGACATAGGGACCGAACGTGAATATTGCCGTAATGCTGGTAAGGCCCTGGCGGTCGGCCGTAGGCTCGATCCATTCGGGCTGGTGGCAGGAAGCCGCCAGGAAGAGTATTGCCGCTAATGTTGTAATTGTTCTTTTCATACCATAACCTCCCTTTATTTCCATTCAGGATATTGTTCGACAAGGCTGTTGCTGTTGAGTTCGCTCTCCGGCATAGGGAATCGGAGCATCTTCTCAGGGAATGTGCGGTCCTGGTCGTCCACAGACACATAGGTATAGACGAATCCGTCACCCTTCCTTTCAATTTTCAGGCCGTGCTGCCGGTAGTTGGCAAGGCCTTCGGGATAGTCCTTCGGCGCGTCACCCCATCGGCGGAGATCCCAGTAGAGCAGGCCTTCGTAGGCGAGTTCCACCTTGCGCTCGTGGCGTATCGCCTTCCAGAGGTCGTCGCCGGTGCAGTTGACATAAGGCAGACCGACACGCTCCCTGATCTGACGGAGTATCTGGTTGGCAGTGTTTTCGTCGGAAGTGAAGCGGCAGGCCTCGGCCTTGTTCAGAAGGACTTCGGCATAACGGAGGAAGGTGAACGGCTGGCTGCTGCCGGACGTGTTCACGTCATATGTCTCATCCACAAGCTTGCGGAGATAGTATCCGGTAACGGTCTTGCCCTTGGGCTCCTTGTCGGTTTTCCAGGTGGCCCATCCGTCGGTGCCGTTGACGAACGGTTCGATGGTGCGGCCCTTCCACTGCGCTCCGTTGTAGAGTATGGTGGAATGGAAGCGGGGCTCGAGAAGTTCGTAGGGAGGGGTTTCCGTGGTGCCTTCCGCGCTGTGCCACTTTGACCAGTCGGGATAGCCTCCGGTTGCAAGTTCATAGGATTCCACCATTTCCTGGGTGGGCACACCGTAACCGCCGCCGGTTGCGGAGTTCACAGTATAGTCGCCGCCTGCGGTATAATAGAAGTTGAAACTGTGTGTCAGACCGTTGGAGAGGTCGAAAGTGTATTGCAGGATAGCCTCGCGGTTACCGTCCTTGAGAGACTTGGCATAACCGTCGGCGTAGTTGGCCTCAAGGGCGTAGCCGAGTCCTGTCACGGAATCCGCAGCCGCTGTCACCGCATCGTAGCGCTTGGCGTACAGCATTGCACGTGTCGTGAACGCGAAAGCCATACCCTTGTCTATCCTGCCGCCTGCCGCAGACGGTGCAGGCAGGTTCGCGGCGGCGAACTCGAGGTCGGCCTGTACCATATCCCAGCCCTCTGATTCAGTGCCCAGCGCCTTGTCCTTGACGATAGCTGTAAGGTCCTCATCATATATGATCACCTCCCTGTAGCGCTTGAGAAGTTCGAAATATGTGAACGCGCGCAGGAAGCGGAGCTCGCCTTCGAGCCTGAGTTGCTCGCCCTGGGACATCTTTCCGTAGGCGTGCAGATAGTTCAGGTCGGCGTTGACACGCCTCAAGGCTTCATAAAGCACCCCCCAGTAGCCCATATAGGCATCCACGTAGGTGGGCGTCAGCACACTGCCGCCATAGGAAAGTTCGGACGGGATGAAGCACATCGCGTTGTAATTGTAGGAAGTGTATTTCAGCTGGTCTGTCAGGGCCTCGGTCAAGCCTATGCCTGTGGGAGACGAATTGAGGTCCCAGATATAGCTGTAGAGGTAGTTGATGGAGTATTCTGCGGAAGAGGTTTCGGCCCAGATGGTCTTTTCCGAAACGCGGTCCGAAGGAGTCATATCCAGCAGTTCGTTGCAGGCTGCGCCCAGAATGGCGGCGGAAAATAAAACGATGATATTCTTTTTCATTGCAGTACCTCCTTAGAATGTTAATGTCAAACCGCCCATAAGCATCCTCTGCTGAGGGTAATATCCGTTGTTGACACCGGGTGACTCGGGGTCGATGCCTTCCGGCAGATTGTCGATGGTGAATATGTTCTGTCCTTCGACGAAGAAGCGGAGAGCCTCAACACCGATCTTCGATGTGAGCTTGGCGGGAATGGTGTATCCCAGCTGCGCCGTCTTGAGGCGGACGTATTTGCCGTCGCGTATCCAGAAGGTCGAACTCAGGCCGTTGTCACCGCCGTGGCTCGTGGTGGAGAGAGTAAGTCTCGGGAAAGTCGCGTTGGTGGTGTTGTCCACGCTGTATGCGTTCTGGACCAGGAAGAGAGGTGAGTTGCCGCCCTCCTTGAAGGTCTGGGTCCAGATGGTGTTGTCGTCGTATCCGTTGAAGTAGGTGCCGGTCAGGGAGACGTCGAACATTGCGCCGCCTGTGAACTGCGCGTTCAGGTCGAATCCGTTCCAGGCGAGATTGATGTTAAGACCGTAGGTCAGCTGGGGCCGGTTGGAGCGTCCGAAATAGCCCTTGTCATCCTCATCAATCTTGCCGTCACCGTTCACGTCGACGTACTTAATGTCACCCAGGTTGGGGCGTGTGCCGTACCAGGCCGACTGATCTATGTCGTCCTCGCTCAGGAACAGGCCGTCCGCCTTCCAGCAGAGTATGCTGCCGTAAGTGGTGCCGACACGCTTGCGGTAGTCGACGATGTTGGGTTCATCCTGATACACGAGCCAGCGGGTATGCGAATACGTGAGGCTGGCGGCGATGTCATACCAGAAGGGCTTACCAAGGAGGTCGAAATGGTTGCGATGGCTCAAGAGGATATCTATACCCTTGGAATCCAGCGCATTGTGATTGACCCAGGTAGGATAATAGCCGCCCATCGAAGAGGGGAAGCCGGTTGACTGGTAAGTCAGCATATCGTAGGTGTAGTTGTAGAAGCCGTCCACCTCCATACCGAGTTTGCCGCCCCACATCGTAAGGTCATAGCCGACGTTCCAGCTCATTGTCTTCTCCCAGGTCAGGCCTGTGTTGGCGATGCCGGAAGTATAATAAGCCGGAGCGATTGTCGTCACGCCTCCACGTTGACCCAGAGCGACATTGTTCCACTGCGAATATGAACTCAGGAACATATAGGGGCTCACGCTGTCATTTCCAAGCAGGCCGACGGAGGCGCGTATCTTGAGATCGTCGACAGCGCCGGCGCCCTTCATGAACTCCTCCTTGTTGATTCGCCAGCCTATGGACGCGGAAGGGAAGAAACCCCAGCGGGTGTCGGTCATACCGGCGAACTTGTACGAACCGTCCACGCGCCCTGTGAATTCGAACAGGTAGCGTTCGTCATAGTCATATTTCAGTCGGGCCACATAGCCTGCGCTGCGGGTGGCATCACTCCAACCGCCCACAGGGTCGTTGGTCGCAACGCCGTTGCTCAATTCGGGAAGGGACTCGAAAGGCAGGCTCTTGGCATAGGCTGACAGGCCGTTTCCATTGTAGAAACGCACTTCGGCCAGGGCCATCGCCTCGATGTTGTTCTTTCCGAATGAGTTGCTGTACCATATCCCGGCCTGTCCCACCATCTGGCGTGACCAGGAGGAGCCTTCACCGAGGTTGTTGACGTTGTCGGTGACGTGCGGATTGTCCGTCCTCCTGACCCAGTTCCATTCACCCGCTCCGTTCTTGACGGCCTGCATCATAGTGTAGGGGGTGCTGAGGTTCTTGCTGTATGAATTGCCCAGGTCGAACGAGCCGCTGGCCTTGAGCTGCAGACCCTTTATCCAGGGAACGTTGTAGCTCAGGGAGGTGTTGGCAGAGAACGAAGCGCCGGTGGTGTGCTTGTAACCCGACTCGTAGATGGCTGCGAGAGGGCTGCACAGGAAGGCCTGGTTATTCTGGACAGAACCTGTATAGAAGCCGTCATAGGTTTCGGGAAGATACGGATGCATCTGTATGGTCTGGCGGGCGATGGAGAACCATCCCGCCTCATATCCGAGTTCGGAGTCCGAGCCGCCGGATGCGTAGGCGGGTGTGCTGCGGTTGGTCAGCACGCCTGAAAGCCCGAGGGTGAAATGGAAGTTCTTCGCGATGTCTGCGTCTATGTTCGCACGCAGGTTGTAGCGCTTGTATGTGAAATTGTCGATGTTACCCTTCTGGTCCATAACGCCGAATGAGGTGAAATACTTCATCTCATTCGTGCCGCCCTGCACGGTCACGTTGTGCTTCTGTGTGAAACCTGTGCCGAACACCTTGTTCACGTAGTTGACGTTGTCCCAGCCGTCCGTGGGATCGCCGTTCTGCATCGCGGCGACCTGGGACCCGGTGAAATAGGAGGAATACTCCTCCGGCGAGGAGATTTCTCCGTTGGCCAGCTGGTCCATCATCTGCGCCATATTGTAATAATATGCGAACTGCGGTCCGTCCATGAATTCAGGGAAGTTGGCGTTCATCGATGCGCCGAGGGAAGTGTTGTAGGTGATCTTCGTCGCTCCCTTGTCACCGCGCCTGGTGGTGATTATTATCACACCGCCGGCGGCCTGAAGACCGTAAACGGCTGCGGAGGCGCCATCCTTGAGGACGGATACGCTCTCTATGTCGGCCGGGTCGATGTCATTTATGTCCGAGACAGGGAAGCCGTCCACAATGTAGCTCACCCCGTACACGGAACCGCGGATGCGGAGACTTGCCTGGTCAAGACCGGGCTCTCCGGATTCCTGAAGGGAGGAAATACCGGGCAGACGGCCTGCCAGCACCTGCGTCACGTTGGTTGCAGGAGCCTTGAGCAGTTCCTCACCCTTTATCGCCGATACCGCGCTGGTGAGCGATGATTTCTTCTGGGTGCCGTATCCGACGACAACCACATCCTCGAGATAGAGAGTGTCTTCAGTCATAACGACGTCGATGCGGGCATCGCTTTCCACGGTACGCGTAACGTCGGCCATACCCAGGCATATGAATTCGAGGACATCGCCCTTCGATGCCTGGATGGAATATGAGCCGTCCCAGTCAGTCACGGTACCCGTCCTGGTACCCTGGACCATAACAGTGACACCGGCAAGGGGCTCACCGTCCGTGCCGGTCACTTTTCCGGATATCCTTCCCTGCGCGAATGCGCTCAGAGTTCCTGCAAAGAACATCAGCGCCACGAGGAAAGTTCGAGCCATCTGATTGATTTTCAAATTTATATACATTATTATCTTATTTGATTTCCTTTTCTCATCGCTTTTTCAAGTTCATCCCACAAACGGTGCTTGTCAAGGTGCGAGATGTCGAACACCATCACTCCGCCCGTGGATTTGAGAGACTGTTCCACAGCAAGGGGGAATTTTTCCATCTCCCCTATGTACTGTTCCACATATATGGAACCGACTACCGGAACGACACCGCAGGTGATCTCCCTGGCCAGTTCGGCACCGCCTTCCACGCTGTAGCAGTATATGAGTGCAAGCTGCAGACCGGCCTCGCCGTTCTGTCCGCTCACTCCGATTGCCCTGTCTATGTCGGCCTTGGTGATGTAGGAATAATAAAGCCCCGTCATATATACGTCAAGCAGTTCGGCATAGCCTGTCCTGTAATAGGTGGGGGTGGCCCAGTCGAAATCTGCCGAAGGGTCATAGGCTGTGGACGCCCAGTTCACTCCGAGCTGGTTGTATGTGGGATACCAGGCTCCGGTGTAGTCACCGATGACAAGGTTTGGATTGATCTTCTTCAATGCCTTGTGAGCCCTTTCAACGAAGTCGTGTATGACGGTGGCGCGCCACTCGCACCACTCCTTGAAGAGCGGTCCCGGCGCCCATTCATCGCGCAGGGAGCCGTCATCATCATACCATCTGAGCACGTCTTCCGGCCAGGTCATAACCTGCCGGCCCAGCCACTGTTCGAACATCTGCCGGCTCACACTGCTGTAGTCGGCCGTCATCCCGTCGAAACGCAGGCGGTCGAAGATGAGGCCGTCACACTGAGGATATCTACCCACGAACTCCTCGAGGATGGAAAGTTCATAATCCTGCACCTCGGGGTCGGCGGCATTGACCATACCGTTGTAGTTGTCCTCGATTTGGCTGATGGGCACAAGTTCACCCTTGTCATAGCAGAGGCTCTGCCATTCCGGATGCTCGTTGTAGATGATGCCGCGGCTCATAAAGTTGTGGCCGCCGCAGAACACGTTCAGGCTGGCGAAAACCTTCAGGCCCAATTCGTGACCGTATTTGATGAAATAGCCCATCATATCGTAGTCGCGGGGACGTTCGATGCCGTCGAACGGACTCATATACGGAGCGATGCCACTGTCGTAAAGCACCTCGCCGGTGATGGATTTCACGTCGACGACCACATTGCCGAAGCCGAGGGCGCTGACTTTCTCGAGGTAGTTGCGTATTCCCTCCGGTGTGGAGAGGGCCGCATAGTTGGCCTCGCAGTCGAACCACATATAATTTCTGTTGACCTGCTCTTCCGCAGGTCTGTTTGAGCAGCAGGTCAGGGCGCATACAAGCGCCGCGAATATCAAAAGCCTTTTCATTTTGAAAGTATCTCCCTGCACATAAGGTGTGAAACGGTAAGCATTCTGGGGATGTGGAAGGGTCCCTTGAAGAGATTGCCCTTGGCAGGCTGGGCCACGGTGCCGTCACGGTGGAGATAGCCGAACCATTCACCATACTGACTGTCGCAGAGGTGTTCCACCGACCACAGGTGCGCCTTGCGGTGCATTTCGAGATATTTGTCATCCCCGGTGGCCTGATATGCGAAAAGGGAGGCGATTATGGTCTCGCACTGCGGCCACCAGAACTTCATATCCTGGGAATAGTCCTGACAGGGCAGACCCTTGCAGTCGCGGAAGTTGATGATTCCTCCGAACTCCTCGTCCCAGCCCCACCTGTACTGCCAGTCAAGGATGGTCAGACCGAGGTCGCGGTAACGGGCGTTGCCGGTGACCCTCGCCGCCTGCATAAGGAACCAGGCGGTCTCGATGCCGTGGCCGGGATTGATCACGCGGCCCTCGCAGGTATCTATCAGGCTGCCGTCCGGATTCACTGATTCAAGCACGCAGCCGAATTCGGGATGCATCAGGTATTTCTCAATCAAATCGACGGATGTCACTATCTGCTCATCAAGGACGGAATCGCTGCAGACCTGCTTGAGGACGAGGGCGACATTGACCAGTATCATTGTTATCGAGTGGCTCTTTCCGGGAAGGTAGCCCTTGGGTTCGAGGAATCCGGGGGTCTCGAGCATCCTCTTTATGTTGCGGAAAGTGGCAAGAGCCCTGTCGGCGTAAGCGCTGTCTCCCGAAGCCTTTGCATACTCAGCCATAGCTATTGCGGCAAAGCAGTCGGAGAACACGTAACGGCGCTTGCGCAGAGGCTGTCCTTCGGCTGTCACCGAGAAGAACATATGGCCGTCAGTGTCTATGCAGTGCCTCTCGATGAAATCGATGCAGGACTTTGAGGCGGCGAGCCATTCGGGGTTGCGCTCGATATTGTTGTAGGCATAGGCCGTCACATAGCCGTAGCGGCCCTGGAACCATACGGACTTGGTGGTGTCGATAAGCGTGCCGTCACGGTCCACACAGGTGTAGACCCCTCCGTTCACACGGTCAAGGCCGTGCTCCAGCCAGAAGGGCATAATATTCTCCGTCAGTTCTTTTCTGTACCATTCTGAACAGTTCTGAAGAAAAGTTTTTTGTTCTTGTGTCATTTCAATACATATAACGTGTGTATCATACAAATTTAATCATTATTTCCCAATAACACAAACCATTGGGATACAAAAAAGCCGGCCGGGGAAATTCCCGACCGGCCTTGCATTTTTGACGGAATATTTCTATTCGCCCCTCATTATGAGAGTTCTTGTCTGTCCTTTCCTGTATACAGCATTGAAGGCCTTCTGGACATCCTTTGCAGTGAGGTTGTTCAGGGTTTCAGCATATCCTGTGAAGCCGTCAAAGCCGGAGATGGTGTAATCCAGCATCAGACCCTGCCAGTAGCTGTTCTCACGGAGATTCTCAAGATAGTTCTTCTGGAGATATTCCTTTGCCTTGGTGAGTCCTTCCGGAGTGGGGCCGTTGGCGGAGAAGTCCGCGAGTATCCCGTCGACACGCTCGTTGAGATAGTCCACAGTCTCGGGACTTGTCTGGTAGACAACCTGATAGATGGCCTCCTGGCGGGGTGAGCCGGAAACATCTCCTGCAGCCTGGATGCTGTAGGTGCCGCCTTCCTTCTCACGTATCTCGCTCAGAAGGATGGTGGTCAGGGCCTGCATCGCGCAGTCGAAGGCAATCTGGGTCTTCACGCTGTTCTTGATTGCGGCGTGATTGAAGTAGACCACGGTAGCTGAAGGGACTTCCATCTTGCGTGAGTAGTCGTTCACTGCGGCTCCGGTCTTGAAGGTGAGGGCCTTGGCATTGATCTTCTCCTTGGAATAGGTTGAAGGAAGGGAGCCGATATACTGCTCTATCAGAGGGAGGGCCTCAGTCTGGTCGATATTGCCGGTGAAGATGAAAGAGAAGTCGGAAGCGTCGGCGAAACGCTGGTCAGCGATGCGAAGGGCGAGCTGATAGTCGACATCATCAACCTGAGCCGCCTTGAGGGTGGTGAGCCAGTGGGAATCGTTGTAGAAGGTGGTGTAGACCGAATCCTGGAATGAAACCATGGGATTGACCTCCAGATTCTGAAGTTCAGCGCGGGTGCGGGTCTTCCACGACTGGAATGCATCCGCATCCTCACGGCGTGAGGTGAACGAGAGATATACAAGCTGGAGCATAGTCTCGAAGTCCTTGGGAGTGGTGTTTCCGGTAACCGTTTCCGTGAAGGGCCCAACGCTGAAGTTGACGGAGGCCTTCTTGCCGGCGAGGACCTTGTTGAGGTCGGTCAGACTGAAGTTGCCGAGTCCGCCGCAGCCGATGATCTCGTCAAGAGACTTGATTGTGACATCGTCCTTTGCATCAAGGAGAGTGTATCCTCCCTTGCTGACGGCACGCATAAGAATCTGGTCGGCATTGTAATCGGTGCTCTTCATATAGACGGTTGCGCCGTTCGAGAGAGTGTACTTGCGGTACCCGAACTGTGATGCCTCAGCCTTGACGACCTTTCCAGGTGCGGGAAGAGCGGAAATGAGAGGTTCATCGGAAATCTCTTCGGTATAGGGCTCTATCTCCTCGGCTGCAACTGCCGCAAGGATTTCACGGAGTTCATCCTCAGAAGGATAGGTCACTCCTTCCAGCTGGGGAAGCATACAGGCGACGGCAAGGTTCTGCTCGGGATTGAGCTGGGAGACGATCTGGTTGATGACATCCACGGGAATCATCGGGGCGATCTGGTTCATCAGTGCGAATTCGGTCTCGATGCCGGGGATGGGCTCGTTGTCGATGAAGTGACGGACATATTCAGCGCAGAAATCGGAGCTCTTGCGCTTGTCACGCTGGTTGTAGGCAGATTCGATATGGGTTAACATATCGGCGCGGGCGCGTTCATATTCGGAAGCAGTGAAACCACCTCTCTGGGCGCGAAGCATTTCGCGGAAGAGAGCGGTCACGCCCTTGGTGAAGCCTTCGGGTGAGGTGACGACAATGCCTGTGAAGGCCTTCTTGGTGGGAGCGATGAAATAATCCTCCTCAGCGGCGACGGAGGCCATCATAAACGGAGGCTCGGGGCTCTGAAGCATTTCCTGCATACGGGCGTTGAGCATCATATCGATGGCATTGACGGCGTATGAGTAGATCATATAGCTCATATCGGACTTCATCTCCCTGGGAGTGGCGTCGTGCTTTGCGAAGATGTAGGTCTGGCAGTAGGGCTGCTCGGGGTCGGTCGCCATTGTTACGATGGGGGTCTGGTTGTCTGCAATCTGGACATAGTAGCGTTCCGCAGGGTCCACGGGGGTTGCGATGGTGCCGAAGATGTCCTTTATCTTTGCTTCAATCATATCGACGTCGATGTCACCGACAACCACGATGCCCTGCTGGTCGGGGCGGTACCACTTCTCATAGTAGTCGCGGAGCGCCTGATAAGGGAAGTTGTCAACCACTTCCATCAGACCGATGGGAAGCCTTTCTCCATATTTGTTGTCAGGATAAAGGGCGGGGAGTATCTTTTCGTACTGGCGCATAGTGGCGTTCATACGTCCTCTCCATTCCTCGTGAATGACACCGCGCTCGTGGTCGATGTCGTCAGCCTCGAGAAGGAGTCCGTCGGCCCAGTCGTGAAGGATGAGCAGGCAGGAGTCGATGGCGCTGGGAACATTGGCTACGGGAACGTTGTCTATGTTATAGACGGTCTCGTCGATGGAAGTGTATGCATTGAGGTCGGCGCCGAACTTGACACCTATGCTTTCACAGTATTCGATTACACCGTTGCCGGGGAAGTTTGCAGTTCCGTTGAAGCACATATGTTCAAGGAAGTGGGCAAGACCGCGCTGGTTCTCGTCCTCGAGGATGGAACCGACCTTCTGCGCGATGTAGAAATTGGCCTGTCCCTTGGGCTCCGCATTGTAACGGATATAATAGGTCAGACCGTTGTCAAGATGTCCGATACGGACATTGGGGTCCACAGGTATGCTCTGGGACTGCTGTGCATACGAAAATGACACTGCAAGAAGGCAGGCCATCAGTACGGAAGTGAATTTTTTCATTTATCTTTTGGTTTGAGTATATTTCATACAGACGTAAAACAGCATCACAATCTGTGCCACAAAGTTATGCAACAATCATATTCCTTGTCATCCCGTCAAAGGTTTTTTGATGTATATTTGTATTCATTTATGATTGAAACCGCAGTAGTCATACTCAACTGGAACGGACTGGTGCACCTTCGCAACTACATTCCTGCCCTTGTGGACAGGACGCGTGACGAAGGCGCCTTCATAGTCGTGGCAGACAACGGCTCCACCGACGGCTCGGTGGAATGGCTCCGGAGCGAATATCCCGGCATCCGGATCATCACCTTCGACACCAACCACGGATTCACCGGAGGCTACAACCGCGCCCTGAGGCAGATAGAGGCGGATTACTATGTCCTTCTGAACTCCGACGTGGAGGTTTCCCGGGGATGGCTGACACCTCTGGTCGGCTTTATGGAGGAACATCCTCAGGCCGGAATATGCCAGCCCAAGATCAAGGCCATACACGACAGGGACAGTTTCGAATACGCAGGAGCCGCGGGAGGGTTCATCGACAGGTTCGGATATCCCTTCTGCCGCGGACGCATCCTGGGCCATATCGAGAAGGACTGCGGGCAGTATGACACCCCGATGGAGGTCTTCTGGGCAAGCGGCGCGTGCCTTGTCATCCGCTCCTCTCTCTACCACCATCTGGGAGGGCTCGACGAAACCTTTTTCGCCCATATGGAGGAAATCGACCTCTGCTGGAGAGCCAAGCTGCTCGGATATCAGGTATGGGCAATCCCCGCCTCCACCGTATGGCACTTCGGCGGCGGAGCGCTTGAGCAGGGCTCCCCGCGCAAGCTCTACCTCAACTTCCGCAACAACCTCCTTATGCTCCACAAGAACCTCCCCTCCTCCATACGCCGCAGAAGGATATTCACCAGAATGTGTATGGACGCTCTTTCCGCCGCCATATATCTTCTGACCGGGAAATCAGCCTGCTTCAAGGCAGTGATCAGCGCCCACCGCGACTTCCGGCGCCTGCGTGACAATGTGGAGGTGTCCGTCTTCGAAGGCGAGGCCTGCAACAGGGGACTTTATGACGGCAGCATCATTTTCAGGTACTGTCTTTCCCGCGGACGCATCAAGTTCAGCGATCTGAAACTGTAATGACAAAACAGCAGCTCAGAGGGATTATGAAAGCCGCCCAGGCGGACTTCCTTGCATCAGGGAAGGCTCCGTCAGAGACCGGGGCGATATGGAAAGCCGTGGAGGACTCCGTGGAGTTCCGTGACGCATCCACCGTGCTGATCTATCTGGATATCCCGGGAGAGGTGCCCACCGTCCGTTTCATCGAGAAATGGAGCGGCCATAAGACTTTCCTTGTCCCGAGGGTCAACGGCGAGGTCCTGGATCTTTGTGTCTGGGATCCCCGCAAACTCCGGAAAGGCTACTGCGGGATAATGGAGCCCTCTCCGGACGCCGTGGAGGCCGACCCTCTCTCAGTGCGGCTGGCGCTGGTCCCCGGCATCGCCTTCTCGAGTGACGGATATCGTCTCGGCAGAGGGAAAGGCTTCTATGACAGGCTTCTGCCAAAGCTCCGCTGCACCTGCGCCGGCATAGGGTTCAGTTTCCGCTGGCTGGACGAAATCCCCCACGATTCCCTGGACATACCTGTCTCCACCATTTTCCGGCCCTGAGGGAAAAAAAGAGGTTGACTCAGTCGACCTCTTTTTGAGCTGAGAAGCTGAGAAGCTGAGCAGGCAGCACGAAGCCGTCACACAACAAAAAAAGTGACCAATAAGCCCAAATGAACTTATTGGTCACCCTCCTTTTATGGGTGAGTGCCGACTACTCGGCGACAACTTCGAACTTCACGGTAGCCTTGATGTCCTTGTAAACCTTTACAACGGCTTCGTACTGGCCGAGTTCCTTGATGGAATCACTGCCGGAGATGACAACGTTGCGACGGTCGACGTCAAGTCCTGCTTCTATAAGGGCTTCAGCAACCTGGATATTGCCTACTGAGCCGAATATCTTGCCGGTTTCGCTGACCTTTGCGGCAACCTTCACCTGGCTTGCTGCCAGCTTTGCTGCAACCGCTTCAGCATCCTGACGGATCTTTGCTTCCTTGTGTGCGCGCTGACGGAGATTCTCAGCGTGGATCTTCTTTGCGGTGGGGGTTGCCATAATGGCCATACCCTGAGGGATGAGATAGTTTGCGCCGTAGCCGTTCTTTACAACTACGATATCATCCTTATTGCCGAGATTGGCGATGTCCTGTTTCAGTATGATTTCCATAACTATCCTCCTAATTATTTCAAAAGATCGGTTACATAAGGGAGAAGTGCGAGGTGCCTTGCGCGCTTTACAGCCTGAGCGACCTTGCGCTGGAACTTCAGGGAAGTGCCGGTGATGCGGCGGGGAAGGATCTTGCCCTGTTCGTTGAGGAACTTCTTGAGGAATTCGGGATCCTTATAATCGACGTATTTGATGTGTGCCTTCTTGAAACGGCAGTATTTCTTCTTCTTTACGTCTACTGAGACCGGGTTGAGATAGCGGATGTCGTTGTGTTCCATAGTTTATTCCTCCACTGTTTTTTCTGCCTCAGCCTTCTTTGAACGGCGGCGTTCTGCGTAAGCGACGGCGTTTTTGTCCATAGCGAAAGTCAGGAAACGGATGACGCGTTCATCACGTTTGTACTGGGTTTCGAGATTTGCAATGAATGCAGGCTCAGCCTTGAATTCAATAAGGTGATAAAAGCCTGTGGTCTTCTTCTGGATGGGATAAGCGAGCTTGCGCAGGCCCCAGTCCTCTTCGTACACTATTTCACCGCCATTATCTTTGATAAGGCCAGTGTACTTGGCAACCGCTTCCTTCATCTGATCATCAGACAAAACGGGAGTTGCAATGAAAACGGTTTCGTACTGTTTGAGCATTTTTAAATGTATTTGTTAATAAAATTCAGCCCCTTCGTTGACCGAAAGGGCTGCAAATATAGAAATAATAATTGAATATGCAAACTATTTGTCCTGACAACCAGTTTGAACTCCGCCTCGTCGCCGGAATACTACTTTAAAGGAGCGTTCTCAAGCACCGCCTTTAGGAAATTATACCACTTTTCCACAGACGGAACATACACGCGTTCTGCAGGAGAATGGGGAGACTTTATCGTAGGACCGCAGGATATCATATCCCAGTTGGGATAAACCTCGCCCATAATCGCGCACTCGAGGCCTGCGTGGACAGCCAGCACCTTGGGTTCGTGACCGTAGAGCTTTGCGTAGGTCTCCTTCATAGCCTTGAGAATGGGTGATTTCATATTCGGCTGCCAACCGGAATAGCCGTTGTTGACGGTCACCTTGGCGCCTGCAAGCTCGAAGACGGCGCGGACCGATTCGGCCAGGTCAAGTTTAGCCGAGTCGCAGGAACTGCGGAGGAGGCACTTGACGGAAATCTTCCCGTTCTCGCTGTTTACGATGGCCAGGTTGTTGGAAGTCTCCACAAGGTCGGGAATTGTGAGGCTCATACGCGCCACGTTGTTGGGGCAGGCGTATACGGCCTTTATCATCTTGAGAGCCACGTTGCCGGACATCACTTCAGATGCCTTGGCGCTCTCCACGAATATGTTTACACCTGTATCCACAGGGTCCAGTTCGGCCTTGATGCAGGCGGCCAGGTCATCGACCGTCTTCTTTACGGCCTCAACGCTTTCTGCGGGAACGGCCACTACGGCAAAGGCCTCACGCGGGATTGCATTGCGGAGGTTGCCGCCGGAGATGCTCACCAGCCTGCCCTTCGTATCACGGAGAATGGGAAGAAGAAGCCTTGCCATCACTTTGTTGGCGTTGCCGCGGCCTTCGTTGATTTCCATACCGGAATGGCCTCCGCGAAGGCCCTTGACATTGATGGACAATGCCTTCCAGCCTTTGGGCATAGGTTCAGTCCTGTATTTTGCCTCCGCCGTGAAATCCAAACCGCCTGCGCAGCCGACATACAGTTCGCCTTCGGTCTCGGAGTCGAGGTTCAGAAGGATGTCGCCCTTCAGCACGCCGCCGCGGAGGCTGTTCGCTCCGGTCATACCGGTTTCCTCATCGACGGTGATGAGCACCTCTATCGGGCCGTGCTTCATATCCTTCGATTCAAGGACCGCCATTGCCATTGCGCAGCCCAGACCGTTATCCGCGCCGAGGGTTGTGCCTGTCGCCCATACCCACTGCTCTCCGTCGGTTTCAACGATCCTGGGTTCCACGGGATCCTTGTCCCAATTGTGAACCTTGTCATTGTTCTTCTGAGGCACCATATCGCAATGAGCCTGAAGGATTATGCCCTTGCGGTTCTCCATTCCGGGAGTGGCGGGCTTGCGGATTATGACGTTTCCTATCTCGTCACGGAAGGATTCGAGCCCGAGGTCACGGCCGAACTTCTCAATGAACATTGCAGCCTTCTCCTCCCGCTTGGAGGGACGGGGTATCCTTGTAAGTGAATAGAAATTCTTCCAGATTATTTGAGGGGTGAGTTTTGATAAGGGCATAATATTATGATTTTAAGGAATTTATAACAATTTGAACTTGCCTGCGGGCATAGAGAGTGTGCTGCCCAGCTGATATATGGGCACGCGAGTCTGAAGGAGCATCCTTCCGCCGTCCATCACACGCACCTGCGCTATGGCCGGCACTCTGTACCATATGTCTTCATCCGAGGTCTTCCTGCCGCGGAGAGTCTCGTCGGAAGAGTCCTGCCCGCCGTCAAGGATGAGTTCCACCACAATGGGACGTCCCGAAATGTCGTTGGCCGGAACAAGGCCGGCGGTGTCGGAGATACGGAAGGCTATGTAGAACTGGCTGTCATTCTCTGCGGAAGGGACCACGTCAAAGTTCATAGTCTGCACCGAGGTGATGGAAGTGCCTATGAAAAGGCTGAGATATTCGCTCTCCAGACGGTTTATCTCAGCGACTGCAGCTCCGAGGGCCTCACCGCTGAAGGTGGCGTCCGTGTCACCGGTGATTATCTGCTGACGCTGGCGGCGCAGTTCGAAAATGCTCTCCGCTGCTGCGGCGGCACGCATCTCAAGCGACTTCTCCACAACCTGCTTCTGCTGGACGGGGACCTTCTCGAAACCGGCTTCCGTGCGCACGGTGCGGTATAAGGTGGAGGAGGTCTCGGTCAGATTGCGGTCGATGCCCTTTCCCGTGAAGGCGTTGTCATTGGCAAGTGTGGGGAACCTCCAGGATTCCGGCTTGCCGGTGTAACTGTCGGACATCACCACGAGGCCCTGGGTTGTCATCCTGAAGAAATTTTCCGACACCTTCCCGGACTTGACGTTGAGGACTCTCCTCGTGTCATAATCGGCCTCGAGATAGGGTACCAGCTGAATTGCCGTGAGTGTGTAGGTGGTGGCGTCCTCCTGCCTGGCATCGATGCCGAAGTATTTCTGCGCGTAGCGGGCATACGGTCCCGCAGTGAAGGTCTCGCATTCGGCCTCCACCATAATGTTGAGGGTGGTGCTGGGAAGGCAGTACATCACGCTGCCTTCGGGTACGGAAACGGCTGAAGCCGTCTTCTGTGCGAATGCCGGGGCGAAGAGGAGTATCAGCGCCGCAACGGCCGTCATTTTCAATGTTCTCATATCCGGTTGCCGGCCAGCATCTCGGGAGGGACGGGGTGCTTCCACCTCCTGTGGCTCCAGAGCCAGTTGGCCTTGTTTGAATTTATGTCCTTTTCCAAAAGGCGAATATACTCATTTATTATGAATTTTTCATCCACCCGGGATGCATCTTCGCAAATCAGGCTGTAACGCACCACGTAGCGTCCGCGGCCCACCCTGTCCATATAGAGATACACCACCGGCATACCGTATTTCCTGGCTATCATCTCACCTCCGGTCACCCAGAGCGTGGGCTGGTTCAGAAACATCGAGGCATATCGGGCGTTCGGCGCCGGAGACTGGTCGGAGTTGAAGAAGAACAGCCAGTTCTCCTGCCTGTGGCTTATCACGAACCGCAGCATCCCTGACGAAGGCACTATTCCGCTGTCGCCCTTCTTGTGGGAGAGGCGTATAACCTTGAACATCTCCTCCCAGAAGCGGCTGCGCATAGGGTGATAAGCGAAAACTCCCCTGTCAACGGTGAATTTCGGGGGACGGTCGCTGTAGTCGCAGATGCCGCTGAGCAGTTCCCAGTTGCCGTAATGTCCCAGATAGACCACCACGCTGCGGCCCTTTTCATACTGATTGTCAAGCAGCTGCTGATTCTCCACGCGCCACATTCCTATGCGGTGCATCCATTTCGTCGAGCGGGTCAGGCCCCATACCGTCTCGCAGAATACGTCGGCGAGATATGTGTAGAACTGCCTTTCGATACGGCGCAGAGACTTCGTCCCCAGGTCGGGGAAGGAGCGCTGCAGGTTGCCCCTGACCACAGGGAGCCGGTAGCGGAAGACCCTGCGCAGCAGAAACGCCAGGATGTCGGCGAAAAGATGGTGCACCGGCAGTGGAAGCAGCGAAAGCAGATAGAACGGTATAAGCAGTATGTGGCAGAGCGCTCTCATTTGTCTGCCGTGTTATTCCCCGGAGGATATCAGTTTCTGGAGGCCTATGCCGTGTGAGCCCTTGACAAGCACCGTGTGAGCGCCGAGACGTCCGTCGGAAAGGACGGTCCTGAGGGCATCCACATCGGGGAAGACGTTCGGAGCCCCGGCGGCGGCGAATTCACTTCCCACATAGTACACTTCATCGAAACCGCAGCCCTGAGCGAGTTTCACTATCGCGCGGTGCTCCTCCACGGAGTCGGCTCCGAGTTCGAGCATATCGCCGAGGATGGCCACCTTGTGGGGGAAGAGGGTTCGTGAGAAATTCTCCACCGATGCAGTCATACTGGTCGGGTTGGCGTTGTAGGCATCCACTATGTAGGTGGTGTTCCCCCTGCGGAGCAGCTGGGAGCGGTTGTTTGTGGGTTCATACTGCTCCACGGCGGCAATCGCGTCCTCCCTTGCCACTCCGAAGCGCTCGCCCACTGCAAGCGCGGCCATAACGTTGTCGGCGTTGTACGAACCGACAAGGCGGGTGCGGACGGTTTCGCCAGTGGGGAGGGATATCCTCAGGAAGGGCTCCGTTGCGGTGACCGGAAGAACCCTGGCGCCGCTGAAGTTCAGCCCGTATCCTATCACGGGCATACCTTCCCTGCCCGATGCCATCCCGCAGAGATGGGGGTTGTCCCTGTTCACGAAGGCAGTCCCGCCATTGGCGAGCAGGAAATCATAGAGTTCGCCCTTGGTCCTCTTCACCCCTTCGAAACTGCCGAAGCCGAGAAGATGGGCCTTGCCGACATTGGTGATCAGGCCGAAGGTGGGGGCGCTTACGGCCACCAGCTCGTCTATGTCACCGGGATGGCTCGCGCCCATCTCCACAACGGCAATCTGATGCTCCGGCCTGAGGGAGAGCACGGTAAGGGGCACTCCTATCGAGTTGTTGAAATTGCCTGAGGTGGCCAGGGTCACGTATTTCCTGGAGAGGACGGCATTTATCAGCTCCTTGGTGGTGGTCTTCCCGTTCGTTCCGGTAAGGCCTATCACGGGTATGTCGAACTGATCGCGGTGATGGCGCGCGAGCCTCTGGAACGCCTTGAGCGTGTCATCCACAAGTATGCAGCCGGGGTGGTCGCCGAGGGACGGCCTGTCCACCACGGCGAATGAGGCCCCGTCCTGAAGCGCTTTCAGCGCAAAGTCGTTGCCATCGAACTTCTCCCCCTTCAGGGCGAGGAACATTGTCCCCTTCTCCACCTTGCGGCTGTCAGTCACAAGCCCCTTGCAGGTGGCAAGCAATTCATATATCTGCTCTATAGTCATCATTTCGTACCTGTGCTTCCGAAGCCGCCCTTTCCGCGGCCGCTTTCCTCAAGATGTTCAACCTCTGCCCACTGAGCCACTTCGTGGCGGGCAATGACCATCTGTGCGATGCGCTCGCCGCGTTCGATGGTGAAAGGCTCCCTTGAAAGGTTCACCAGCAGCACGCATATCTCACCGCGGTAGTCCGAGTCTATCGTACCGGGGGCATTGGTCACGGTGACGCCGTGCTTTGCGGCCAGACCGCTTCTGGGGCGGATCTGCGCCTCGAAACCGGCCGGAAGCTCTATGAAAAGCCCGGTGGGGATCATCGCGCGGTCCAGGGAACCGAGCGTTACAGGTTCGTCAATGTTGGCCCGCAGGTCCATTCCGGCGGAGAATTCGGTCGCATAGGAGGGAAGGGCGAAGGGAGAACGGTTTACAATCTTGATTTCAGTCATATCGGTCAGTGTTCTATATTTCCTCTTAAAAGGGATTTGAGATTCACCTTCTGTATCACGACAATCCAGAAGACGAGATATACGGCAATCAGCGCGGTATGTACGGCCAGACGACAGCCGAGAGCCATTTCAGGAAGCAGGCGGCTGACTCCGAAAAGCGCGAGCGCCGCGGCCGCCAGAGCGCCCGGACGGCGCCAGTCGTAACCTATCCAGTAGCGTTTGCGGCTCAACAGCAGGCTGACGGCTATCATCACGGCATAACTTGCCAGATGGGCCCAGGCGGCTGCGTGGTAATTGTATTTCGGCATCAGCAGCACGTTGATGAGTATGGTCACAAGAAGTCCTGCAAGCGTCACCCATATTGCGCAGCCCGTATTGTTGGACAGCTTGAACCACATATTGACGTTTATCGATATGCCGAGGCAGGCGTAGGCCATCAGCATCACCGGGGCGATGGAAAGGCCTTCGCGGAAGTTCCTGCCGAGCATCAGGCCTATCACGTCGATGTAGAGTATCACGCCCAGGAACACGAGCATACAGAACCCCACGAACCAGGTCATCACCGTGCTGTAGAGTTCACGGCTGTCCCTGTCGCGCATACGGCGGAAGAAGAAAGGTTCCGCGGCATAGCGGTACATCTGTATGAAGAGGTTCATTATGACAGCCACCTTCACTCCGGCCTGATAGACGCCGAGCGACGCTCTCCAGGCCACATCGGCGGAATCACCTATGCACCAGCGCATAAGCAGACGGTCCATAAAGTCGTTCAATATGCCGGGAAGGCCCGCCACCATAAGCGGGAGGGAATAGATGAGCAGCTCTTTGACAAGCCTGCGGCTCATCCTCGAGCCCGAGACCGTGCGGAATATGTCCGGCAGGAGCAGCAGCACGCATACGATGCAGCTCAGGAACACTGCGAACATCGCGTATGAGAAATCCGGGACGGGGCTTATCAAGCGCAGTATGAAAGCCTGGGGACGGGAAGCCAGCCAGCCGGGCAGCCATAGAAAGAAAACCAGGTTGCTGCAGGCCTCGGTAACTATCTTTATGGTCTTGATGACAGCAAACTTCAGCGCCTTCTGCTCATACCGCAGCTTTGCGAATATGATGCTCGTGGAGCAATCCATCAGCAGGATGCCGCCGAGATAGATGATGCAGTTGGAGTATCCGGCATAGCCCATCGCGGTTGAAAGGGGTCCCGCAAAGACGCACGCGGCCACGAAGAACAGCGCGGAAAAGCCGGTGACGGTGTAGAATGCGTTGGAGAAGACGCTCCGCCTGTCGACCCCCTCCTTGTTGGCGAACCTGAAGCATCCCGTCTCGAGGCCGAGTATGAGCACCACCTGGAGGACGGCGATGTAGGACATGAATTCCGTGACCACGCCATAGTCGGACTGTGTCAGAACCCTGGTGTAGAGGGGGACAAGGAAGAAGTTGATTATTCTCGCCAGTATCGTGCTCAGACCGTAAACGGCCGTTTCTCCAGCGAGTTGCTTTATCGGGTTTGCCATTTTATTGCTTCAATCATCTGCAAATTTACAAAAAAAGCGGTACCTTTGCAGATAAACCAATCACTTATGAAATCATTAAGAATCCTTACAGCAATTTCGATTATGGCTTTTCTCTTCACCGGATGCAAATCCGCACAGACCACTGAGGAGACTCTGGCATTCGACCCCGCCGCAATCTCAGCGGAGGAACCGGTGTTCAAGATCTCGACCACCCAGGGTGATATGACTGTCAGGCTCTACGCCGACACGCCCCTGCACAAGGAGAACTTCATCAAGCTCGCCTCACAGAAATTCTACGACGGCATACTCTTCCACAGAGTGATCAACGGCTTTATGATCCAGGTCGGAGACCCTCTGACGAAGGATCCCGCCAAGAGCAACCTCTACGGCACGGGAGGCCCCGGATACACCATCCCCGCTGAAATCACCCCCGCCCATAATCACAAGAAGGGAGCCCTGGCCGCAGCAAGACGCGGCGATGCGGCAAATCCGCTCAAGGAATCGTCCGGATCGCAGTTCTATATCGTCCAGGACGAAGGGACCTGCGCCCAGCTTGACAACGAGTACACCGTATTCGGCGAAGTCATCGAAGGCATCGGGATTGTGGACAAGATCGCAGCCATCCCCACCGACGGACGTGACCGCCCCACCCGCGATGTCAAGATCGTCAGCATAACCCCCGTGGAAACGCCCGCGCCCGCAGCAGAGGCCGCTCCCGAAGAATAGCGTTCACCATACAAACGACATAAACAATGTTCAAGAATCAACCCAAAGGACTGTATGCCCTCGCGCTCGCCAACACCGGGGAACGCTTCGGCTACTACACGATGCTTGCCATCTTCATGCTCTTCCTCCAGGCCAAGTTCGGCTGGGAGCAGGCAACGGCAAGCCAGGTTTACTCCATTTTCCTTGCGGCCGTCTATTTTATGCCCGTTGTGGGTGGATGGCTCGCCGACCGCATAGGCTACGGCAAATGCGTGGTCACCGGCATCAGCGTGATGTTCCTCGGCTATGTGCTGCTTGCCATCCCCACCGGAGCCGACACGCTCGGAGTGGTGATGATGCTCGCCGCGCTGTTCGTCATAGCCGTCGGCACAGGCCTCTTCAAGGGCAACCTGCAGGTGCTGGTCGGCAATCTCTACGACGATCCGAAATACGCCTCGAAGCGTGATTCCGCATTCAGCCTTTTCTATATGGCCATCAACATCGGCGCAATGTTCGCCCCTGCAGCAGCCACCGCCATCACCAACAGGTTCCTTGGCAAGGCCGGCCTGATCTACAAGGCCGACATCCCCGCGCTCGCCCACCAGTATCTCTCCGGCACCATCACCCCCGAGAACGCTGACAAGCTCCAGAGCCTCGCTTCCGTGATGCCCGGTGATGCCGCAGAGCTGCCTCTTGGGGACTTCAGCAGCTACTACATCGAACATCTGTCCTCATCCTACAATATGGGATTCGCCATCGCCTGCGTTTCACTGATAGTGTCGATGGCCATCTACTTCAGCTGCCGCGGCTGGTTCAAGCACGCTGACGTCAACGCCAAGCAGGCCGCCGCATCGGGCACAGGCGCCTCCACCGCCGTCGAGCTCACCGCAAAGCAGACCAGGGACCGCATCGTGGCCCTCTGCCTCGTGTTCGCGGTTGTAATCTTCTTCTGGATGGCATTCCACCAGAACGGACAGAGCCTCACCTGGTTCGCGCGCGACTACACGACAGCCACCGCAACGGGCGCAACCCGCTTCGGATTCAACATCTGGAGCCTCGCCCTCGTCGCCGTTTCGATATATACCCTCTTCTCCACCTTCCAGTCGGAAAAGGGCAGCGGCAAGCTGATTTCAGGCATTGCAACAGCCCTGCTCTGGGGTGGCGCATACTGGATCTACTCGGGTATGCCCGAACCTCTGGACATCTACCCTCAGCTGTTCCAGCAGTTCAATCCCTTCTTCGTAGTGTTCCTGACACCCATTTCAATGGCGATATTCTCCGCCCTTGCCGACAGGAAGAGCGAAAGGCACCCCAACGGTATGGAACCCTCCGCACCCAAGAAGATCGGCATCGGTATGTTCGTGGCCGCTCTGGGCTATCTCATTATGGTGATGGCCTCTGTTGGTCAGCCCTCGCCTGCAGCCCTCGGCGGCACTGTCTCACCCGACCCCGTCGTCCCGATGTACCTCATCGGCACATATCTGGTGCTCACTTTCGCCGAACTCCTTCTCAGCCCTATGGGCATAAGTTTCGTGACCAAGGTGGCCCCTCCCAAATACAAGGGTCTCATGATGGGTCTGTGGTTCGCCGCAACCGCTGTGGGCAACTATCTCAGCTCCATTCCCGGCCTCCTGTGGAAGAGCGTTCCGCTATGGGCCAACTGGGCGATACTTATGGGCCTGTGCCTGCTGGCAGGAGCAATAATGTTCGCAATGCTCAAGAAGATCGAAGCCGCAACCGAAAGCTGATGAATCTGCCGCCGGTCCGGGTTTGCGGCTCCCACAAAATGGGGCCAACCCATTGATTTACAGGATATCACGATAAATTTTCGGAGTGATTTCGGCTATTCAGGTCGTTGTTACTCTGAATGTTGCTGATTTACCGGTATCCTTTGACTCCGGTAACATACTGATGCCTCCCAGAGACATAATTACGAGATATGTGAGCCAAATCGGAGCCAAGATTTCCAAGTTGGCAGTTATGTTTGTACTAGTTTATTACAATTATGCGAATATTTCACACGTTTTGCTTATATTTGTGAAAATTTGAATAGGTAATATACTATGCAAAGCATTGAAGATAAAATATTAACGTCTGTAAAAAAGTGCGGAAGAGGAACGATATGTTTCGCTGGCGATTTCATCCGCTACGGATCGGCAGCTTCCGTGAGGAAGGCTCTCAGCACTTTGGTCGCTTCCGGAACGTTTGTAAGGGTGGCGCAAGGGATATATCTGTATCCCAAGACCAACCCTTATATCAGTGGCCCGGTTCTGCCTTCTCTGGATGAGATTGCACGTGCGATAGCCAAGCGTGATAAGGTTCATATACAGCCTGTGGCCGATTATGCTCTCAACCTTTTGGGTCTTTCGACGCAACTTCCCCAGAACGCGGTATATCTGACGGATGGCGCAGCCAGAAGAATAAAGGTTTATGACGGCCACGGAATTCGTTTTGTTCGTACCACGCCAAAGAACCTTCTTTACAGGGAGCCTTTGATTGGTATGGCCGTGTCAGCAATCAGGGAGATTGGCGAAGGAAAGTTGACAGACGAGGAATATCGGAAGATAAAGGATATTGTCACTGAAAAGGTGGAAAAGGATACGGCCCTGACGGAATTGAGGCTGGCTCCTATCTGGGTTAGGGAAACAATTTTGAGAATGTATGAATAAGTGGCTAGAGATTCCATCTGCCCAAAGAGCGCAGATTTTACAGCAGATTGCTATTGCCCTGCATCTGGATGCTACGGCGATAGAGAAGGATTGGTGGGTAACGATGTGCCTGACGGCATTGTTTCAGTGTTGGTGGAACTGCCATGGGGAGATTATGGGGTGAAAAAGATTTAAATGCATAATAATTAAGATGTTTGAGCTTGATGATATAAAGTATGCCCTGCGGAAACTCTTGTCGTATAATTATTACGATAAGAATGATCTTGTATCGCG
>JAZRYW010000016.1:0-5506 GCA_045600965.1 Bacteroidales bacterium | reverse complement strand
ACGGAACTCGGCTGCGACGAGAAACTTTTCAAGCAGGTCGTGAAAACAGCGTTCAACCAGCGCAGAAAGACATTGCGCAACGCGCTCAAGCCTCTTCTGAAAGAGGGGCAGGACACCAGCGACCCGATGTTCGACCTCCGTGCCGAGCGTCTGAGCGTCGAGGACTTCGTGACGCTTACCAGGAAATTCGAAGCCTGAAACATATATGCAAACATTACGACTCATAGCCACCGCCGCAGCAGCGGTGCTCCTCCTGCATTCAGCGTCCGCGCAGGAACTGCCTCAGATCACCAATATCACCGCCCGCGAACACACCAGCCTTGACGGGGCCTGGAAGACTATTGTCGACCAGTACGAGACAGGTTATTACGACTATCGTCGCAATCCTATGCCGGAGCGTTCCACCTTCTTCGCCGATGACAGCTTCAACAAGAACCGGAAGCGCCTGGTGGAGTACGAGTTCGACGCAGCGAGGGAACTGCAGGTGCCGGGCGACTGGAACACCCAGAGAGAGGATCTCTACCGCTATGAGGGCACCGTCTGGTACAGGACGAAATTCAACGCCGAGCCTCGTGAAGGCCGTACTTTCGTCTATATCGGCGCCGCGAACTATGAATCTGTGGTCGGCCTGAACGGCAAGGTGCTCGGCCTTCATCTCGGAGGCTTCACCCCGTTCAACTATGAGGTAACCGACCTTCTCCGCGAGGGGGAGAACTCATTGATAGTCAAGGTGGACAACAAGCGTATGCTGGAGGCTGTGCCTACCGTCAACTCAGACTGGTGGAACTACGGCGGCATCACCAGAAGCGTATACCTCGTCCATACCCCGGAGACATTTATCAGGGACTACAGCGTCCAGCTGAAGCCGGGCACAAAAGACACCCTGCAGGGCTGGATACAGCTCGACGGCAGCCAGGCCGAGCAGGATGTGAAAGTCGAGATTCCTGAAGCCGGAATCGTTATCACCGCGCGAACTGACGCATCAGGACATGCGGATTTCGAGTTTCTGGCGCAGAAGCGCAAGAAGTCCCTTCTGAGCCTCTGGTCTCCTGAAAACCCGAAACTTTACGATGTGGTGGTGTCTTCCGAGACGGATTCCGTCCGCGACCGTATCGGTTTCCGCACAGTTGAAGCCCGTGGCACTCAGATTCTTCTGAATGGTGAGCCGGTCTTCTGCAAGGGCATCTCCATTCACGAAGAGACATTGCAGGGCAAGGGCGGACGCGGCCACGGCGAAGAGAACGCGCGCGAGATTCTCGGGCTTGCCAAGGAACTTGGCTGCAACTTCGTCCGTCTGGCGCATTATCCTCATGATGAGGCCATGATCCGCGTGGCGGATGAAATGGGTATCATGGTATGGGACGAGATTCCTGTATACTGGACCATCGCATTTGACAATCCGGACACTTACGCCAATGCGGAAAGACAGCTGACGGACATGATCGCCCGTGACCATAACCGTGCGAGCGTCATTATCTGGTCGGTTTCAAATGAAACTCCGCGCGGGGCCGACCGTCTGACCTTCCTCACGAACCTGATCAACAAGGCCCGAGAGCTTGACGCCACCCGCCTCATCAGCTCCGCCATGGAGAAGGACTATATCGATGCCACACACTGCACTCTGAACGATGACCTCATGCAGGTGGCTGACTTGCTGAGCTTCAATCAGTATGTCGGCTGGTATGACGGTGACAGCGACAAGTGCGACCGTATAGAGTGGGTGTTCTCGGTGGACAAGCCTGTGTTCATCTCCGAATGGGGCGGCGGCGCACTGTATGGCCGTCACGGAGACCGCACGGAAAGATTCACTGAGGAATACCAGGCCTATCTCTATGAAAAGAACACTCAGATGCTTGACAGGATTCCTGAACTTGCCGGAACGACGCCTTGGGTTCTGAAAGATTTCCGCTCTCCGAAAAGAATGCTTGACGGAGTTCAGAATGACTATAACCGCAAGGGTCTTGTCAATGAAAAAGGCGAAAAGAAGCAGGCTTTCTTCGTGCTTCAGAAATGGTATCAGTCAAAGTAACCGCAAGATTTTTCACTATTTCATCACAGTGTCGCTAACCTTCTGTTTGGGCCGAGATTAGCGACAACGTGATTTATAAACGATTGACAATCAATGGTGTTGTTTGTCGGGGCGCCACTAACCTATGGGGATTTCCAATGTTAGCGACGGCGTGGCATTTCCTGTCGTCATTGCGGGGGCCTCCTGTCGTTATTGCGGGGTTGACCCGAACTCTTTTGTGATCCAGAATCAAGTTCAGCATGACGTTCCCGCCGAGTTCAGCATGACGTTCCCGCCGACCGCTATTTCATCTGTATCTTGGTGACGGAAGGTTCGCCGTCGAGAGGCTTGTAGATGATGACATCGCAGCGGCTGAGATTATAGCCTTCCTTGCAGTCGCAGAAGAACTTGTAGTTCAGGCCGGCGACCACCTGCGTGCAGACGGTCTGAGGCACGAGTTGCAGTTCGGCGTAGTCAGTAGTGGCCTTCTTGAACATTTCCAGCTCCTCGGGGGTGATTTCGCGCGGCTCGGAGAAAGCGCCCACCATCTGCTCAGCGGGAGCTTCGATGCTGGTTTCAGTGCTTTCTTTGGCGGCATTGCCGTTGTTGCCGGTATTGTTGGCGCAGCCGGCAAGCGGCAGCGCAATGGCGAGGGCGATGATCATCTTTTTCATAACTGTTCTTTTGAGGTGGTAAAGATATGAATTTTTCAGTACTTTTGTGATATGAGGCAAGACAAGAATATACTTTACGATACGCTCGAGAAGCAGCTCGGCTCTCTTCTGGAAGGCGAGGCCGACGAGGTGGCCAGGATGGCCAATGCAGCCGCGTTGATCCATCAGACTTTCGGTTTCTGGTGGACTGGTTTCTATCGTGTTTCAGGCGGCGAACTGGTTCTCGGACCGTTCCAGGGCCCGGTCGCCTGCATGCACATTCCTTACGGCAAGGGTGTCTGCGGCACTTCCTGGATGGAGCAGCGCACGGTGGTCGTGCCGGATGTGGATCTGTTTCCGGGCCATATCGCATGCAGCAGCGAGAGCCGAAGCGAGATTGTCGTGCCCGTCTGGCGGAATGGTTCAATTGTTGCTGTTCTCGATATAGACAGCCGCGAACTCGCCACTTTTGACGAGGTCGACGCCGCCCGTCTTGAGAAGATTGTTCAGTTTTGCTGATATTTTGCCTTATGCGTGACAGAAGATTAACTGCTTTGATACTGGGATTGATTCTTGTCAGTTCCACCGCCTTTGCGCAGTCTTCTGTCGAAAATCCGAGGAAGAGGCTTGGCATCCGTTCCTCCATCTCCGGCCTTGAAACTCTTTCCATCCCGCAATCCGCACCGAACAACGCTGTCCCGTCCGGGTACAAGGGCTATGTCGATGAAAGTCTCGACGAGTTCAACAACGAAATGAAGGAGAAGGCCTGGGGCAGCGAGGACACTGCGTGGCAGCGGGCTTGCGATCTGGACAACAGCAAGGCGTACGAGCGGTATATGGCGATATACCCTTATGGAGCGCATGCTCCTGAAGCATCCGAGTGCCTGGTCCGGACGAAAGTTGAGGAGACCCTAGCCAATGCGCACTCGAACTTGCCTGAGATCAAAAGAATTGAAGAGAATGATGATTCACCGGAGACGACCCTCATAATTCATAACAACACTGGCCTGACTTTGACCGTCTACTGCAGCGGCATTGATTACAAGCGCGTGCTGATCCCGCCTGACGGGAATGGTACCATCAAGGTCGTGAACGGTCAGTACAAGCTCGCCGCCTCAGTCCCACCGTCTCATATCAGGCCATACGCGGGCCAGACTTCTTTCCAGGGCGGCGTCTATGAGGTCGGCTTCTGGGTGGTAACGCAGTGATTTTCCGCGAACTGGCTAACACTTTTGATACCTTCTAACAAAATTTAACACTTTTTAACATTTGGGATTAATAATTTTATTATCTTTGCAGGTCCAAAATGTGAAAATGGTTATAGGGTAATTGTTTACCATACTCTATGAATCGGATAATTGGGCGCCGCTGGCTGCCCGATTATTGTATTATTATGTATAAAGTAATACGAAGTATATGAGCAAACGCTATGAAAGGATAGTCTTGACTCCGCTCGATTTCAGGCTCGAGGGACAGGTTCTTGACGGATCCTACACGAATCAGGCTATCAAGGTGCAAACTGTCACCGTGGATGATTTCGACAACGGTTTTCTCGTGCCTGACGGATCCGGCGGATTTACCGGTCCGGATTTCCAGGACATTACATTTGATTAAAAGCAAAGAGCGATGAAAAGAATCATTAACACTATCATGACTCTTTCTGCACTTGCGCTCTTGCTCGCATCATGCGGAAAGGAACCTATGCCGGGAAAAGGAAGGTCCCAGGCCATCAAACTTACGGTCAGCGGTGTGTATGACACCAAAGCTCAGGTTATCACGGACAATGCTACTCATTCGACATACTCCAGTGACATTTATGATTTTATCGAGTCGGATGGTTTCTATATCAGTGCTTATGTGACTGACAAGTGGAGAAAAGACCGAATCGGCCAAAGTGAAGAGCATGCTGCAGGACTCTATGTTGATCCAGAAGGAGGCAAGCTCCAGGATATACTTGTCACCTATGATTCATCCCGTTCCGACGAGGACTGGCGAATAACTGGCAATACAGACTATGACGCTCCGGCATTCTCCTGGATCAGTGGTGTGGCCACGAATTTCTTCGCCTATGCTCCGAAGACAGTGAAGGGCTCCCTTACCATAAAAAAGGCAGACACCAGCACCGATGCGGACTATCCGTTCTCCTATGCTGCAAAAGCTCCCGCTACCACCACCACTCCTATCGCATCAGGAGACTGCGAGGACATTATTTTTGCACACACTCAGAATACAGCATCATTCGAGGCTGATTCCTCCAAGGCAAACTACGGAAAGTTGATTGACGGAAGCACTGACGTTATCAACCTGATGTTCTACCACGCCCTCGCACAGATCCGCTTCTGCGTGGACCCGGCTGATTTTACAGATATGAAGTTGATCTCTGCCAAACTTACCGGTCCGAAGTCCACCACTGCCGGCTCGTCAGGGTATCTTGGCATCGCCAGCAAGGGTTCCTGCACCTTTGCCGGATCGACAAACACATTCTCTTGGAACAGCAGCACACTTGCTAACCGCTACGCCTACACCCAGACTTTCGGCACCAGCGGCACTACATTCGGAAGCACAGCCCCGACCGGTTGGACATCAAGCACTTACGGGACCAGCCCTAACGTTCAGACCATCTACACCTGTACAGGCGACGTAATTCTCGTCATCCCGCAGACCCTCACGGATTGCGGAGTCGAGGTGACCATTCAGGAAGGGTCGCGGGATCCTGTGCTCCTGCAGGGCAAGCCCCCGGCCACCACATCTTCCAGCACGAATGTTTCATGGGATGCCGGCTACTATTACACATACAAGGTCGGCACTACCGGCAGCAGGGAAGGCCTCTCCCTGTCCATGACTC
>JAZRYW010000015.1:0-3024 GCA_045600965.1 Bacteroidales bacterium | reverse complement strand
CGTGAACAGCGAGAAGTTCACGAGCTGCTGGGTGAGTGCGACTCCCCAGTTGGCGCCGAGGTCCATTCCCATGGTCACCGTCATGTACTTCGGGGCGTTGGGGTCGCGCATCTGCTCAGGCATCATCGAGTTCACGAAGTTAGGCATCGCGATGGCGGTTTTCTGGAAGTTGTAGGTCATCGCGCCGGAAGCATTGAGCTGCGGCAGCAGCGCTCCGACCACTTCGCGCTTGGACTGTGCGGCTTCTTCAAGGCCGATTCTGTCCTTCTGGAGGGCGATGTTGTTCTCCACCGCATAGTCCAGGCATTTCTTGAGTGAGAAAGGCGCACCTGCCTGCCAGGCCGAAGCCGGCAGTGCAAGCGTCCCTGACACCAGTAAGATCAGGATTCTTTTCATATGTTGTTGTTCTTTGTAGTTGTTAACCGATATGTTTAACGATATTGTTAATACAAAGGTAGAACATATTTCGGAATCTGCAAGAATCTATAAGTATTACCTTCATGGAACAAGGCGTTGCCATGGGCACATCGCTGCTTCCTATGTTGGTAAGATGACCTCTTCCCAGCTCGTGAAAATCATCGAGCATTTCGATGTGCAACCCAGTGTCCTCAGAGGCCGGATGTCATGCTCGATGCGTTCAGTATCCCCTCATTGTGCATCCAGTCCTGCCGCTGGCATACACCTGTGGCATATCATGATGCTCGGTGAATTTCACAAAGGTCTATCCCCTGCCATAAACAATTATGGATCATATGCAAACCTTTGTTTTTCACGGGCACATCTATTCTTACCGCTGACCAGTGGTGAACGAGCTTCGCGGCCGATCTCGGAGAACGCGAAGCCGGCTGCCGTTCGTCCTGCCGCGCCAACTCCTCACTTCGTTCGTCAGACAACGCGTGGTCACGGCTGCGCCTGTCGGCCTCCGTCAACGCCGGCTTCTCCTTCCGTTCTCCTCCAGGCCGCTCTGCCCGTCACTTCCGGCCGTTTCCGCCCATTTCCTGGAAAGCGGGGGAGGTCGGATTCCGATGTGGGCATCTCCCCCTATGCCATTTTCGCAATATCTTGATTTACAGCAATCTAGCAATAATGAGCGGGGGAGGCGTGCCGCATAATTATCGACAAGTGGAGCATTTCGCCAAAGTGACTCTTCAGAAGATGCACTGGAAATCCGTAGAGAAGGGCCGTCCGCACATGACTGGCCTAAAATACCGGTGTCATTCCCGTGACCATGGCATAGACCGCATCCGGAAAGGGACATCCAGGAATCACTTTGGAGGGCATTTTCCTATCCTACTTTCAGATGCTACACTCAAGGCCTCAAACGTAGCATTTTGTACATAATTCATTGATTTTGCTACGTTTAACCGTCAAAACTTAGCAAATTCCAGTCAAGTGGAATCAGGAATTATCATTCTGGACCAATTGGAAGCAGATGGAATCATCAGATGCCCTTCTTTTCTACAGCCCTCTGTGGGCGAAGTTCCGGTTGATTTAAGCAAGTTGGTCTATATTTCATATTGAGATAAGCTGACTCAATGCCTCCAAAACTTGTGCAGAGGTGTTAGGGATAAAAACCTCTGCAGCCTCTCTAGAAGGGCACTTTTGTTCCTACCTCATTCACCGGAAGCTTCCATAGGGATCATATCCCCGTTTCTCGAAACGGATGGATTTCTATCTGTTGTTTTTGAAGGACTAAAGATCAACCCAAAGGTTTTGTTGTAGAATAAAAATTATGTAGATTTGTCAAGATTTGCAAGTATAAGTAGATCACATACATATTAACAAAGCGTTTGCTGTTATTCGGTGCATCCTAAAACCTGAGAAATTTTATATGCAATTTGCCGGATAAGTTCAGTGAACGCCTGCGCTTTGGCGCGGGCGGAACTTATCTTAATTGCGGGCTTCTCAGGGCCTTAGGTGCGGATAGGAACTACCCGCGCCTTTTTTGGCTCCCAGAAGCCCGAACCGTTTGATAAGCAATCGCCCAAAACACAAAGCGCATGGGTGAATTGTCATCTGGCGGAGCTGTGCCCTGCCAGATCAAGTCCAGGGAGCGCGTATCTGCGCACGGGGAGGTCTTCACCAATCCGCGGGAGGTCAACGCCATGCTGGATCTTGTCAAACAGGAAACGGAGCGACTGGACTCCCGCTTCCTCGAGCCGGCCTGCGGTGACGGCAACTTCCTTATCGAGATTCTTCGCCGCAAACTTTCCATCTGCGAGGCCCGTGTCAGGGCCAGGCAATACACGCAGCTTCAGTACGAGCAGAATGCAGTACTTGCTGTGAGCAGCATCTACGGTATCGAACTGCTGCAGGACAATGCAGAGGCCTGCCGCATGAGGCTGCTTGACTGTTTCACGACTCAATATCAGGCTTTGTTCAAGAGCAAATGCAAGCCTGCCTGCGTCGATAGCGTCCGTTACCTTCTGAGCAGGAACATCATAGTCGGCGACGCCCTTACTTACAAGCGGGTGGACCGTCCGGATGAATGGATCCACATAAGCGAGTGGAGCTTCCTCGGAAAGGGGATGGTCAACAGACGTGATTATGAATTTTCCTACCTCGTCGGAGAAGATTCCGGCGCTGACCTGTTCTCCGACCTTCCGGCAGAGACTTTCGCTCCGGTGCATTTCCTGAAACTAAACGCAGAGACATATGGCGAATAATTACAACCCTGACGTGCTCAACTGCATCGCCAATCTGAGCAATGATGAGGTGTTCACTCCTCCTGCATTGGCCAATCAGGTCCTTGACCTGCTGCCGCAAAGCCTTTTCGAGAGCACTGCTACGACATTTCTTGACCCATTTACAAAAAGCGGCGTGTTCCTTCGTGAGATAGTCAAGAGGCTCGACAGGGGACTTATGGGCAAAATCCCAGACAGACAAGAGCGCATCGACCACATCCTTCACAAACAGGTTTTCGGCATCGCTTGCACGGAACTGACATCACTGCTGGCGCGTCGCTCTGTCTATTGCAGCAAGCATGCTGATGGAAAGTATTGTGTAAGCCCTTTCGACACTGAA
>JAZRYW010000014.1:0-60297 GCA_045600965.1 Bacteroidales bacterium | reverse complement strand
CTTCAATACTTATGTTTCTTTTTCGCATATTTTTCGATGCTTTTCAGTCACAACGGAACCCCGTTGCTCCTTCAAATCATCAAAAAATCTACTGAAAAATAACCTATAACAATTTTCGTGAACCATTTCAAAACAGATTCTAAATCTTCTACAGGGATAACGGACGAAAGTCAACAAATATGGTAATAAGTCATTCTTAAAGCGACAAAACACGCGGACAATCAACCAAATTCGGGAAACATCCGCCTGACCGTTTCGATTTCCATTCGCAAGATTCGGGAGATCTGCTTGGCCGATGAGTTGTAATCATAGCGCATCATTCTGGCAACAGCCACTTTTGCATCTGCCGATATCATTGCGGGAGACGGGCATCCATACTGCTTGGAACACTTTTGAACCACAATCGAATACAGTTCACTATCCGTATAATACAATGATTCGCCGACTTGCTTTGCAATGACGGCACTGGACTCCACGCATCTGCTCACTTTTGAGAAATACTGATGCGCGCTTATGAAAAGTCCCTCGGCAAGACTGATGCAGCAGAAGCACATAGGCGAAACATATCCGTCCAGACAATCCAGTGCCGTCAGGTTATCACCAAGATTGCTGTGAAACGCGTTGCGTTTCCACCTGGCAGTCGGTTTCACCTTGAGGGATTCATATCGTATCTTCGCCTCATCGTTGAAGAAAAACCTGTTGGCGCCCCAAGGATAGGAAAATGGTGTATGGCCGCTGTCGGCTATATATCCATTTCTGTTTATATACACAATGACGTTTCTCAAATTGTCAAGGCTCTCGATAGCGATGAGCTTTTCCCGCAGAGAGGCTATCGTATCCCTTGACGTTTTCAATTCTATGTGAACTCTGAGCAATGCGACCATTTTTCCATACCATTCAAGGATACGGCCACTGTCCCCGCATAAGGCGAAATGCAAATGGTTGCTCATCACCTCGAAAGTCAGCATTTTAATGTCAGAGAACAAGCTTGCAGACAGCGCAATGATGTTCATTGCGACCTTGTATTCCCTCTCGTCGTGAAATATGACAGGGCTGTTTTCGCCCGTGCAAAGATGATAGCACGGCCCCAGTTCGCGGAACTTGAGTTCGCACTCAGCTTCCTTTTTGTAAAAATCTCTCGCCTCCATATCGTTCGCTTCTATGATTGACGGAGCACCGCGACCTTCGAAAGAAGCGCTCTGCCCCCAGTTTTCAACGTGTGGGAGGCGCTTGCCTCTCACCGCCGACTTGCTATCGCACCGCAAAAATAAGAATTCTTTTCGAATCGCAGATGTTCTCCAATATTTATTACTGTATTTGCTTTTGCTATCGCAAGATAGCACAACATATTGCAAAGGTGTTTTTCGCCTACCCTATCGGAAATCTGGTCAATTTCTTATGCTACGGGGTAATGGTCGTAAACACTCTGCCTGTCTTTGATTATGTAGTATGGCTGTCTTCTGACTGCTTTGTACTTCATATCGAGCCGGTGTGGAGTACGATTGTTCTTCTGTAGCAGCGTTTGACCAGAACGTCCGATGGAAGTTACGAAAACGGCTCCACATCTTTTTGTTTTATGGTCATACGTTCTGTATGGAGCCGGCGGGACAGCTGATTTTTCGTCTCAATGTCTGAACAAAACAGAAGGCAGGACAAAGAAGGTTATTCTCAACCTTCTTTGCGTGTAATTATTTTAACCTTGACAAGCCAAATTATGAAAGGCAGCACCCAATCGCCTCTTGAGGATCCATCACATGAGGAAGGGGATTGGTAACAGAAACACATATCAAAAACCATAATAATGAAAAAGTATTTATTACTGATTCCTGCGCTGTTGGCTGTAGCCTCCTGCGCAAAGGAAGTGGCCGGTGAAGCCATTCAACAAACCAACACTCAAGAGAAAGTGTTTTCCTGTTCTCTTGAAAATGATGCAACCAAAGTATATGTTGACAGCCAAAGCAGACTGTATTGGAACAAAGGCGATCTTGTGTCAATTTTCACAAGAGGCCTGAATGAGGAATATATGTTCGCCGGCAAGGACGGAGATATAGGCGGCACATTCACACCTGTTAGCCAACAGACATTCGGCACCGGTTCGCCTATGTCAGCTAATTATGCGGTCTATCCTTATTATGAGAGTACAACGGCTGACTATGAAGGTAATATCTCTATTGTCATCCCGGCCACACAGCAGTATGAGAAAGACAGTTTCGGTCCCGGCGCCAACCTTATGGTTGCAGTCACTGAAGATGCCGAGGATACCTTTCTCCCGTTCAAGAACGTTTGCGGATACCTGAGTATCAAGCTGTTCGGTCACAATGTATGTGTATAGACTATCACCTTCAAAGGTAACAACGATGAACCGCTTACAGGCAAGGCTTCCATCAAGTCAAGCCACACCGAACTCCCTGAAATCACTATCGCAGCTGACGGTGGAAAGGAAATTGTCCTTGACTGCGGCAGCGGTGTGACAATAGGCAAGAACAAGGACGATGCTGCCACCTTCTGGATGGCAGTTCCTCCGACAACCTTCACAAAGGGCTTCACATTCATTATCGAGGCTGTCAACGGGGAGACTTTCGTGAAGTCTTCGGATAAGGAGCAGGTTATCAAGAGGAATATCTGCAAGGATATGAGCCCTGTGAATATTAGTTCCGCATACGAGGCCACGAATGTAACCGAGGTAACCCTCGACCAGGACGTAATTTACTTCAAGGAAGCCGGCGAGAAAATTCAGCTCCACGCTACCGTATATCCCGAGGATGCCACTAACAAGAATGTATTCTGGACTTCATTTGACGAATCCATCGCAACCGTTGACCAGGACGGTACGGTCACTGCTGTCGGAGAGGGAGAAGTAACGATTGAAGTAATAACTGAGGATGGAGAACATACTGCCGAAGCGAAGGCGCATATTGACTGGAAAGTACCAGTTGTTGAATCGTTCGAGATGTCAACAACTGAGATAGATGTGTCCGATTCTCCTCAGACAGTCACATTTACACTTCACCTGACGGATGCTACTGGCGTTAAAGATATTGATTTCCACGTCTTTAACAGCGAGAATACACGAGGAGAGTATAATCATGAAGTCGAATTCAGTTTAATGTCAGGTGATACAAAAGACGGTGTCTATACGGGGTCCATTACATTTGACAACACTATGTCTCCTGGAGATTATCTTTGTGTTATTGATCACCTATCCGACGAGTTAGGCAATGTAAATCTTACTAATCTGGGTGTAAAACACTTAAATGTAGTTAACACCTCTGGAGATTTTGAGTGCCCTATTGTAGAGTCTTTCGAAATGTCCACAAGCGAGATTGATGTTACGGAATCTCCAAAGACAGTCACATTTACACTTCACCTGACGGATGCTACTGGTGTTAAAGATATTGATTTCCACGTCTTTAACAGTGAGAATACTCAAGGAGAGTATAATCATAAAGTCGAGTTTTCTTTAAGCTCTGGTTCCTCAAAGGACGGTATTTATACAGGATCCATAACTTTTGACAACAGCGTGGCACCTGGAGATTATCTTTGTGTTATTGATCACCTATCCGACGAGTTAGGCAATGTAAATCTTACTAATCTGGGTGTAAAACACTTAATAGTTGCCAATAACTTATAGTACTCAAGTTTCGCAAGCACTTATATCGTTGATAATCAAAGTGAAGCGAGAACTTGCGAAACTTGACTACTTCTCGGATATCCTCGGGAAATGCGCTGCTATGCCTAACGGCGCGCCGCCCGAAGCATACCGGAATCTCCTTCCTGACCGCTGGACAAAAGAATAGCAGGGCACACAACCCTGCTTTCTTTATGCATCGACTACGTCCACGCGGAGACGCTTACTTTCAGAAGAACATTTCGGGCTTATTTGTTCTTCTGAGAAGGTCCCGGCCACCGCAGGAGAACAAATCCGGCCTTTTTGTTCTTTTGAGAGAGCTCTGGCGCAGTCAGTGAGGACCCTGGCGCAGTCAGTGAGGGCTCTGGCGCAGTCAGTGAGGGCTCTTGCGCAGTCAGAAGAACATTTCGGGCTTTTTTGTTCTTCTGAGAGAGTTCTGGCCACCGCAGAAGAACATTTCGGGCTTATTTGTTCTTTTGAGAAGGTCCCGGCCACCGCAGAAGAACAAATCCGGTCATTTTGTTCTTCTGAGAAAGTTCTTGCGCAGTCAGTGAGGGCTCCGGCGCAGTCAGTGAGGGCTCTGGCGCAGTCAGTGAGGACCCTGGCGCAGGCAGAAGAACAAATCGCGTATTTGACGATTTCTCAGCTGGCCGGTAAATGAAAAAGGGGTTGGCCATTTTGGTCAACCCCTCTGTTTTTTTTGTCAAAGAATCAGAATCCGCCGCCAAACTGGGCCATCTGTTCGTCACGCTGCTTCTGCCAGGCCTTGAACTGATCTTCGGTGAGAATCTTCTTCATTTCGGTCACTTCGTTCTCCATAATCTTTCCGAACTGTGAGAAATCAGGGTTGCCGCCTTCGAAGATCTTCTGGAACTCTGCGGTCTGCTTTGTGTAGAGTTCAGTAGCCTGTTCGATCTGTTCTGCAGTCAGGTCGAAGCTCTGTTTGAGCTGGTCAACGCGCATCTGGACCATCTGCTGGGGGTCCATCTGGGGACCGCCGAAATTCTGTGCATTTGCTGAGAACGCTCCGCAAACGAGAAGAGCGCCTGCCAGGAAAAGTTTAAAAATCTTCATATCTTGTTTGATTAGAATAATGTGCAATTTAGTAAAAATATTTGGAATCTATGTGGAATTAGTTTCTGAAAGTTATTTCGTATCGGTTCCTAAAAACGTTTTGCGAAACCATAACTATTTATAAGCCAGTGTATTGCCGAGGCTTTGCAGGGCCTATGCCGGACATTGTGACCGGCAAGCAAGGGAGCGTCCTTTGTTCTGCGGGGCCGGTGCCGGACATTGTGACCGGTAAGCAAGGGAGCGTCCTTTGTTCTGCGGGGCCGGTGCCGGACATTGTGACCGGCAAGCAAGGGAGCGTCCTTTGTTCTGCAGGCCCGGTGCCGGACATTGTGACCGGTAAACAAGGGAGCGTCCTTTGTTCTGCAGGGCCTATGCCGGACATTGTGACCGGTAAACAAGGGAGCGTCCTTTGTTCTGAGGGGCCTATGCCGGACATTGTGACCGGTAAGCAAGGGAGCGTACTTTGTTCTGCAGGGCCGGTGCCGGACATTGTGACCGGCAAACAAGGGAGCGTCCTTTGTTCTGAGGGGCCTATGCCGGACATTGTTGGCAGGATGAGCGGAAAATATGCCAGAAAGGCCGTTCGCCTTCACCGTCATCCTGTCACCTCCGCCTTCTGCCGACAACCGGCAACCTTCTGCCGACAACCGGCAACCTTCTGCCAGCAACCGGCAACCGGCAACCTTCTGCCAACAACCGGCAACCGGCAACCTTCTGCCAACAACCGGCAACCTTCTGCCAACAACCGGCAACCTTCTGCCAACAACCGGCAGCCGTCCGCCTCTCACCGTCCGCTTTCCAGTTTTATGAGTATGGGGAGATGGTCGCTGTAGCCGTTCTTGAAGTTGTCACCGACATAACTGCGCTTGGGCTCACCGCTCTTGAGCATCATAAAGGGACGGCAGAACACCTCTCCGTGATGTTTGCCTATGGTTGAGAGCAGCATCTGGTTCCTTGCGCCGGAGCATACGCTTCCGTCCACGATGATGTTGTCGAACATCATCCACCGGCCGCGATGGCGGGAACTTCCCTTGCCCTGGTCGTAAAGGTGCCAGAAGGGGTTGTACCAGCCTCCCTGAAGAGCGTCGGAAATCTCCCTGCCTGCGCCGAGCAACACGCGGAGGGATTCGTCATCCGGATTGTCGTTCATATCACCCATCACCACTACCTTTATTCCGGGATGAAGCCTGCGCATCTCGACGGCATCGTCGCGGACAGTCTCCGCCCCTGCACGACGGAAGCCCTGCGAGGCATCGACCCCGGCCCTCCTGGAGGGAAGGTGGCACACATAGAAGCAATAGGGAGTGTCGTGCAGAAGGCCCCAGACAACCAGTATGTCGCGTCCGAGAAACTGCCGGCCGCTGCGAAGTTTCAAGGTGATGTGCTTGCTGCCCTGCAGGAGGAAGACATCGGGACGGTAGAGAAGGGCCACGTCAACGCCCCTTTCGTCACCCGAATCATAATGGATGAACCTGTATCCGGCACGCCTCATCAGCTGCTGGTTGCAAAGGTCCCTCAGGCAGCTGTCGTTCTCCACCTCCGAAACCCCGACCACGGCCGGGAACCGGCCCTTGTCCGTGGCGATGGCTGAGAACACGTCGGAAAGGTTGGAGAGTTTCTTGCGATATTTGTCCATCGTCCAGCGCTTGGCTCCGGTGGGGGTATATTCGTCATCGTTCGTTTTAGGGTCATCCACCGTGTCGTAAAGATTCTCAAGATTGTAGAACATCACATATTCCTGCTGTGGAACCGCCGGGGACTTGCCCAAAGACGGTTTGGACATAAGGCCGTCAGGTCCTTTCCCCGCTGCGGAGGCCGGGGTCAGGAATTGCAGAAGCTTGTTCAATATATCCATAGGAAGCGCGCCGGCGATATGTGCCGACAAACAAAATTACTCATTTTATCAAAAAAATACTAACTTGCACTCTGTAAAGCAAAGACAATGGCAAGGCGTATCTACGAAAAGAGTCGTCTCTACAGTGCCCTGAAGATGTATGCGGACCACATTTTCCGCACCAGTTACCGCAGGGTTGAGGTTTCCGGAAGGGAGAACATTCCCGACGACGGATCCGTCATCATCGCCCCCAATCATTGCAATTCGCTTATGGACGCCCTGAGCGTACTTTCATCCAGTACGGAGGACAAGGTCTTCGGAGCCCGCGCTTCCGCATTCAAGAAACCCTTCATAGCCAACATCCTCAACCGCATCAAGATACTTCCGATGATACGGCAGCGTGACGGTATCCGCAACGTCACCAGGAACACCGAGATTTTCGAGACCATCGCCGACGTGCTCGAGAACGACGTGAAGTTCTGTATGTACTGCGAAGGGACCCACCGCACCAAGCATTCCCTGCTTCCGGTGGGAAAAGGCATCGCCCGTGTCGCCTTCAGGGCCAACACCCGCTTCGGAGACAAGAAGCCTGTGTACGTGCTCCCCGTAGGGCTTGAGTACGGCGATTATTTCCGCTACCGCAGCACGTCGCTCCTGCAGTATGGAGAGCCCATCAACGTCACCCGGTTCGTCAGCGACAACAAGGACCTCCCCGAGGCCGAACTTTACGCAAAATTCCGTGAACTGCTTGCTTCGCGTATGTCGAAGCTCATAACATATATCCCTGATGACGAGAACTACGAGCCCAAATGGACTCTCGCCAAGATTGCCACCATAGGCTACCGCGGCACTCTCGTCGAAAGGCGCGACAACAACAACCGCGTCATAGCCGCCATAAACGGGCGCTTCGAGCAGATGCCCGAGGAAATGGCGTCCCTGAGCCGTGAGCTGCAGGATTTCGAGCACAAACGCAAAGAAAAGAAAATATCGTTCTACTCTCTCGGACGACGTCATCCGGTATTGAACTTCTGTCTGAAGTGCCTGCTGGGTCTGCTTCTGCTGCCGTATTTCCTTTATTGCACCATCGTCTGTCTGCCTGTCATAGCCGTGGCCGCTTATCTGGTCAGGACGGCGGAGGACCCCGCTTTCTACAATACGGCACGGCTGGCGGCACGCGTGGCACTGACACCCGTGATGATCATCGTATGGGCACTTCTGGCCTTTCTGCTCGTCAAGCCCCTCTGGCTTGCGGCAGTATTGTTTGTTCTTGCGCTTCCCTCCTGCGGATTCTTCTACGACGGATGTGAGTATCTGCGCATACTCGTGTCCGATGCACGGTGGATGAACAACCGTTCCATCCGCCACAGTTTCCTGCGCATAAAGAGCAAGATGAAGAAGTACAACCTGAACTGATATGAAAAAAGTTTTGATGACATCGTTGCTCGCGGCGGTCTGTCTGACTGCTGCGGCACAAGAAGCCGACGTCGACGCATTCGGAAAGGCAAAGCCCGAGGAGTTCGCCCCCAAATCGGAAATCGTTAAGACAGGATTGAATTTCGGCCCGCTGCCGGCTGTGGCATACGACGCCGACAAGGGGTTCCAGATTGGAGCCGTGCTGCAGATCTTCGACTACGGCAACGGCACGAACTATCCTAATTACGACTCGAAGACATATCTCGAATATTCCTTATTTACAAAGGGTTCGCAGCTTATCCAGGCACGCTACGACAACAAGGTCCTCATTCCCGGAGTCCGCTGGAGCAGTTCGCTTCGCATCAATCTCGACAATGCCTTCGACTTCTACGGATTCAACGGATACCGCAGCAACTACGACGCCGCGCGCGTGATTTCCGGCAAGAACGAGGATGGAAACTATCTTTTCTCCCCCTTCTACCGCTACCGTCGCCAGGAATTCCTCTTCAAGAGCGATTTCCTCGGCAGAATAACCGACCATCTGCAGTGGGAGGCAGGCATCTTCGCAAACTACTTCCGCCTTGGAGAAATCGATTACGCCAATATCAACAAGGGCAGGGACGAGTCGAAGATGTTCCCCGAGGCTATGCCCACCCTCTACAGGGCATACCGGGAGGCCGGTGTGATCTCGGAGGAGGAGGCTGACGGAGGCTTCACTTCCGGCATCAGGCTGGGAATGGTCTACGACTCCCGTGACAAGGAGGGCGCTCCTACCCGCGGAATATGGGCAGAAGCCCACGTCACCGCATCGCCGAAGTTCCTCAGCGAAACGCCATACTACCGGTATTCGCTGACCTGGAGGAACTATCTCCCCATTGTCAGAAAAGACGTTCTGACATTCGCATACCGCCTCAACTATGAGGGGACAATAGGTGACAGCGCGCCTTTCTACGTGCTTCCCTATATGACCGTGATGGGCGAGAAGAACGACCTTGACGGTATGGGAGGATTCTTCACCTGCCGCGGTATAATGCGTACGCGCGTGCTCGGCCTGGATATGGCAACCTACAATGCCGAACTGCGCTGGAGGTTCGTGAAATTCCCTCTCTTCAACCAGAACATAGCGCTGGGACTGAGCGCGTTCAGTGACGGTTCGACGGTTGTCCGCTCCGTCAATACGGCAGGACTGAAGGAATACCTCAGGGAGCTGATACCTTCCGCCTGTGAGGATGTCAGAATGCTCAATGCCGACAGGGACTCGTTCCACGTCACCTTCGGCGCCGGATTCCGCTTCATTATGAACGAGAATTTCATAGTGGCCTTCGAATACGGCACACCTCTGTCCCACTTCCGCAAGAACAGTCCCAACTACAATCAGGACGGTACCGGAGCGTTCTACGTCAATCTTGGCTATCTGTTCTGATTCCGGGCTGATAAATGACGAACTCTCGCCGTAAGATCTCTGATTTTACGGCGATTTTCGCACTGCGGGCCGATTCGTCCGGATTCTCCTCGAACCGGATTGTAACCGTGTCCGCTCCGGAACCTATCTTGGGATCCATTTCGGCCCACTGGCAGGACCCTTCCTGCCACCAGTCAACGTTGCAGTCGATTATGACCTGAGCGGAGTCGGCAAGACAGCTCCTCAGGACGATGGAATCACTTGCATTGTAGAGGGTGTCCGCCCCGTGAAGAAGGAACAGGTAGGGAAAGGTCGGCTTTTCGCAGCGCGAAACCGAAAATATGACGGCGGATGAAATTGCAGCCGCTGCAAGGACTTTCCTGAATTTCATATCAAACAGCTTCTCACTTCTTCCTTGAAGACTTGTTCTTGAGAGCCTGACTGCTCTCCATAGCCTTCTGCTGACGCTTTTCGCGGTCCTTTATGATTCTTGCCCCACCGTGCCTGAGGTAGAGGTCCCACTGCTCGGAGGTGAATATCCGCCTGTAGGACTCTTCGGTCAGAATCTGCCATTTGTCCTTTATGGCCTGGTATGATTCGGGATTCTGCCTGCCGCCTTCGCGCGCCTTCTGGTAGTCAAGGAATGCGCCCTGATAATTCTCCTGAAGGGTGGAGTCGACAAGGAACTGCTGATAATACTCAAGGTGGAGGGATTCCGCAAGGCGCTCCGCTTCCTGCGATGCGAGCTTGGCGGGATCGGTCTCTTCCTGCTGGGCGAAAACGGTGACTGACATCGCAAGCAGGGCGGCTATGGCCAATAATATTTTCTTCATTTCAAACAGCTTCTTAATTTTGTATCTGCAAATTTATAAAAAATAAACCATATGCGTAAAATCCATACTCTGCTGCCCGTTGCGGCACTCCTTCTTTTCAATTGGTTCCAGACCGATGCCTGCACCAATGTCATAGCCACAAGCGGCGCCACCACAGACGGCAGCGTGCTTGTCTCCTATGCCGCCGACTCCCACCAGCTTTACGGCGAACTCTACTTCCGTCCCTCCGCAAACCATCGTCCCGGCTCCCTGATGGACATATTCTGCTGGGACAACGGCGCCTTCCTGGGCCGCATACCCCAGGTTCCCCACACCTTGCAGACCGTCGGCAATATGAACGAGCATCAGGTGACCATCACCGAAACCACCTTCGGCGGCAGGGAGGAACTTGCCGGAACGGCAGGTGAAATGGAATACGGAGCCGCCATCTACACTACCCTGCAGAGGGCATCATCGGCCCGCGAGGCGATTGACATACTGGCCTCCCTTCTCGAAACCCACGGCTGGCGCAGCGAAGGCGAGACCTTCTCCATCGCCGACGGCAAGGAAGCCTGGATAATGGAGATAGTGGGCAAGGGTGACATAATCGGAGCGGTGTGGGTTGCCGCCCGCGTTCCCGACGGATACGTCTGCGCCCACGCCAACCAGTCCCGCATAGACCATATAGATTTCAATGACCACGACAACTGGCTGTATTCACCGGACGTGGTCGAGTTCGCCCGCGAAAAGGGTTATTTCGAAGGCACTGACGGGCAGTTCAGCTTCTGCGACGCCTACTGTCCCGCTGATTTCGGCGCCCTGAGGGGCTGCGAAGCAAGGGTGTGGTCCGCTTTCAACATCCTGGGAGGCGGCACTTTCCAGTGGCGCGACGCTGAAGGCGAGCACAGCGCTCCCGCTGACGAGTGGCTCGATTTCGCAATGGGCAGCAACCCGTCGCACAAGATGCCCCTTTTCATCAAGCCTGCAAGAAAGGTGGACGTGAAGGACATAGCCGACATTATGCGCGACCACTACGAGGGCACGCCTATGGATATGACCAAGGATCTCGGCGCAGGGCCTCATCACACTCCCTACCGCTGGAGGCCTATGGGATTCGAGGTTGACGGACACTCCTATGTCCACGAACGCGCCATAGCCACACAGCAGACCGGATTCTGGATAGTATGCCAGTCGCGCGGATGGCTGGACGACGTGGTGGGAGGAATACTGTGGTTTGGCGTTGACGATGCCGCAACTTCCTGCCTTACACCTGTTTATACCAACATCACCGAAGTGCCTGAATGTATCCGTGAAGGCAACGGAGATATGATGCACTGGTCGGCCACCTCCTCCTTCTGGCGTTTCAACCGCCTCACTCATTTCGCATACCTGCTCTACGACCGCGTCGCTCCTGAAATACGCGCCGCGGCTGACGCCAACGAACGCAGGTATATGGAGGAGATAGGCCACGTCGACGCCTATGCGCTTGCCCTCCTGGAGAAAGGGAAGGTCAAAAAGGCGCGCGAGGCGCTCACTCAGTACAGCGTCAACACGGCCCAGAGCCTCTTCAACAGCTGGGGCGAACTCGAGAATCACCTGTTCGTGAAGTATATGGACGGCAACGTCAAGCATCAGAATGAGGACGGTTCGTTCAAGGACAACGGCAATTCCTCTTCGATGCCCCAGTTCCCCAGCCAGCCCAGGTGGCCGGAAGAATGGTACAGGATGATAGTCAACGACCACGGGGACGTCATCAGGGCGAAGTGATGCCCAGGGTGGCTATGCTCAGGGTTACGTTCCTCTGCCGGTAAGCCGCCTCCATCACAGCCTCGAGTGTCGATCCTGTCGTCAGGATATCGTCCACCAGCAATATGTGTCCCGGAGGGAGCGGTCTTTTGAGGAAGAACGCTCCCTTGACATTTGTCCGCCTGAGCTCGCCTCCAAGACGGGTCTGGGTCACGGTGTTCCGTCTGCGGACTATGCATCCCCCGACTACCGGAACCCCGCCGAGCGCCTCGCTTATTCCGAGGGCAATGATATGGGACTGGTTGTAACCGCGTTTGAGACGCCTTGTCCAATGCAGGGGCACAGGGACTATTGCATCGATGGTCAGGGCTTCGGGATCGGAAGACATCCTCTCTCCGAGCATACGGCCCATTTCGATGCCGATACGCCTGTCCTGCCTGTACTTGAGGGACATTACAGGGTTCCTGTAGAGGGAATCCTGCCTGTAGAAGAAAAGCGACCATACCCTGCGCACCGCGCCCAGATGGAGCATACGTTCCTCCCCCGGATTGCCCTTCCACTGCCAGAACCACGTCAGTGGCATTCCGTCGAGACATTCCCTGCAGAAACATCCCTCTCCCTGGCCCAGACCTTTGCCGCAGACCCTGCAGGTGCGCGGAAAGATGAGCCAGAGAAGCCCGGATATCATATCTTTCCAACGCCTCATACCTGCCCGCTTTTCTACAAAGGTAAAAATATATTGCTATCTTTGTCACTATGTTTGATTTTCTGAATATAACGGTCACCGACATAATCGACATCATCCTTGTGGCAGTGCTCATCTTCTATCTTTTCAGGATAATGAAGAACACCTCCGCAATGAGCATTTTCCTCGGCATCCTGTCCATATATGTGGTATGGATAATCGTCACCGCGCTCAATATGGAGCTCACCAGTTCCCTCCTCGGCCAGGTGCTCGGAGTCGGGGTGATTGCGCTCATTGTCCTGTTCCAGCCCGAAATAAGAAGGTTTCTCTTCCACGTCGGAAGCGACTACGTGTCTGTCGGCAGGGGCCGCAGGCTTGTCGACCAGCTGCTGCACCGCAACCAGAGCGGAAGCGAGGCGGAAATCAAGATGCTCGATGAACTGATGGATGCCGTAAGACATATGTCCGATTCAAGAACGGGGGCGCTGATAGTCCTTCTGCATACCTCCTCACTGAGCAGCATCATCGATACGGGAGACACGATAGACGCTCGGATAAACAGCCGTCTGATAGAGAATCTCTTCTTCAAGAATTCACCTCTCCACGACGGCGCGCTCGTGATGAACCGCGAACGCATAATAGCCGCCCGCTGCACCCTTCCCCTGACCGAGAACCAGAATCTTCCTCCTTCATACGGTATGCGTCACAGGGCGGCCATCGGTGTGACCGAGCAGACGGACGCAGGCGTGATAGTGGTTTCAGAGGAGACGGGAGGGATGTCTTTCGTGGAGAAGGGCGAACTTCGCAATTTCAACAACCTTCACGAGTTGAGAGCGGCAGTGGAGAACTCTTACCGCAGGAGGGCCTGATGCAATGATGGATACGCAGCAGAAACTCGGCTTCGACAAGGTCAGGGAAATGATTGCCGCAAAATGCTCCACGCATTATGCTGAGCGTCGCGTCGCAGACGAAAGTTTCTGTACCGAGGAGGAAATCATAATGCAGCGCCTGTGCATCACGGACGAGATGAGACTTGTCTGTATGTTCGAGGATGCCTTCCCTTCTTCAGGATACATAGATGCAAGACCTTTCCTGATGCCCCTGCAGGCGGAGGAATCCTGCATCAGCCTTGAATCGCTTGTAAGCCTGCGCACCTCACAGGACACCCTGCGCCGGATAATGGCCTTCTTCCGCTCCTGCGACGAAAGCCTCTATCCCAGGCTGCGCGCCATGGCCGACAGCGTCTCCTATTTCCCTGAGGTCAGCCGGCGCATAGATCTGATAATTGACAAGTTCGGTCAGGTGCGCGACAGCGCGAGCCCCGAGCTGCAGGCAATCCGCCGTTCTCTGCGCGAGAAGGAGGGAACCATATCCAAGCGCATCAACTCCATACTCAAAAAGGCCCAGGGAGACGGCATCGTGGACGAAGGAGCCGACGTGTCCGTCCGTGAGGGAAGGATACTGATACCCGTGGCCGCGGCAAACAAGAGAAAGCTCCCCGGACTGGTATATGACGAGTCCGCCAGCGGAAAAACGGCTTTCGTGGAGCCGATGGAAGTGGTGGAACTTAACAATCAGGTGCGCGAACTGCGTTTCGAGGAGCAGCGCGAGATACTTCACATACTGTCTGAATTCACCGGGTTCCTGCGCCCATACCTGCCGGATATCATCGCCGGTGCGGAATATATGGGAGAGCTGGACTTCATCAGAGCCAAGGCTCTGGTGGCCATCGACATGAAGGCCGGCCTGCCGCTGCTGTCCCGGGAGAGGACAATGATACTCCGCAAGGCGCGCCACCCCCTGCTAGAAAGGGCGCTTTCACACGAAGGCAAGGCCATCGTGCCGCTGACAATGGAGCTTTCTCCCTCCCGCCACATACTGCTCATATCCGGACCGAACGCCGGCGGGAAGTCCGTATGCCTGAAAACCGTGGGACTGCTGCAGTATATGTTCCAGTGGGGTATGCTCATACCGACTTCGGAGATATCGGAGATGGTGGTCTTCGATGACATATTCATCGACATAGGGGATGACCAGAGCATCGAGAACGACCTGAGCACATATTCATCGCACCTGTACAATATGAAGCGGCTGCTCGAAGAGGCAGGAAAGGGCTCTCTTGTGCTCATCGACGAATTCGGCAGCGGCACCGAGCCGGCCGCCGGAGGCGCCATAGCGGAAGCCATACTGCGGGAACTTGACCAAAGGGGCGTTTTCGGTGTCATCACCACCCACTACACCAACCTCAAGCTGTATGCCGACTCGAGCCGTGGGGTGATAAACGGTGCAATGCAGTTCGACGTGCAGAACATCAGGCCTCTGTTCAACCTTGAGGTAGGATTGCCCGGCAATTCGTTCGCATTCGAGATAGCCCGCAAGATAGGCCTTCCCGAGACGGTGCTGCACAAGGCGGAGGAACTTGCCGGCAGCGACTATGTCGACATCGAGCGCAACCTGCGCAAGATTGCCCGCAACAAGCGCCAGATAGACGAGAAACTGGCCCGCATACGCACCACCGACAAGACTCTTGAAACCATAACTGACAAATATCAGAAGGAACTTTCCGAAGTCAAGGAACTGCGCCGCAAGGTGCTCGAGGAGGCCCGCGCCGAGGCGAAGGAGATAGTCGCCGAAGCCAACCGGCAGGTCGAGGCCACCATCAGGACCATACGCGAGACCCAGGCCGACAGGGAGCGCACCAGGGAGGTCCGCAAGTCGCTCGACGAGTTCAAGCAGAAGATAGAGCGGAAGAACGTCGTGGACGACAGCATAATCGACCGGAAGATGCAGCAGATTGTGGAGCGCAGGCAGAGGGAGTCCGAGCGCAAGGCAAAACGTGCCGGCAAGGCTCTCCAGGCCGCAGGTGCCGCGAAGAAGGCCGGCAAGGTGGAATCGCCCGAGGGGCCCGTCGTGCCCGGCGACAAGGTTGTCATCAAGGACAACGGTATGGTGGGCGAAGTGACAAGGGTGTCGGCCAAGATGGTATGGATAGCCGTCGGAAGCATTACCAGCAGGATGAAGACCGACAGCGTGGAGAAGATCTCCGCGCAGAAATACAAGGAACTGCAGAAGCCGCCGAAGGCCGTCAGCAGCATCGACGCCTATGCCATTTCCGAGAGCAGACTCAATTTCAAGCCTCAGATAGACGTGCGCGGGGCCAGGCTCAACGAGGCCCTCGACATAGTCACAAAGTTCATTGACGATGCCATAATGCTCGGTATGGGTCAGGTGAGGATACTTCACGGCAAGGGCAACGGCATACTCAGGGAGGAAATACAGAAATACCTCAGGACCATACCCGGTGTGGGACAGGTCCGTGACGAGCATATCGAGGCCGGAGGCACCGGCATAACAGTGGTTACTCTTGATATTTAGAACTGTTTAGAATATGAAAAATTTTCTTCTTGCGGCCCTCTCCGCCATCATTCTGACCGCCTGCGCATCGAATCAGCAGGAGCAGGTCAGCGCAGTGTCCGAAAGTTTCCTCAAGGCCTGGTTCTCCGATTCTCAGCAGGATGCAATGCAATACTGCTCGACAGCGCTCGGCGAGATGTTCGGCGCGATGCTTGAGGAGGAGGAAGGACTTCAGGATGAGCACGATGCGGAAATTGTCGGCCAGATGCTTGGCGGCACGTCATATACCGTGGACTCCGTGGCCATCGATCCCGAGGGACACATTTTCGCAACCGCTTTCTGCACGCTGGTCATTCCCGGCGAGGACGTTCCCCTGAAAAAGACGCTCGACCTGCAGAAGATTGAAAAGGAATGGAAAATAATAAACATTGAATGAGATGAATTATCTGTTTACATCGGAATCCGTTTCTGAAGGCCATCCCGACAAGGTCGCCGACCAGATATCGGATGCCATACTGGACGAGTTCCTCCGCAAGGACAGCAACTCCAAGGTGGCCTGCGAGACATTCGTGAGCACCGGGCTGGTTGTAGTCGGAGGTGAGGTCACAACCGAAGGTTATGTGGACATACAGCAGATTGCCCGCGACACGATACGCAGGATAGGATACACAAAGGGCGAATATATGTTCGACAGCAACTCCTGCGCCGTGCTGTCCGCAATACACGAGCAGTCACCAGACATCAACCGCGGCGTGTCACAGCAGGAAAAGGGCCTCGGGGACCAGGGTGCCGGAGACCAGGGTATGATGTTCGGATACGCCTGCAACGAGACTCCCCAGTATATGCCTCTGCCCCTTGTCCTGGCCCACCGCACGCTGGAGCAGCTGGCGGCCATACGCAGGGAGGGAAAGGTGATGACCTACCTCCGCCCGGATGCCAAGAGCCAGTACACGGTTGAATATGACGGGGACAACCATCCCGTACGCATACACACCATAGTCATCTCCACCCAGCACGATGAATTCGATCCGGATGACGTCCTTATGCAGCAGACCATACGCAGGGATGTCAGGGAGATACTCATTCCCCGCGTCAGGGAAGTGATGGGTCCCGAGGCGGCGGGTCTCTTCGAAGACTTCGAAGCGGACAGGCTCTATGTCAACCCCACCGGGAAGTTCGTCATCGGCGGCCCTCACGGGGATACCGGACTGACCGGGCGCAAGATAATCGTGGACACCTACGGCGGAAGAGGCGCGCACGGCGGCGGGGCATTCAGCGGAAAGGACCCCTCCAAGGTTGACCGTAGCGCGGCTTATGCGGCACGCCACATCGCGAAGAATATGGTGGCTGCAGGCGTTGCGGAGCAGATGCTCATCCAGGTGTCCTATGCAATAGGCGTTGCCCGTCCGGTAAGCATATTCGTGAACACCTACGGCACCTGCCGCTGCGCTGTCAGCGATGCCGAAATAGCCCGGTACATCTCGGAGGAATTCGACCTCAGGCCGGCTTCGATAATCGAAAGGTTCGGTCTCAAGAATCCTATCTACCTTCCCACGGCTTCCTACGGCCACTTCGGCCGTGAGCCCTACGTAAAAGACGGCATCCAGTTCTTCGGCTGGGAAAAACTGGACGCAGTCGAAAGCATAAGGAAGCATTTCAGCAGCCGCCGGCCGGAAGACACTTTAAAAAAATAAGTAAATAAATGGATTTTTCAAAAATTAATCTATCTTTGCACCGTATTTGCGAAGCAAGGAATGGCATTGTTCTATAACCACCACTACTTAATGTCGTCGTTTATGGCAGAATGCATCATATAATACAGGCGCGGCTACGCTCAAAGTGCAGCCGCGCGCTTTTTTGAAAACAATTTTAACCAATAAAACACTATGATCAAATCTTTCAAAAAACTCGTTCTCTCCGCCATTGCGATGTTCGTGGCAGCGACTTCGTTCGCTCAGTTCACGACTTCCTCGCTCAGCGGTCAGATTTCTGATGCCCAGGACGTGATTATAGGCGCAACCGTCATTGCAACCCACACTCCTTCAGGCACACAGTACTACGCAGTCTCCAATGCAGAAGGACGTTATGCCATCCAGGGTATGCGTCCCGGCGGCCCCTATGAGATTTCCGTTCAGCTTATGGGCTACCAAACCATCACCTACACTGACGTGACCCTCCCTTTGGGTGAAACTTTTGTTCAGAACGCCCAGCTCAAGGAAGCATCCGAAATGCTTGACGAAGTTGTTTTCGTGGCAACCAGGAACTCCAAGTTCGCCACTGAGAAGACCGGTGCTTCAACCAACGTTTCCAACAGCGAGATGATGAATCTCCCCAACGCTGACAGAAGCATCTCCGCCCTGACGAAACTCTCTCCCTATGCAAACGGTATGAGCTTCGCAGGCGGTGACGGCCGTTCAACCAACTTCACGGTCGACGGCGCGAACTTCAACAACAACTTCGGTCTGAGTTCAAGCCTCCCCGGCGGCGGCACTCCTATCTCCCTCGATGCAATCGAAGAGGTTCAGCTCGTTGTCGCTCCCTATGACGTACGTCAGTCCAACTTCGTGGGCGGCGGTATCAACGCCATCACAAAGTCAGGTACCAACACCTTCCGCGGCACCGTTTACGGATACTACCACGATGAAAATCTCCGTGGCAACAAGATATTCGGCGAAGACCTCGGCCAGCGTCCCGATGAACTCGTAAGAACCATCGGTGCAACCATCGGCGGTCCCATCATCAAGAACAAACTCTTCTTCTTCGCCAACTTCGAGTTCAACGACCAGCCCGGACAGGCTGTCACCACCAACGGCATCGGCAAGGGTGTAACCGAAGACCAGCTCATTGCCGTCCAGAACAAGCTGAAGAACGATTACGGCTATGATGCAGGTTCATACACCGATTTCCCCGGCGGTACTTCAAACACCAAGATACTCGCCCGCATCGACTGGAACATCAACAACGCCAACAAGCTCTCCTTCCGCTTCAACAACACCCAGAACAAGACCTGGTATGCCCCTAACGCAAACTCCTGCGACGACAACTTCCGCAACAAGGGTTACAACCGCGCTTCAACTCAGGCACAGCCCTTCGCCAACAATATGTACAGCCAGCAGAACAATGTGACTTCGTTCGCAGCCGAACTCAACAGCCGCTTCAGCGACAAGGCTTCGAACCAGATCATCGCCACCTACTCGTTCATCAACGACCAGCGCGGTTCCAACTCTGACATATTCCCCCACGTCGACCTTATGGACGGCAAATCCGGTCTCTCAACCGGTTCCTTCATCCCCGCAACCTCATTCGGTTACGAACTCTTCACCTACAAGAACGGTGTGACCAACAAGGTGCTCAACATCACCGACAACTTCACCCTCTATGCAGGTTCGCACAAGCTCACCTTCGGCGCCAACTACGAACACCAGTTCGCTGACAACTCATATATCCGCAACGGTACAGGTTATTACCGTTTCGCAAGCGTAGACGACTTCCTCCAGGGCAACCGTCCCTTGAGCTACGTCCTCTATTACGCATACGACAACTCTCCCGAGACCGCACGTATCAACTACAACCAGGCAGCCCTCTACGCACAGGATGACTGGAACATCACCAAGGACTTCAAGCTCACCTACGGTGTCCGTCTCGACTATATGGGTTATGACGACAAAGACCTGACCACCAACGCAGCCATAAAGAACTACGATATGGGCGGCCGTTCCGTCGACACCGGTCACTGGCCCGCAGCATCCCTTCAGATCAACCCCCGTATCGGCTTCAACTGGGATGTGAACGGTGACAAGAGCTTCGTTATCCGCGGCGGTACCGGTATGTTCCAGGGCCGTCTCCCTCTGGTATTCTTCACCAATATGCCCACCAACTCAGGTATGATCCTGAACCAGGCCAAGTACTCCGCAACCCTCGAGGGCGGTCAGGTTGTCTACAGCGACGAAGTTGCCGCTGCTCTCGACAAGCTTATGGCTGGCGGCAAGATAACCACCGATATCAACAAGGCAAAGGAAATCCTCGGTCTCAAGAGGGAGATATCCGAAGCCGACGGTAACCTGACCAGCACCATCAACGGTGTTGACCACGCATTCAAGATGCCCCAGGTATGGAAAACTTCCATCGCTTTCGACTGGCAGCTTCCCACCGAATTCCCCTTCACACTCAGTGCAGAAGGCATCTTCAACAAGACCCTCCACGGCGTAAGGCTTATGGACTGGAACATCAAGGATGACGTCCTGAGCAACGGCGCAACTTTCGCAGGCGCTGACAACCGCGTCAACTACCGCGCGCTCGGCGACTGGAAGTACGGTTCATCAACCGCATATGTCCTGACCAACACCAGCGAAGGTTACGGCTGGATTGCCAACATCACTGCAAAGGCAACCCCTGTACGCAACCTCGACATTATGGCAGCATACACCCACACCGTTTCAAAGGAGATCTCCGGTATGCCCGGTTCCGACGCATCTTCAGCATACGTGGGCCTTATGACTGTCAACGGTGCAAACCTCGCCACTCTTCAGAATTCACAGTATGTGGTTCCTGACAAGGTTATGGCTAACATCAGCTACTTCCTCCCCGTATTCGACCAGAGCCACGGTCTTCACCTCAACCTCTACTACACCGCATACTCACCGATGGGCTACAGCTACGTCTACTCTAACGATATGAACGGTGACGGTATTACAGCCGATATGATCTACATCCCTGCAAGCAAGGATGAAATCGCTTTCACAACCCAGGCTGACCGTGACGCTTTCTGGAGCTTCGTTGAACAGGACAAGTATCTCAGCAGGCACAAAGGACAGTATGCAGAAGCAAACTCCGCATTCGCTCCCTTCGTACACAGATTCGATGCACGTATCGCCGAAGACTTCTCCATCAAGGCAGGTGGCCAGACCCACAACTTCGAACTCAGCTTCAGCATCGAGAACATAGGCAATATGTTCAACAGCAGCTGGGGTGTCAGCAGATGGTCCTGCTACAACACTTCTTCAGCATCCGTGATCAACATCCTCAAGTATGACAGCGTAGGCGCTGACAACAAGCCCGTGTTCTCAATGAACAAGGTTGACGGCGCTTATCCCACCGAAACCTGGACCAAGCACAGCACCAACCCTGCAGAATGCTGGCAGCTCCTCTTCGGTCTGAAGTACTACTTCAACTAACCGTAGGGTTCATATAAACTACAGAAGGCTGGCCATTGCGGTCAGCCTTCTTTTCTTGATGCATATTGTCAGAGATTATTGCTATTTTTGTCAAATGCAACGGAAAATCATCATTTTAGGTCCGGCCTATCCCTACAGGGGAGGAATAGCGGCGTTCAACGAACGCCTTGCAAGGGAATTCATTGCAAAGGGTCACGAAGTTGAGATTGTCACCTATCGCGTCCAGTATCCTTCGTTCCTTTTCCCGGGAAAGACCCAGTTCTCACCCGATCCGGCGCCTGAAGGGCTGAACATCAGCAGAAAGCTCCATTCGATGAATCCGCTGAACTGGATAAAGACCGGGCTGGAACTGCGGCACAGGAAGGCCGACCTTATTATCGTGGCCTTCTGGCTCCCTTATATGGCGCCCTCTCTGGGAACCGTTGCAAGGTTGAGCCGCACACGCGTGGCCGGTTTGGTTCACAATCTTGTCCCCCACGAGCACAGACCGGGTGACAGACTTTTTGCAAAATACTTCTGTGCAGGCGCTGACAGTTTTATTACGCTTTCTGAATCAGTCGAGCAGGATATACACCGCTTCGCTCCCGGCAAGCCGCTGACGCGCTGCCCCCATCCGGTATATGACAATTTCGGCGAATCTGTTACGAAAGACGAGGCCTGCGCCTGTCTGGGGATTGACCCGAAACGCAAGATACTGCTGAGTTTCGGTCTGATACGCGACTACAAGGGCCTTGACTGGCTGCTCGAAGCTTTTGCTTCCATAAAGGACAGGAGCAATGTCGCCCTTGTTGTAGCGGGAGAATTCTACTCTGACCCTCAAAAATACCATTCTCTTGCCGAAAGTCTTGGAATCGATGACGAAGTTGTATGGAGGACCGACTTTGTACCCGACAGCCAGGTGAAATATTACTTCTGCGCCGCTGACCTTGTCGTGCAGCCTTACAAGAGCGCGACTCAGAGCGGAATCACCCAGATTGCATATCATTTCGAGAAGCCGATGCTGGTGACCGAAGTCGGAGGACTTTCCGAAATCGTCCCGGATGGGAAAGCCGGTTACACCGTCAGTCCGTCGGCGGAAGGCGTGGCCCGCGGAATAGAAAGGTTCCTTGCCGAAACCAAGGACTTCACCGAAGGGTTAAGGGAAGAGAAGAAAAAATACTCCTGGAACACTTTTGCAGACAAAATATTGAGCATCAACTAGATAATTGTATTATGGATAAAAAAAGGATATTCGGCAAGTACGGGGCATACATTGTGGCCGCTGCAATCTTCATTGTTGCGGCCTGTGTCTACTGCTCCCCTCTGCTCAAGGGAGAGGAACTCTATGCTGGGGATATTCAGAACTACCTCGGCGCGTCGCAGGAAGTAAGGCAATTCCATCAGGATACAGGTGACTACACTTTCTGGACCGGCTCGATGTTCTGCGGAATGCCCACCTATCAGGTGGGCGGAGGGCACTATGCTTCCGACACACTGATGATACCTTTGAACAGGCTGACGGGACATCAAGGCAACCCGGCCAGGATGCTTATCCTTTATCTTATCTGCTTCTTTGTGATGCTCAGATGCTTCGGCATCAACAAATGGCTGAGCATAGCCGGGGCGTTTGCCATTACTCTGTCTTCATATTTCCTGGTAATCATTCCGGCAGGACACTTCACAAAGGTCACGACCATCGCCCTGTGCGGAGTTCTTATTGGAGGTTTCAAACTGGTTTTCAGCAGGAAATACTTCCCGGGTGCAGTTCTGACAATGATATTTACCGCTCTGGCCTTCAAGCCGCACCCGCAGATGTTCTACTATTTCTGTATGCTGATAGGAGTGCTTTGGATATGCGAGGCTGTGTTCAAAATCAAGAACAGGGAATGGAAGGACCTCGGGCTTGCCACAGGTGTCTTTTTCCTGTCTATGCTGATTGGTGTCGGAACAGGCTCCGCAAACGTATTTGCGAACTCCGAATATGCGTCCGAGACTATGAGAGGCCGCCATTCCGACCTTGTTTCCTCTACAGGCGAGGCTCCCGCCAAAGGTCTGGACATTGAATACGCCACCCAGTGGAGTTACGGGATAGACGAGACTATGACACTCCTGATTCCGGGATTCAAAGGTGGCGCAAATTCAGTTGATGTAGGCAGGAACTCCGTTCTTTACAAGGAACTTGTAGACAAAGGCATACCGTCAAGGAACGCCGCAGACTTCTGCAAATCGGCTCCTATGTACTGGGGCGACCAGCCCTTTACGGCAGGAAACGTTTATATCGGCGCAATCATCTGCTTCCTGTTCGTTCTGGGCCTTATGATTGTCAATGGGCCATACAAATGGGGCCTGCTTATAGCGACCATATTCTCGATTGCGCTTGCCTGGGGCCACAACTGCCTGTGGCTGACAGAGTTCTTCTTCAGATATTTCCCTTTGTACAGCAAGTTCAGGGCGGTATCATCCATCCTTGTCGTGGCGGAAGTCGCAATGCCCCTGCTGGGGTTCCTCGCCTTGAAGGAAATAATGAACGGCAAAGTTGCAAAGGAGAAACTGACAAGGAGCCTGTATATCTCAGGAGGAATCACTGCCGGAATATGTCTGTTCTTCGCCCTTCTTGGTGGAGCCCTGTTCTCATTTACCTCCGCCGGGGATGCCTCCTTCGCCGGACAGCTTCCGGACTGGGCTTATGCCGCCATCTGTGACCAGAGAGCCTCCACTCTGCGTTCTGACAGTTTCCGTTCCGCCTTGTTCATTCTTGCGGCGGCATTCTGCATTTTCCTTTATGCAAAAGGTAAACTGAAGGAGTGGGTATTCATTACCGCCCTTGGAGTCCTCATCGTCTGGGATATGTGGCCCGTCGACAGGAGATACTTCAATGACAACAATTTCGTTGCCGCCAACAGGACCGGCACGGCCACATTCGTCAAGACTGACTATGAGAAGGCTATTCTTGAAGACACCGGGCATTTCCGCGTCCTGAATCTGACCACCAGCACGTTCAGTGACGCCAGGACTTCATATTACCTCAAGTCGCTCGGCGGCTACAGCGCCGCGAAACTGCGCCGCTATCAGGATATCATAGACCAGCATCTCAGCCAGTTGCATCTTCCTGTCATAGGAATGCTGAACGCCAGATACATCATAGTGCCCGGTGCGGACGGACAACCCTCGGTTCAGAGGAATCCGGACGCCCTGGGAAACGCCTGGTTCGTTGACAGGCTGGTTGTCGCCGACAATGCCAATATGGAATCCGATGCCCTCAATGAATTGGAACTCAGCCACGAGGCCGTGCTTGACAAGTCCTTCTCGTCCTTTGTTACGGATTTCGAGCCCGGGATACCCGAAGATGCGGCGGTCACCCTCAACAAGTACACTCCCAAGGAACTCGACTATACGTATTCCACTTCTAAACCCGGTACCATAGTATTCTCGGAAATATATTATCCCTACGGATGGAAAGCCAGCATAGACGGCCAGCCGGTGGATCACTACCGCGTGAACTACCTCCTGAGGGCCGTCAACGTGCCTGCTGGCACACACAACATCCACTTCATTTTCGATCCCGACAGCGTGAAAAAAGGCAATGCAATCTCCACGGTATGCATAATCCTGATGTATCTGCTGACGGCCTTCGCCATAGGCAGGGGGATATACGGGCTGCTTCGAAAGAAACGCGCATAGTCTATGATATCCGTCATCATCTGCACATACAACCGCGAGAAATATATATTCCGCGTCCTTGAAAGCCTGGCAAAGAACGATTTCCCCCGTTCGGAATACGAGATTGTCCTTGTAGACAACAACTGCACTGACGGCACCCAAGCCGAGATTGAACGGTTCAAAGCCGCATACCCCGAGGTGACCTTCCGCTACTTCCTGGAACCGAACCAGGGCCTCTCCCACGCCCGCAACCGCGGAATCCGCGAAGCGAAGGGGGAGATACTGGTGTTTTTGGACGACGATGCGTTCACTGCTTCTGATTACCTTTCCAACATAGCAGCAGCACTGTCAAGCAATCCCGAAATTTGCTGTTTCGGAGGCAAGATTACCCCTCTCTTCGATGACTGCAGCGAACCGGACTGGCTCTGCAAATGGAGCTTGTCCTGGGTATCGGGGTTGGATAAGGGGGACAATCTTACCAAATTCTCAAAAGGATACCCGATAGGAGCAAATATGGGATTCAGGAAAGCCGTAATTGACCGTTGCGGGTTTTTTAATGTAAACCTTGGCAGAAGCGCCAAGAACCTGATGGGAGGAGAGGAAAAAGATATGTTCCAGCGGATCAGGCGCAATGGTTTTGAGATTTTCTACATTCCCGGAATTGAAGTTATGCACGTCATTCCGGGATCTAGGACAACCTTGGAATATGTCTCAAAGCTAGGACAGGGGGTTGGCACCAGTGAACGTATCCGAACAAAAACAGCAGGTGGAAGTGCATACCTGAAAAGATTATTATCTGAATTGGTGAAATGGGCTGGCACAATCGCCATCTGGCTATTCTACTCAATCACTGGTCAAGCGGCGGCCGGCAACGCCCTGCTCCGCTTCAGGTGGAACGTCACGAAGAATCTTTTGTAAGAAGGCCGCGCTGAATGTTCCTGACGGTGCGACTTTCTGCATTTGACGTGTCTATCGTATTCTGCTCTTACGCCCTTATCTGACAGGCACGCCGGTGATCTCGGACAGTGTGTCTACTGGACGATGCCCATTCCTTTGCCAGTTCCAAGTCTTCCGTACAATGGTGTCTTCACTTCCAACCACCTTGGCAGGAATACATTATATACGCAATACTCGGAACCTGTTTCTGTTCTGTTTTCGAGCAAAATATGTTTCATTAGAGGATAATGAAATGATTCCCGAGGAATTTTCAGGCGACTGGGAATATGAATAGGCGCTGGCAACACTCGCCAAGGTCACGGGAATCAATCAGCAGCAGTTGACACACTACGCCTCCGGTTTTCGAAAACCTAAGCCGGCAATGTCAGATAAGATAAGGGAAGGTATACATTCCATAGCCTTGACGAATCCGCTTTTCTGGAATGTCACTGAAAAATGCTCCCTTTCAGATGGAATGTCACAAATGCATAATTTTTCTATACTATCTGCCAAACAGATAATAATAAATGGTACCTTCCTTTTTGACAAAAGAAGGATTCTTGAATTTGTATGTGAGTTTATGAATGTTTGATCCGGAACAGATATCATTAAACACTTTATCTGAATAAGGATTGAACAGATTAGCTTGCATCCTGTGAGGAGAAAGGTTTTCAGCAAAATGCATATCATCCCATATTCTTCTGCATTCAATATCTGAATCAATGAGGCAGGAAACAAAGATATGGAACAGATAGTAATCCTTCAAGCGATGTTCTTTTTTCCAATAACACTCAAGAAGGTATTTCAATTTTTGAACAAAAAGGTTGCCTTGCTGAGAAACAATAAACCAACTTGATATTCGAATTGGCAATGAATCATCAACAGATCCTTTGAAAAAAAACAAAGGATTGTCAAGCATAATTGCAGGTACCGAGCCCGTTAGCAGCACAGTTGAATCAATCCAGATTCCACCCCACTTACAAAGCAATGCAACCCTGAGATAATCAGAAAACTGAGCATACTGCATCTGACGTTTATTCAATCTTTCGATAATGTACGGAGGGATATCAATATACGAGGCAATATTATCCCAAGTTATAATTATTACCGACCTTCCTGGAGAATATTTTCTGACAGATTCTATGCACTTCCTGACAATTAGAGGAGCATTCTCCTCTCCTTGAAGCCACGCAATCCATATGGGTGACAATCCAGCAGAGTCATCAGGTTCAGAATAGACAAAACTGTCAAGTTTCGGGATGTACTTACGTTTCAGATATCGATATGTCTTTTTCTGATAAATCTTGTCCATCATTCCCTTGTCAGATATCCACCTGACAGGAAACAGGTACTTTGAAACTTCTATGATGCAAAAATACAGCCCCTTATTTCTCAACGAATTTATACAATGCTCAATTGTCATAGGATTTCGATAATTAGTAAGCCTCCGGTGAGGCACGTCCTTGCGGCCGAGCTTTGAACCGGTATCTTTGTCGACAAAAATAGCGAAAATCCTATGATGTCGAAAGAAGAAGTAGCAGAAATCATCACGTGCTGCAGGGAGAAAGGGATCTCCTATAAGTCCAGACTCGCTGAACTGGGCATCCCGGAATGGAAGTTCTTTGACAGTAAAGTAAAGCGTAAGCGTTCACTTCTCCAACCCTTTGATTTTCAATGAGCGTTTGTGTAACTTCCTTATAGGGAAGGCTACAAAACGGCCCCTGCCGTATCTGTTGTACTGGCGCAATGCCGCTGCATAATCCACAGCGCCCGACCGGGCGGCTGCACTTGTTTGATTGTTTGTCGTTGTTTCCATTTGCCTTGATTTTTCAGTTTCGGCAAAGGTGGATCAGATTATTCAGATGGCAAGGCGGAGAAGTGAACGCTTACGGCACGCCGGTGATCTCGGACAGTGTGTCTACTGGACAGTCCCTATTTTAGAATTTTGAGAAGCAGGTTGCGTTTCATTTCCTCAACTGTTGCTTCAGAGATGTCCTTTTCCAAATAATCTTCAAAATTACGGAAAACCGTTTGGATTTCATCGATGATTTCCTTGCCGTTTTTCACCTTTATCGCTTTGGCCACGTTCAACAGGTCATCCAATGTGAAGTTGTCGTTCTTGCCATTGATGGTCATCTGATGGTGCGCGGTCCATTCGCTCGATGGATTGAAAGCGTATGTCATATCAAAGGCAGGAGCGAGACTCCATTCTCCCTGTTCGTTCATCAGGAACTCTATATTTTTTGTATGATCATCCTGATTGCGCCCGACTATGTTGAACACCATTCTCCTGAAAGCCTGCTCCGCTTCCGGGTGTTTGAGGCCAAGGGCTCTCATCACGCTGAACATCTGTTCGTAGGAAAACGCTCCCGGCATATTGAAATCCATCCCTCCCAAGCCGCAAAGAGATACCTTGTGAATCTTCTTGTTGCCGGCCCGGTCATATCTCTTCGTCAAGAAATGCCGTCTGTCCCTGTCGGGAAGCAAGAGGCTTTCCATCATATTGATGTGACAGGCCTTTGCCAGTTTGTAATACGAGTATTCTATACTGGTATAATGCCGGGGGTCTCCAAGCAGGGTGTTTGTCACGCCGTCAAGTTTGAGAAGACAGTGTTCAAATCCATCGGGTGCAGGAACTTGTCCGGAACGAATCTCTCCTGTTTCTTTGTTATATGCGACAACAGCCTTCGCTCTGGATCCACCGGCGGACGTTCCAATGCTGATAATCGTTTTCAGAGCATCATCCTCCCTGTCCAAATTGGTGGCAAAGACTTTCCTCTGCTGCAATACCTCTGCTGCAACCTTGACAAGTCCGTCAAGCTCTGTAATCTTGATTGGGGAGGAGAGTTCCGGCCTCATATCTGTAACAAATTCCAGCGCTCCCATTCCCCTGTCTCCCATATACAGGAGCCGTTCTATGGCATTGCAGGAGCCGTTATCCCGCCCGTTCCGCGCGAGCCAGCTGTCCATTAGCGCCGACCCCCATTTGTCCGGAAGAATGTCTGCTATGAATTCTGGAAGACCCTTGAAGGTGTCAGTTTCACCTCGGGGAATACGTTTTGAGAAGATTCTACCCTTTTCAAAAGGATACAGAATAGGGGACACTTCATATCCGGTAAGGCCGAAGTCATCATAATATTGGAACGTGATAAGGTTATGGCGTTCATCCAGGAATAATGCCCCGAGATTTTTCCCCCAGAGTTTGACTGTTGCACTGTTTACCATTCGCTTTGTCCTGTAATTTCCTGCTTCTTTTTCGACCTTATTCTTTGTGGATTTTTCCCGGCTTTTGCCGCCACAATGGGGCTTATCGGGACAGGAGTGTCAAGTGCGGACAATACGTCCAATCTTTTCAACCCCCTCAAAAAGGCCACTATGTTTCCTGTGGACGTTGGCTTTCCGTTCTCAATGGAGGAGATGGTTTTTCTGGCAAGTCCGGAAGCTGTTGCAAGGTCCTGCTGGCTGTATCTTGCGTTAATTCTCATCTGCTTGAAATGTCCCCCGAGAACTTTCAGGATATAGCCGTCGGTCATTCCGTATGAAACAATGTCTGCCATATTTTTTCTGCAAATATAAAAATAATGTAACAATATCTTCTCACAAAACATTAAAATTGCCATTAATGAGCAAAATATGTTTCATTAGAGGATAATAAAATGATTCCCGAGGAATTTTCAGGCGACTGGGAATATGAATGGGCGCTGGCAACACTCGCCAAGGTCACTTGCAAACCTTATATTCGAGTTTTTGCATATTCCAAAATTCTCAAACAAGCATCGCCATCAAAGGGGTTTCCCCAGAATTGGGCCAATAGAATATCACGTTTTGATGAATCCAGAGAAGGAACCCCTGCGCGAATCATAGCTGCAAGTGTCTCAAAATCATAAGCTTTCTCTCCTATCACATTATCATCAAAAGGATAATAGAAATCGCGTTCCTTGACATAGGAAGCATAATCGTACAGATACAGAATAACGCTCTTACCAGACATAAGAATATAGTCATATAGTATTGAAGAGTAATCTGTTATCAGGCAATCCGTAAAAGGAAGCAAAGGATAGACATCCATACCTGAAGGCAGAAGCCTGACGTTTGAATACCCGGACATATTATCCTTAACAATGGTATTTGCGTGCGGTTTCAGAAGGAGCAAATCGCCATTGGCAGCAAGCACTTCATTCAGCCTGTCAAGGTCCATATTCTGGACGAATATCTCACGTTGGGAATCACGCCAGGTCGGCATATATATGAAAACCTTTCTATAGTTCTTCAGTACTGTCAGCAATTCTTTGGTCTCCTCAGGTTCATAACGGTTTACGAATCCTATGATATCATCTTCCGGTGCCAGGAGTATTGAATTCCTTGGATATCCAACTTTCAAGCAGCGGGATTCAGGGATTCTGAAGGCCTTTGAAAACATTTCAGTCTGTGAATCCGATGCGGAGACCATATAGTCAGGCCTTCTGAATGATTCTGGATGAAAGAAAACCTCTTTGAATTTCTTCTTGACAAATCTGTCTGCCATAGGGCCGGAAACACTGTTGAACTCTATTCTTTTCAGACCAACCCCATGCCATAAGTTAACGCAAACTGCGCCACCTGACAGACAGAACATAATGTCTGAAGTATATGAGTTGAAAAACCAGTATTTTGAAGTCAAGGCATAGATAGCTCCTTTTATACTGGTGCTTTTAAATGCTTTATAGCCAAGACTTCGTACAAACTCGACTGTTTTGGTGTTTTTGGATATCCAAACTACCTCCTTTTCGGCACAATGCTCGTTTGCATATATGAATAGATATTTTGAATTGTCATTGAATGCCCCTCTGAAACTTCCAAAAGCACATCTGTGCTTCCTCCTTGGAAATAGGAAGGAGAATGGGTGGATCAAATAGCAAATGCAGTATTTGAGAGCTTTTAACATTGATTATTGTAAATCTCCAAAGGCAAATTTACGAATTTCATTACAAAATACTTAAATTTGAAAGGATAAACCGTGAATAATGAACATAGCAATTATTATAGCGGGTGGCGTAGGAAGCCGTATGGGCCAAGAGATTCCCAAGCAATTTATAGAAGTTGACGGCAAAACCATCCTTGCATATACTCTGGAGAGTTTTCAAAAGCATCCTATGGTTGACGCTATGGAAGTCGTATGCATCAAAGGATGGGAGGACGTGCTTAAGAAGGAGGCTGAGTCTTGCGGAATCACAAAACTGAAATGGATTGTTGAGGGCGGTTCGACGTGTCAAGAATCCATACGCAATGGCGTGTTCAATCTCAAGGATATCTGTTCCACCCACGATATTGTGATTATCCACGACGGGATTCGGCCTCTGGTTGATGAAACGGTATTGGCAGATGTTGTGGAAACGGCACAGAAATATGGGAACGGTGTCACCTCATTGCCATACAACGAGCAGATTTTCGTTGTTAGCGAAGATAACTCTTCTACTACGACAAAATATATTCCTCGAGAAACTCTCAGACGTGTATCGACTCCGCAGGCTTACCGTTTTGACCTTCTGGAAAGCAAGTATCGCGAAGCCTTCGAAAAAGGAATAGGCATATACGGCTCAAGTTACACCAATACTATGATGGTAGATCTGGGAGTTCGTCTACATTTTGCCGCCGGGTCGGACAAGAATATTAAACTGACAACTCCCGACGATCTTGCCATATTCAAAGGCTATCTTTCCAGAAAGAATGAAACTGAATAAAACACACCCGCTCTATCAGGAAGACCTCCGGTATATCGCATCCACGAAAGGACTTGATACCTTGAGAGGCAAAACTGTCCTTATTACAGGAGCCACCGGGCTTATAGGTACGCATCTGATTGACGCTCTGATGTCGATTGGCGACATTCATATCATTGCCACAGGGCGCAGCAAAGAAAAGGCAACTGACCGTTTGGGAGAGTACTTCGGTAAACCACTGTTTGACTTTCTCGAACACGATGTATGCCGCCCCTTTCCCGACGGCATCACCGCAGATTATATCATCCCCCTTGCCAGCAACACCCACCCGCTGGCATACTCTCAGTATCCGGTCGAGACAGCACTCACCAATGTCGTAGGGGCGCGTCACGCCCTTGACCTTGCCGCTTCCTGCGGCGCCACGATCCTGTACCCTTCATCAGTGGAGATTTACGGCAATGCCCGCGGCCGCGACATATTCACCGAAGACTACACCGGCAATCTCAACCTTTCGGGTGCGCGCGCCTGTTATCCCGAATCCAAGCGTCTGTGCGAGGCCCTCTGCCAGAGCTATGCTGCAGAAAAGGGAGTAAAAGTTAAGATTGCGCGGCTCAGCCGAGTATTCGGCCCTACGATGCTTGAATCCGACACAAAGGCCAGTTCGCAGTTCATACTCAAGGCTCTTGCCGGCGAGGACATTGTGCTCAAATCCAAAGGCGAACAATATTTCAGCTACACTTATGTCGCCGACGCCGTCGCTGCACTGCTGCACATTATGCTCAACGGCGAATGCGGACAGGCATACAATGTCTCAAGCGAAAGCTGCAACGTACATCTTAAAGATTTCGCGGCTACGTGCGCTGCAATTGGAGGAAAGAAAGTGATGTTCGAACTTCCTGATGCGGTTGAGGCCAAGGGATACAGCATTGCCACCCAAGCCATTCTTTCGTGCGACAAACTTGCCGCCATAGGGTTCAAGGCGAGATACGATTTGAAAAGTGCTGTCGGACGGACGGTGAGCATCTTGAACGTTTCCTAATATATGCAGAAATCAACATATAATGGAAAGACACTTTTGGTATGTCCTGAAGGTGATTTTAAACTGGGGCTTTTTAATGACATCGCCTATAGTGAGACATTATCCGTAAAATATGTCAATATCTGCCACAAGCTCTGTATTTGGAAAAAAATAATTTACACATTCAATTATCTTTCGGGCTTGAAGTTCAAACTCCCGAGGGGGTTGTTTTGCTGTGACATTGAGAGTTGGAGTAAAGGATTTTCACGAATCATTATCAGAAGCAACGTCCTTGAATATCTTGATATCCGCCGTATTCAGAGACTTAGAAAACGTGGAATCCGTTGCGATCTCTTCCTTATCGACTCCATGGACGGAGATTCTGCAACAATCCATGCAACCAGACATTTGATAAAGTCTGAATTTTGGGATAATATTTTGACATTTGATCGTCAGGATGCTGAAAAATATGGATTTTCGTTCGCAGGGTATCATTATTACTCGAAGCCAATTATCCCAATTCCTGAAAAGTCTCTATATGATGTATACTATGTCGGTTCATTCAAGGGTGGCAGGACAAGGCTGATTAATGAAACCTTCAAACACCTGTCTGCAAACGGGATTTGTTGCCACTACGATATACTTTCGGATAATTTGAAAAAGACAGAACAGACCGCTGTTGGAATCAATGTTTTCAGAAAATCGCTTCCATACAGTGAGGTGTTAAAACAAGCAACCGCTAGCACTTGTATCCTTGAGATTATTCAGGAGAACCAGCACGGTCCTTCGCTCAGATACTTTGAAGCTGTTGTATTCAACAAAAAACTTCTTACCAATAATCCATATGTTGTGGATTTTCCCTACTACAATCCCGAATACATCAAAGTGTTCAAGGATATAGGCGACATAGACATTAACTGGCTAAAAGCCGATATCACCGTGGACTACCACTATGCCGGGGATTTTTCGCCTTTGAAGTTGTTGGAGGAAGAGGGGGATTAACGATGGTCTATCTCATCGACACAGTATTTCTTACTGCGGTGGAAAATCCTATCTTTCAACAGTTTCACAATGACTATCGGCCAAAGAAGTTTCCAGTCGAACTCTTTCTTGATGCATTGTGTTTCATTTTTACTTTCAGCTAATGAAAGAGAGTATGCGTTCTTTTATCGATAATGATTCTGACTCCTTGTTGATTGAAGAGAACTCGTCTGTTCTCATATAAATGAACGGACGGGACGCGATATCCATTATCTGCTGTTCGATATTTCCAGGAAAAACAAACGATTGCATATCTGATTGATTATTACTGTTTCATTTCCAACCACCTTGACAGGAATACATTATATACGCAATACTCGGAACCTGTTTCAGTTCTGTTTTCGTATATCAGTTCTTTATCCATAAGGGATTTGAGCATTCTCATTGAAGAAGCGGCAGTGCCTAACCCGTATTTGTTCAAGAACTTTCCTGAAGACGGCTGATTCAACGTGCCCTCTTTCGCAACACTGCCCAGATATTTCCACTGCCCTTTTGTGAGCATTGTCCGAATTGTATAGAACTTGTCGGATTCCGTTCTGAAAATCAAGTCAATGGCCCTGAAAACATCTGCCATTTCAACCTCATCCCCACTCAACATATATGTAAAATTACATAAAGTCTGAGTGTAATGAGTGTAAGCTCTGCTCCATTCCAGGATAAAGTCAACAATCTCTTCAGAGATATGCTTTCCCCCCCTTTCAAATTTATCCGATATGAAAGAGGCATAAACCGCAGAGTCAATTTTCTTGAGAGGAACATTTGTCACACTCTGGTAAAAAGGAGCCCTCTCACTCTCAAACATTTCTGTCATAAGACGTTTGTCGCTCCCGCTGAATATAAAGCGGACATTCTTCAGATGCTGAATCTTTGAACGGAGAAAGCCCTCCATACCAATCCCTTCGTATTCCCGTATCTGTTGAAACTCATCAATCGCAACTACGACCTTTTCTCCAAGATGTTCAAGGTAATCAAAGATTGATTCTATCGTAGAGAACTTTTGTTCATCTGACTGAAATATTACCGAAACTTGAGGCTGTCCGCTGATAGGGTCATAATTCAAAAGAGGACGGATGCCGCTCAGAATTGAAAAGAACCCCTTGATGCCTGATTCTTTTGTCTGAGCAACAACTGCAGAGGCGAGCGTTGACACAAAATCGTCAACACTCTGTGTTGAATATATATCGGCGTATATTGTCTTGTATCTGTATTTTTCAGTTCTCAACTCATCGAAAGTGCGAAGTATCAGTCCTGTCTTTCCAATACGACGCATTGTAATCAACGAAACATTTGAACCGTTCTCAAGAAAATCGATAATTTCCTGCATCTCGCGCACTCTGTCACAAAATAAATCTTTGGACAAATAGGGCCGCAAAACAAAAGGATTGCCATTATAGTTTTTTTTCATACCGCAAAGGTAATAGCTATTTTGCATTATACAAAATGTATATTACAATATGCATAATAAAAATACGATTTATTTTTTGCCGAAGATATTAAACATTCTATCCGTAAAGCTCCGCATTCCTGGCTCAAACAGATATAACAGAGCAAAAAGGATTAATGTGCTGACAATGAAAATAATAGATGCATATATGAAAAATGCGCCGAATGAGGCTGAAGCATCAATCTTGACGTATTTTAAGACAAACTGGAGTAGCACAGCCGTTGAAGCCCCGATCAGAAGGTGTTTCAGATTAATCCTTATATAATCAAGCCAAGGAATTTCCAGACCGTAGCGGAAAAGGAAGTATGGCTTCCATATTTTGACGATTAGCAACTCGCTGATTATCAATCCAGACAAAATTCCATTCAAGCCGTAAATACTGCCGAAGAATATTGAGAGAGAGAGATTCAGTATCACCTCGACAACCGGAGCCCATATATCTCTGAACAAACCGTATGCGTTGATGAACGTATCTATGACGGTTCGGGAATTTGAGATATAGAACGCGACTACCATCAGAATAAGAGTGGAACTATCCAGAAGATACTCTTCTCCAATCCAAAGGCAGATGAACGGCTCAACCAGTATCCACATACAGATACAGCAGACCGCAGTCATAAGAAAGCGGATGCTGAAAAGTTCTCTGAAAACTTTGATGGTAAGCGCTCTGTCATTAGATGCAACCATATTGCCCACACTGGCAGCCAGACCAAGGAAGCAGGCCGAAAGAATATATGAAAGATTGTTCGTGAACAGCAAATAATTGCCATATTTGGCCACAAGTGTCAATGTGGCAAATCCATAAATCAGAACAGGAGGAAACTGATTTACAACAAAGCCTCCAATCTTGTGAACAAACAACTGTTTGACTTTTTTGAAAACAATAGGATACTTGTGTCTGAGTCCGGCAGGTGATTCAATTTTCTCCTTGATATAAGGGAAAGATTTATTGACAGTAAGTGAAAGCAGTATGGTAGTAAATGTCGCAAAAACAACCTCAAGGATGAGCCACCACACATACCCGTTATCAAGGAACTTTACCGCAAGAGCCTGAGCAATAAGCTTGAAGATACTCGTAAGTTTGGCTGTAAGCTGAATCTTGTAATTCTGCTGATGAGCATCGAGCAGTATCTGCTTGTAGTTGAAGAAGTAGCCGAGGAGGGAACTGTACAGGAGGACTCCGAATGAGGCGTAGGCATACCAGAGTGGCAGTGTAGTCTTGCTGAATATCAGCGGGAAGAAGCACATCATCACCGCGCTTCCGCCCATAACTATCAGAGCAATGGTACGATACATCCATCCCTGGAGGGCAACTATCTCACGAATGCTCTTCCTGTCATTTTCAAAGATAGGCTTGTAGAGCGTTACGGCAATTGCACTGCCGATTCCCATTTCAGCAAGATTGAGAAACTGGAGGAGGCTGGTAGCAGTTGTGTTAAGTCCCAGCACTTCCGTCCCGAGATGGTTCAGGAACACCCTTCTGGACCAGAATCCGATAAGCAGAGAGACAATCTGCAGCCCCACAGCGACAAAACTGTTGCGCAGGCTGTTCCTTGTTCTTGCGTATGATCCCCCTTGAGCCATTAATATCACCTATCAGAAGTCAAAGGTACTTATTTTTATCAATCCCTGCACCTACAGGGCCTGCCAATCCCGTTTTATTGTCTTGAACTACCACTTCTTACGGTGGTTTAACACCACCAGTTGTAAAGATAATGTTCTCTTTCGAAATATCAAACGAGGTCAGAAAGGAAATCAAATCAATAGGAAGATCATTATAAGGTTGATAGTAATATTTCTATTAATCTATTTTGTAAATAATAGAAATCTGGCTATATTTGTACTGCTTGACCTTGTGGATTATGAAGGCGGATGAATTTGTTAAAATGGCCATAGCTAACGGGTGGGTTAAAATCCGCCAGTCAGGCAGTCACGTTATCTTCAAGAAAGGCTCGAAAACCTACCCTGTCCCTTATCACAGAGGTGACGAAATAGGAAAGGGATTGGAGAGAAAGATGAGAAAAGATATGGAACTGAAATAAGAATCTGTTTTGAAATGGTTCACGAAAATGATTATAGGTTATTTTTCAGTAGATTTTTTGATGATTTGAAGGAGCAACGGGGGTCCGTTGTGACTGAAAAGCATCGAAAAATATGCGAAAAAGAAACATAAGTATTGAAGTTAATCATTTCAAAACAGATTCTAAGTCATATACGGAAACAAACGACGATATTGTATTATGAAAACTATCCCGGCGATTATTGAAAGAGCTTCTGACGGCACTTACAGCGTTTACTGCGAAAAGGAAATATTTTCCGGAATGGGTCCCACTGTTGAGGATGCAAAAGCGGATATGCTCCAGCAAATGGCATTCTACCGGGAAACGGCTATCTCCGAGGGGTTCAAGTATCCACAATTCCTTGATGAGGAATATGAGATAGTATATTTACTTGATGCCAGGAGCATCATTGATTATTACGTCAAATCAGGAGCGTTTACCCTTTCCTCCCTTTCCAAGATAACAGGGATAGACCAGAAACAGCTCTGGTCATACACCAAAGGCACGAAACCCCGCAAAGCTCAAGCTGAAAGAATTTGTTCCGGACTTGCCACTCTCAGTCACGATTTGAATGCGATTTTTTCCGTATAATATTATGCGAACCGTGGTACAGCTTATTTCACATCGATGATATGTCCGAGGACAAGTTTGTCACCGCTATCGTCAACTGTCCAGAGCTGTGGTTTGCGGGGACCGTTGCCTTCCACGTGGTGAACGATGTATCTGAGCTCACCTTCAAATGTCCTGAAGAGCATACCGTGGCCTGAGTTGTTGGCGAGGAACGGTTCCGGTTCCTGTATCCAGGGGCCTGCGATTGTACCTGATTCCGAGTAGCAGACAGCCTGGAAATAACGCTCCTTGCCCCAGGTGGCCCAAAGCATACCGAGCTTGCCTGTCTGAGTGCGGAACATCTGGGGACCATCGGTAACCCAACCCGGCATCTTAAGTCCGAACGTTGCCTCTCCAAGTCCGTTCATCTCGCCGCAAGAAGGGTTTTCAGAAGCGCGGAACATACAGATCGGCTCGGTAATGGTCTTCTTGAGGTCCGAAGAAAGCTCGACATACTCCATAGTACCGTCGATGAGCTGTGTCCATTCGTGTACGTAGACCATATAGATCTTGCCGTTCTCCTGATAGAGAGTGCCGTCGATGCAGTCATCCTTGCGCGGCTGGAAGTCGTGATCAGGATTCTCGTCATACACCTCGTAGGGTCCCTCCACGTTCTTTGAGCGGAGAAGCACTGTCTGGTTGTGAGGTACGTTGTATCTTCTGGGCACCTGCTGGATAAGATCGCTGTGGTCACTCCAGGTTCCTGCATAATAGTACCAGTCACCTATCTTGTGAATCTCAGCTGCGGCTGCGAAACCTGCTCTCTGCATCCAGGTCCCTTCAAGATTGACGATGTTGTAAGGGCCTTCCCACATCACGAAATCCTTGCTCTTCCACATACGTCCACCTGATGAGGTGAGGTAGTATGTCCTGGTCTGAGGATCTGCATAGATATAAGGGTCGGACATTGAAAGATCATTGAAATGAACGGTTCTGATCCTGTTCATCTCAGCCATACGGGCTCTCATTGCAGCATTTATGGCTGCTGTATCCCGAGTTGCAGGTACAATGGCAGAACCGCCGAAGTTCTTCTGTCCGGGATTGGCGAGCGGAGCCTGTTCACCCGGCTGTGCAACAGGGTAAAGCTTTGCCTGCTCAGTTGTTTTCAGGGCTGAAGAACAGCCTGCTATTGCAAAGGAAGCTGCAATGGCAATGATTTTTTCTAGAATTCGCATCGGTTGAAAGTTTGGTTGGTTATAATAGAACAAAGGTAGCAAATTTTCGAACACCTTGACGGCAAAGTTCAGAGCCTCGCCGATGCGATCCGGAACCTGAGAGAAGATTGCCCGAAATTTGTAACAATTCTGCAACATTTTTGGGTAAATTTGCATCTATTATCTGACGTTGTATGGACAAAGTCGTTCCTGTATCAGCCCCGGAACAGGAGATCATAGAAGGGTGCAAGAAGGGCAATCCAAAGGCCCAGAGGGAATTATACGAGCGATTGGCGCCGCGTATGTTTCCTGTTTGCGTCCGATATATGGGAGATGCCGAGGCAGCCAGGGATGTGTTGCAGGATGGATTCGTGACCTTGTTCGGGAAACTTGGTTCATACAGGGGACAGGGTTCTTTCGAAGGTTGGGCAAGACGTATCTTCGTCACGACGGCGCTTATGGAGCTCCGCAGGAAGAACGCCCTCCGCGAGGCCGACGAGATCGGTCCCACGACGGAATTCGACAGGACCGGAAGTTCCGCCTTCGAAGAGTTGTCGGCAAAGGAGCTGCTGCAGATCGTGGCCTCGATGCCTGACAGTTACAGGGCTGTGTTCAACCTCTTCGTGTTCGAGGAGCTGTCCCATCAGGAAATTGCCGCAACGCTGGGTATCAGCGAAGTGGCGTCACGTTCGCAGTTGAGCCGCGCCCGCGCCTGGCTGCAGAAAGAACTGGAAAAGGCGGGCTATGAACGATGACTATGGATTTTGAACAGAATATCAGGCAGCAGCTTCAGGACTTCACGATGCCCGTAGGCGAGGAAGTCTGGGAAGCCGTGAGCGGAAAGCTGGCCGCAAAGCGCCGCAGGGCGCTGATTGTGCGCTGGAGCAGCGTCGCAGGCGTCGCCGCAGCCTGCCTGGTGGCCGGAATATTCCTCCTTCACTCCCCTCAGGGCAGTGTTTCCTCCGATGGCAGGACGCCTTCTGAAACGGCCGCCGTCCTTGATGTCGCCAATCCTCTCGAAGATGCGGACCCCGCTTCAATTGACAGACAGTTGAGGCGTTCGATAATCGTCAAATCCAGGGCTCTGGCCGAAGCCGTTCCTTCAGATGAAGGACAGGCCGCCGGTGAGCCTTCCGCACAGCCCTCCGCCAAAAGCGCAGATGCCGTGGCGGAAAAGACTTCCGACAACACAACACATCAATACCATAATATACCAACGGATTTCCCCTTCCCTGAGGATGAACTCTTCGAGGAGAGTCCGGTATCACGTCGCAAAGGCATAACTCTGGCCGTCAATTCCAATATGGGCGCCACTGGCAGAAACGGTATGTTCGTACCCTCTCCGATGATGCTCCCCGGCGAGAACGGCGTAGCCCAGGGTGCTGTGGTCAACCCCGTTTCCGAGCCTTCATACGCCCTTCCCATATCGGTCGGCATCCAGGCCCAGCTGCCCTTCGGCAGACACTTCGCGATAGGCGCAGGCGTTGACTACACCCTTCTGAGCAACTCTTTCGACGCCCTGATAAACAAGACTATGGACGACGGATCCTTCTACAAGGTGACAAGCCGCCTGCAGTATGTCGGGATACCTGTCGAGCTTTATTTCAGGGCCAACGAAAAAGGAAGGTTCACCTTCTATGCCGAGGCGGGAGGTACCGTTGAAAAAGGATTATCCCAAAAACTGACTTATAATGGCATCACAACCAGTTCGCCGGTCAGCGGACTGCAGTATTCCGTAAACGCCGGCATCGGCGTGGAATGCAGGGTGTCGGACGGTTTCGGCATCTATTTCGATCCCGGAGTCGTCTACTATTTCGACTGCAATCAGCCGACATCAATCCGCACTGCACAACCGTTGCAGTTGCGGCTTGAGGTCGGTGCAAGATTCCATCTCTGAAAGTTCTGACCGTCTTTCCCACCAGTTGCCCGATTTGAGTTGAGGGACTGAATGAAGCACTGGAAAGAAAGATATGATTTGCAAGACATTTTGTGCCACCACCATCGGGCTGGAGGCAATGACCGTAACGGTCGAAATCGATTGTTCACAAGGGGTCGGGATACATATCGTCGGCCTGCCTGACAGCGCTGTCAGGGAATCACTGCTGAGGGTCAGCACGGCCCTGGACAGTTGCGGGTACCGCATTCCCGGAAAAAGAATCATCATCAATATGGCCCCTGCGGACATACGCAAGGAGGGGTCTGGTTATGACCTTGCCATCGCTATCGGCATACTCTGCGCATCCGGCCAGGCCCTGCTGTCGCGCAAGGAAGAGTTCATCGTTATGGGCGAACTGGCGCTCAACGGCGAGCTCAGGCCGGTCAACGGTTCCCTCCCGGTGGCCCTGCACGCAAGGGACGCCGCCTTCAGCGGCTGCATACTGCCCGCAGCAAGCGCTATGGAGGCCTCGGATGTGGGCGAAATCGAGATCTACGGGGCCCGCAACCTTCTTGACGTATTGCGCATACTCGAGGGTGCTGAAAATTGTGACGATCTGCGTTGCAAGCCCCCTGAACGCATTGAGAAGGCGGTTACGGACTCCCTGCACGACTTCAAGTTCGTCAAGGGGCAGCCTTTCGCCCGCCGCGCCCTCGAAATAGCCGCCGCCGGCGGACACAACCTTATAATGATAGGCCCTCCCGGAAGCGGAAAATCGATGATGGCCTCCTGTCTGCCCTCAATTCTGCCGCCAATGACAAGGGAAGAGTCGCTCGAAACCACCAAGATATACTCCGTTGCAGGGCATTCCCTCTGCCAGGGCGGACTGCTCCGGGAACGGCCTTTCCGCGCCCCGCACCACAGCGCCAGCGTGACGTCGCTAATCGGAGGCGGGCCAAGCGCCACCCCGGGTGAGATAAGCCTTGCCCACAACGGTGTGCTCTACCTCGACGAGCTGGCGGAATTCCCATCCAGCCTGCTGGACAATCTCCGCCAGCCGGTGGAGGACGGCAAGGTCACCATCTCAAGGCTCAGATACCGCATCACCTACCCCTCTTCGTTTATGCTCGTCGCATCAATGAATCCCTGCCCCTGCGGATACTGGGGCGACGGCGACCGGTGCAAATGCACACCGGGTATGAGAATGCGCTATATGTCGCGTATCAGCGGCCCGCTGATGGACAGGTTCGACCTGCACGTGCAGGTGTCGGCAGTGGAGACAGGCAATCTGGTGTGCAGGACCGAAAGTGAAAGCAGCGGCCGGATTGCCGCCCGCGTTGCAGCTGCAAGGGCCATCCAGGCTGAAAGGTTCAGGGATGAAGGCATATTCACCAACGCCCAGATGACCGCCTCCCTCATCGGAAAACACTGCCGCACCGACGAGAGCAGCGAATCGTTCCTGCGCACCGCCATCGACAAGCTTCACCTGTCAGCGCGCGCATACGGAAGGATTTTGAAATTATCCCGCACCATAGCGGACCTTGAAGGCAATAAATTGATAACTTTGGAACATATTTCGGAAGCGATACAGTTTCGCAACCTCGACAGGCAGAATTTGTATGAGTAGGATAGTTATCAAAGACCTCCGGGACCTTGACCGTGCGGCGGCGGAATTCCTCGAAGCCATAGGTGACAGCAACATCGTGGCCTTCTACGGGAGTATGGGAGCCGGCAAGACCACCTTCATCACGGCCCTCTGCAAGGCGCTGGGGTCAACCGACACAGTCAACAGCCCCACCTTCACGATAGTCAACGAATACGGCACCTCATCCGGCAGAAGCGTCTATCATTTCGATTTCTACCGCATCAACAGGCTTTCCGAGGCGATGGACATAGGATGGGAGGAATATGTATGGTCGGACGGACTCCTTCTGATAGAATGGCCTGAAAACATCGAGGACCTCCTTCCGGAAGAGACTCTCCGCGTGAAAATCACCGTCTGCGACGACGGCTCCCGCATCCTCGACATCAACTGACTAATAATGGAAGCTCGAGCCGCCGATGAACTCCCTGACTATCGACACGGGAGGAATGTGGCGCATCTCCTGGGGTGTGAGAGCAATCAGGCTGCGGAGCATATCGAGCAGCCTTTCCGCCTCCGGGTATGCCTTTGAATCCTTTGGAACGCACTGCAGAAGCGGCTCGGCGTAGCATTTGAGCATAGGCATCTCATACATAAGGGCCGAATTGAACTTCAAGTCGGCCATATCCATATACGGATCTATGTATTTCGCCTCCCCTGACCTTACGCTCGGCCAGCGGAGTATGGTGGCCTCGGGGTCCGCTCCACGGAACTGGTTGTCGCGCACCATACGCCTCAACAGACGGTAGTCCGCCGCGTTGATGGTGTATCTGTCGTCTATCTTGAGCGGTGAGAGGACCGAGACGAACAGTCCGAACTTCTTCTCTGCCGGTATGCTGCCCGTAAGGGCCGGATTCAGGCCGTGGATGCCCTCCATTATGAGTATGTCATCACCCTTGAGGTGCAGGAACTGCCCTTCGAAGCGTCTTTCTCCGGAAGCGAAGTCATATTTCGGAATCTCCACCCTTTCCCCTGAAAAGAGCTGCTCCAGCTGCCGGTTGAGGAAAGGCACGTCCAGGGCGCCGAGGCATTCGAAATCATACTGCCCGTTCTCATCGAGCGGGGTGTCAACCCTGTTGCGGAAATAATCGTCAAGCGAAAGGATTATGGGATTGAGTCCGTTGACGCGCATATGAAGGGCCAGACGCTTCGAGGATGTGGTCTTGCCGCTGCTCGACGGACCTGCTATGAGCACCAGCCGGACATTGCCGCGGGAGGCTATCCTGTTGGCTATTTCGGCATAACTGTGGTCGTGAAGAGTCTCCGAAAGGTTTATCAGATAACGTGCCTTCCCGGATTTGATGACGTCGTTGATGGTTTCAGCGTCATTTTCGCGCATCACGCTGCGCCAGATTGACATCTCCTTAATCATTTCAAAACAGATTCTAATATTTCCTTAAGATATTTGCCGGTGTATGAATTGTCATTGGCGGCCACCTCTTCGGGTGTGCCTTCTGCAATGATGCATCCGCCTCCCTCTCCGCCTTCGGGCCCCATATCGAAAAGATAGTCGACCGATTTGAGAACATCGAGGTTGTGCTCTATTATCACCACGGTATTGCCTTGGTCCACAAGTTTCTGCAGCACGCCCAGAAGCACCTTGATATCCTCGAAATGGAGGCCCGTGGTGGGTTCGTCCAGAATGTAGACGGTGTTGCCGGTGTCCTTCCTTGCGAGTTCGGTGGCAAGCTTGACCCGCTGGCTCTCCCCACCGCTGAGGGTGGTGGAAGGCTGGCCCAGTTTGAGATAGCCCAGACCGACATCCTCCAGGGCCTTGATGCGCGGATAGATGAAGGGGTTGCTCTCGAAGAACCTCACCGCCTGGCTGATATCCATCTCCAGCACGTCGTTTATGCTGCGGCCCTTGTATTTGACGGCAAGGGTATCGGGCTTGTAGCGCTTTCCGTTGCATTCACGGCATACCACGCTCGCAGAGGGAAGGAAATGCATCTCTATCAACTGCATTCCGGCGCCCTTGCAGCTTTCGCATCTGCCTCCCTTTATGTTGAAGGAGAAACGGCTTGACGTGAACCCGCGCACCTTTGCATCCGGAGTCTGCTCGAACAGTTCGCGGATGGCGGTGAACACACCTGTATATGTGGCCGGATTGCTCCTTGGAGAGCGCCCTATGGGGCTCTGGTCTATCTCTATGAGCTTGTCGACGTTGTCGATGCCTTCGATGGAGACATAACTCAACGGAGGAGTAAGGGAACGGTAGAAATGTTGCGAGAGTATGGGCATCAGTGTCCGGTTGATGAGCGTGGACTTGCCGCTGCCGCTCACTCCGCTCACCCCCACGAAACAGCCCAGAGGTATGCTGATGTCGACGTTCTTGAGATTGTTTCCCGTGGCGCCGCGAAGGGTCAGGCGCAGGAAGTTGCCCTTCCTCCTGACGGAAGGCGCTTCGATGGACTTCCTTCCGCAGAGATAGTCGAGCGTCAGGCTGGGAACGGTGGATTTCGAAATGTCCTTCGGACTGCCGTTATAGAGCAGCTGTCCTCCGTTCTGTCCGGCTCCGGGACCGAGGTCGACGAGCCAGTCGGCCGAAGTCATCATTTCCTGGTCGTGCTCCACAACCATCACTGAATTGCCCTCGTCGCGAAGTTTGCGCAGGGAGTTTATCAGTTTGCGGTTGTCACGCTGATGCAGACCTATCGAGGGTTCGTCAAGGATATAAAGCACGTTGACAAGTTTGCTGCCTATCTGCGTGGCAAGACGTATCCGCTGGCCTTCGCCACCGCTGAGGGTGCGTGCGCCGCGGTCGAGCGTGAGGTAGTCGAGTCCGACATCGAGAAGGAACCCTATGCGGTCACGAAGTTCCTTGATTATGTCGGAGGCTATGGCCTTCCGGCGCCCGGAAAGGATGTCCTGAAGACGGCTGACCCACTGATAAAGGCTTCGTATGTCCATCGCCGCAACCTGCGATATGTCCTTTCCGTCTATCTTGAATATCAGGGAGTCCTTGCGCAGCCTTGTGCCCCCGCACACCGGGCACACGGTCTCCTCTACGAACCTGTCCTTCTTCTGGAGGAGTTCGTCGCTCTCGTCACCGGTCACCTCAACCTTGGCGAGCACGCCGCTGAAGGACACCATCTGTGACGTGGCGCCGCTCCCCACCCTGAAAAGTTCTTCCGAACCGTATATTATGAGCCCTATGGCCTCCTCCGGTATGTCCCTTATGGGATCGTGGAGGGAGAAGGAGTACTTGCGGGCTATCGCCTCCAATATCTCGAACGAACTGTTGCTGCGCATCGCACCCAGGGGCAGTATGCCTCCGTCGGCTATGCTTCTGGAATCGTCGGGGATGATGCGGCCCAGATCGGCCTTTGCTATGCGTCCAAGCCCGCGGCAGTGGGGGCAGGCTCCCTGAGGGGAATTGAAGGAGAAGGTGTGCGGAGCCGGCATAGGATATGAAAGGCCCGAATCCGGGCATACCAGGTTCTTGCTCAGGAAGGTCATCTCTCCGGTAGCGACATCCAGAAGCGCCAGGGATCCCTTGCCGTAGTTGAGAGCCGTGGCGACGGAATCACGTATGCGCTTGCGGTCATCCTCCTTCGGTTTGAGCTTGTCCACCACCAGTTCGATGAAATGCTGCCTGTAGCGGTCGAGAGGCTTGAGGGTGCCAAGGTCGCAGAACTCTCCGTCAACTCTCATCTGAGTGAAGCCGCGGCGGGTGAAAAGGTCGAACAGTTCGCGGTAGTGACCCTTGCGGCCCTTGACCAGCGGCGCAAGCATTATGCACTTGCGGTCCTCGAACCTGCTCAGGACAAGGTCTACTATCTGCTCATCGGTGTAGCGCACCATTGGCTTGCCCGTCACAGGTGAGACGGCTGTGGAGGCGCGGGCATAGAGCAGACGGAAGAAATCATATATTTCGGTGATGGTCCCGACTGTCGAGCGGGGACTGCGGCCGGTGGTCTTCTGTTCGATGGAGATGATGGGGCTCAGACCCTTTATCTCGTCCACGTCAGGCTTCTCCATAACGCCGATGAAATGCTTCGCATAGGCCGACAGAGTGTCCATATAACGGCGCTGACCCTCGGCGCAGAGGGTGTCGAAGGCGAGCGACGACTTGCCGCTGCCCGAAAGGCCCGTCACCACCACGAGTTTGCCGCGGGGGATGTCGAGGCTTATGTTCTTCAGGTTGTGCTCCCTTGCACCTGTTATCTCTATGCTGTCCATTTCAGACGATATATGGGTTCTGGCGGCGTTCGTGGCCGATTGTGGTGGAATATCCGTGACCGGGGAGGACGAGAGTGTCATCCGGCAGGGGAAGGAGTTTGTTCTTTATGGAGTGGAGAAGCGCGTTCATATCGCCCCCGTCAACGTCTGTGCGGCCTATACTCTCCTCGAACAGGGTGTCTCCGCTGAAGAGCAGCTTCTGAGCTGCGCAATGGTAGCATACGCCTCCCGGGCTATGTCCGGGAGTGTGGATGACCTCCAGAGCATCCTCCCCGAGTTCAATGACATCCCCGTGGTCAACTGAAATGAACCGGTCTGAGGGCTGAGGGACGTCGAATCCGAACTTGGAGGCAAGAAACGAGGCTCCGGCGAGCGTAGGGACGTCGTCAGGATGCATATGGGGAATCAGGCCGTAGCGGGAGAGCATCATATCCAGCCCGAGGGCGTGGTCGAAATGGCCGTGAGTCAGGAGTATATACCTGATGGTCAAGTTGCTCCTCCCGACCTCCAGCGCCATCCTCTCAAATTCGGCGGCACTGCCGAACCCGGGGTCTATCACAGCGGCCGTGCCGTCATCGGACCACACCAGATAGCAGCAGGTCCGAAGTATGTTCACATAGAATGTCTTTATCTTCAACATATATTGCAAAAATACAAAAAGACTTTGTATTTTTGCTGACAAACCAAGAGCATAAACGAAATGCACATAGCAGTAGCAGGCAACATCGGCAGCGGAAAAACCACCCTCACCCGCCTTCTGGCGGCTCACTACGGATGGATCCCCAAATACGAAGCAGTGGATTACAACCCCTACCTCGTTGATTTCTACAACGATATGGAGAGGTGGTCGTTCAATTTGCAGATTTACTTCCTCAACAGGCGCTTTCAGGATGTCGTTGACATATCCAAGAGCAGGGACATTACCATACAGGACCGAAGCATCTACGAGGACGCCTACATCTTTGCACCCAACCTCCACGCTATGGGGCTGATGTCAACACGCGACTTCGAGAACTACAAGACCCTTTTCGACCTTATGATCTCGCTTGTCAAGGAGCCTGACCTGCTGATCTACCTGCGCTCCTCCGTGCCCAACCTTGTCAGCCAGATACAGAAGCGCGGACGGGAATACGAAAGCAGCATCAGGCTCGACTACCTTTCAGGCCTGAATGACCGCTACGAGGACTGGATTGCCAACTACAAGGGCGGCAAGCTCCTGGTGCTCGATTCCGACAGGATAAAGTTCGAGGAAAGGCCCGAGGACTTCTCTCTCGTGATTGACAAGATAGAAGCCCACCTCAACGGCATTTTCTAAGGACAGCCGATATCAAGCCTCTCCGCCGTTCTCAGCAATGAGGCGGCGGATTTCTTTTTTGGCGAGGCTCCAGCGGGGCACGTCAATCTTGGACCCGACGACTTCCACCACCTTGGCGGATATGATGGAGCCTATCTGTCCGCAGACCTCCAGAGGCATACCTATCGAGTGCCCGTAGAGGAAACCGGCTGCATAGTTGTCACCCGCGCCGGTGGCGTCCTTCTTGACTGCCGGCCAGGGGTCGATGAAGCGGTATTGATCGCCCCTTCTTATCATCGATCCGTCCTTGCCTATCTTCACCACGGCGATGTCGCAGATCTTCGCTATCTCGTCGACGGCCTCACGCGGAGACTTTCCCGTGAAGGCCTCGGCCTCGCTTTCGTTGGCGAACACTATGTCGACGTATTCCTCCACAAGGTCGTGCAGGAACGCGAGATTGGACTCGATGACGTTGTATGAGGCAAGGTCGATGGATATGATGCAGCCGGCCTTCCTGGCAAGTTCCACCGCACGGCGTATCAGAGCCTGGTTCTGGACGAGATAGCCTTCGATGTGGAAATAGTCCCTCCCCTCGAAATATTCTTCCTTGAGGTCTTCCGGGACAAGTTCCAGCGCTGCACCGAGATATGTGGCGAAGGTGCGTTCCGCAGTGGGCCCCGTTATGAGGACCATACAGCGGCCGGTGTCCTCGGTGCCCTTTATCATTATGGGCTTCACGCCGTTCCGCTTGAGGTCGGACCAGTAGAGGGAGCCGAGCTCATCGTCACCTATCTTCCCGATATAACCCGAGGGCATACCGAGGATGGCTGTGGTGGAGATGGTGTTCGCAGCGCTTCCGCCGGCTACGAAACGGGCGCCCCTGGTCTTGAGCGCGGACCATATCTTGTTGCCCGTCTCCCGGTCAACGTGCTGCATGCTGCCCTTGGGCAGATGGTATTTTTCAAGGAGGGATTCGTCGGGCAGGATTGCCAGAATGTCCGTCAAGGCGTTGCCTATTGCGAGGATGGATTTCATATTTCGGATTTCTTATGTTGTAGGAAATATATGCTCATCAGAGCCAGCAGACCGCAGATGATGAAGGTCACAATCTGCGACTCGTGGGATATGGTGGCCAGCACAAGACCTCTCGACTGCGGGATGCCGTAGATGGGAACCAGCGTCAGGCTGACAAGGAGGTGGTATGCTCCGAAGCCGCCGGTGACGGGCACGGCCCAGCCGAAGGCCCCCACAACCATTATGAACAGGGCGTCCATCAAGGTCATCGACATAGCTTCGGGGAAAGCCCTTATTGTGAAGAAGCTCATTGCCCAGTAGCAGCACTGTATGGCTATTGTGAGCAGCCAGAACGCCGCCTTGCGGTCCATCCTGAAGCCGGCGGAAAGGCCCTGGGCCAGACCGTGCCATATCCTGCGGCACCCGGCAAGGAAGCGCGACCTTGCGCAGAGGCTGTCGGCGTGACGGTGCAATATGATTGCTGCGACCACAAGCAAGGCCACGGCCGGGACTGCCATCCAGACAAGGCCGAACGGCATTCGGGACGATATCGGCGTCCATACGTTTTCAACCAGAAAACTGCCGAAACGCGAGAACAGCACCATAAGCACGAACTCCACCAGCAGGAAGAGCACGTCCACAACCCTTTCGGCCACCATACTGCCGAGGGCGGACTCGAAGGATATCCTTCCTCCACGCGCAACAAGGCCGCAGCGCACTATCTCTCCGGCGCGGGGAAGGGCCAGATTGGCAAGGTAGCCGACCGCATAGGCGTCATAACTCTCACGGCGTCTGACTTCGGGCCCCACGGGAAGCATAAGCAGCCTCCACCGCAATCCGCGCAGAACTATCGCAACGATGCTGATGCCCATACTGACGGCTATGCACCACTTGCGGCACTGTCTGAGACCATCGGCGAAATCGGCCCACTTCACGCCTCGGAACGCGAAATAAAGCATCGCCAGCGCGCACAGCAGCGCAAGCGTGTAGAGAAGTGTCTTTCTTGTCCTGTCCTTCACCGTCTAACCCCACAGGGACTCGGGATACTGGCCGGCGGATATGAGTCCTTTTATCCGTTCCACCACGAAAGGTCTGTCTTCACGGAAAGTCACTCCGAACCATTCGGCATCGCTGTGTAGCACCTTGAGCGACGCCTTGCCTCCCTTGACAAGGTTATTCACCACAAGAGGTATGAAGAATTCGGATTTAAGCTCGCCTCCCCTCGCATCGAGGAAGTCTCGGAACATCTCTTCGGAATGTGTGAAATAGTCGGGCGTGAAGCCCCACATATTCATCGATACGGGAATGCCGCCGTCTATGGGGGATATTCCTTCCCCGTCCTTGCAGCGGATCACGCCGTCATCGCAGCGCCTTATGTCGAAGGTCTCCACGACATCCACCAGATTGCCTTGAGCATCCACCGTGCAGGCGCCGCGCGAGACGCCTCCGAAATCGGAAAGGGTGTTGCGGAGTTCATACCCCACCATACAGTACCTGCCGGCACCGCCTTCCAGAGAACTGAGATATCCGGCCAGCGCCCTGTAGGCGTCGCGACCGTAGAAATCGTCGGAATTGATGACGGCGAAGGGCTCCCTGACGCATTTTGCGGCCATCATCACGGCGTGATTCGTGCCCCAGGGCTTCTCGCGTCCTTCAGGCACGGTGTATCCTTCGGGCAGGCAGTCGAGTTCCTGATAGACATACTCCACCTCAAGACGGCCGCCGAAACGCTCCCTGTTGAATATTTTCTTGAAATCTTCGGCAAATGAATGCCTTATGACGAAAACCACCTTGCCGAAACCGGCGCGGACGGCATCATATATCGAATAGTCGATTATCGCCTCACCGCAGGGGCCGAGGCCGTCCATCTGCTTGAGAGAGCCGTAGCGGGACCCCATCCCGGCGGCAAGTACTACCAATGCGGGTTTCATAGTTCGACAGGCACGTAGTTGAAGATGAAACGATAGCCGCAGGGCGGCAGCGTGAACTGAGTGTCGGCCGACACTGTAAGGAGGGCGGAAAGAATAATGGTCAGACGTTTCATCGCATATTGATTCTAACGGAGCGAAGGTACGCAAAAAGTGTGAATTATTATAGAATCTGTTTTGAATGGTTCACGAAAATAATTATAGGTTATTTTTCGTTGTTTGATGATTTGAAGGAGCAACGGGGTTCCGTTGTGACTGAAAAGCAGTGAAAATATGCGAAAAAGAATCATATAACCATTTCAAAACAGATTCTTATATTTGCAGTATGAAAAGATTCCTGTTGACATTTGCCCTGTTGTGCGGACTGCAGATATGCTCCCTCGCACAGGATTCCGTCGTGGCGGCAGATCCCGAAGACCTGTTCCTCGATGCTATGCTCGCTATGGAGAAGGAGGATTACAAGCAGGCGGCAACCCTCTTCGAGCAGTTGAAGAAAGCCGACCCCTCCAACGATGCGGCGGACCTCTACCTCGGATTCCTCTACGACGGGGTCAGCGGAAAGGCCGAGGACAACTACAGATCCGCCGTGCAGAAGGATTCATCCAATTTCTGGTACAACTACTACCTTGCAAGGCATTACCTGAACACCGAACGCGAGGACCTGGCGACCGCCATACTCGAGGGCCTCGTTGCAAAATACCCCCGCAAGACAGACCTCTACTACGACCTTATCAACATCTACCTCCGTCAGAACGACATCGACAGGGCTCTCGACGTGCTCGGAAAGATTGAGACCGCATCCGGAAGGACAGAGCAGGTGGGAGTGATGGGAGCCGACCTTCGCCTGCGCAAGGGCGACTATGACGGCGCATACGCCTATCTGGAGGACTTCTACGGCGACTGCTCAACGCCCCGCATCGCCACTATGCTCGGCGACAGGTATGTGCAGCTCTACCGCGACTCCATCGCTATGAAATACTATCAGGAGGCGATAGCCCTGGACCCCGAGTATATGCCCGCATACTACGGCCGCGCCCACGTGCTGCGCGACCGCCGCGACTATGACGGATATTTCAGGGACATCACCCGCTTTATGGCCTCCAGGGACATAGAGACCGACATCAAGACGGAATATCTCGGACAGCTTATGCAGACGCCGCAGTTCGTCCGCGCCTTTTCCTTCCAGGTGGACTCCCTCGTCAAGGCCGCCTACCACAGCGCTCCGGAAGACAGCACCCTGGCCATATTCACCGCCTACTATATGTACAACACGGGGCAGACCGAGGAGGCCCTCGAAGTGCTGCTGGACAACAGGGACCGCCACCCGGAAAGTTTCCAGGCCAAGTTCGAATGCCTGATGTACTGGTATTCTTCACAGAACTGGCGGGAGATTGTCAGTATGACCGGCGAAATGGTGGCCGAGTATCCCGACAAGGTGGACATCTTCCAGCTCAAGGGTATCTCCCACTGGCAGCTGGATGAGACTGACGATGCCATAGAATGCTACAGGAGGATGACTGAGATAAATCCCCGCGACAGCGCCACGATTGTCATAGCCTGCACGGCGCTCGGCGACCTCTACCACTTGAAGGGAGATCGGAAGAACGCATACAGATGCTACGACAGGGTGCTGCGCGTCAACGGCAGTTACCTGCCTGTGCTGAACAACTACGCATACTACCTTTCCGAGGAGGGCGCGAGCCTGAAGAAGGCATACCGTATGTCCCAGATCACCATCAAGGAAGAGCCGGACAACGCCACCTACCTCGACACCTACGGATGGATACTCTTCCTGATGGACAAGCCGGTGGAGGCCAAGGCCATCTTCAAGCACGCAATGCTTTACGGCGGGAAGGAGAGCGCCGTGATGCTCGACCACTATGCAGAGGTGCTTTTCCGTCTGAAGGAATACGACCTGGCCTTCATCTACTGGAACCAGGCAAGGCAGATCGATCCTGAACTCCATCTTGAGGAGAAGATCAGCCAGCGCAAGGCACAGATGAAATGAGACGCCTTTTCACAGTCATAACCGCAATCCTCATACCTCTTGCGGCCGGTGCGCAGGACGTTTCCAAGCAGAACGAGAGCAAGAAACGTATCGAGGAGGAGATTGCCGCCATCGACAAACTGCTGGGCGAGAACAAGTCGCGCCAGAAGGCCTCAGAGCATCAGCTGTCGCTCATCAATGAGAAAATGTCGTCCCGGAAGCGGCTCATCAGGGACATTGACCGACAGATTGCCGAATATGACAAAAGCATCGCGCAGAGGGAGGAGGACATAACCAGGCTCGAAAGGGAGCTTGACACCCTGCAGACCTATTATTCGAGACTCGTCTACAACACCTACCGCAACCGTGATGCGAAACTCTGGTTTATGTATATCTTCGGCGCGAAGGACGCATCCCAGAGCCTGCGCCGCTACAGCTACCTGAAGAATCTCTCCCGTACGATGAACAGCGACGGAGTGAAGATACTCCAGACGCGTGACGAGATAAACGCCGAGAAGCAGTATCTCTCCCTGATGCGTCAGGAGGCCCTGGACGCCAGAGCCAGCCGCACGAACGAATACAACAGGCTCGCCGCGGACCAGAACGAGAGCAAAAAGCTCATCAGGCAGCTTACCCGAAGCGAGAAGAAATACAAGGAGGACATAGCCCGCAAGCGCAAGGAGGTGGAAAGGCTCAACCGCGAAATAGAGAAGGCCGTGGCCGAGAGCGTCAGGAAGGACTCCAAAAGCAAGACCGTGGACACGAAGCTTTCCGGCAAATTCGAGCAGAACAAGGGCAAACTTCCTCTCCCTGTGGAAAAGGGTGTGATAGTGGAACACTACGGCGAGCAGATTCATCCCGTCTACAGGAATATCAAGATGCCCTTCAACAGCGGCGTGACCATCGCAACGTCGGCAAAGGCGCGCGTAAGCTGCGTCTTCGACGGAGTGGTGAAGCAGATCCTGGTCATTCCCGGCTACAATCAGTGCGTGCTGGTGCAGCACGGATCATATTTCACATTCTACTGCAAACTCGCCACGGTGAGCGTCAAACCCGGGCAGAAGGTCTCCCTCGGAGACAATCTCGGCACCCTTGAAGTGACAGACGGCGCATCGGCCCTGCATTTCCAGGTATGGAACGGCACCGAAAAGCAGAATCCCGAATCCTGGCTCAAACTCTGAGAATCTGTTTTGAAACCTATGACTCCGTTTCGGTCCTCGGCAGTATGACCTTCGGATATCTTGCGGTGAGATAGACCGCACGGAACAGCAGATGGGCGAAATATGCTGCCATAAGCAGATTCATCGCATCCACCGCAAGGGTTGATCCGTCCGATGAGGAAGGTATGCCCAGGAAGAAAATACCGACGAAATAGACGGCGAAGAATATCAGGAATGCTCCCGTCATCGCGTTGCGCACGGCCGCCGACGCCGTCGCACCTTCATATATGCCGTCCCAGGTGAATGCCGCGCAGCCCAGCGGAGGCATCAGCAGAAGCCACCACAGAAATGGTCCGCAGGCATCGGCCACCTGGCTGTCGGTGGTCATCAGATGCACTATCCAATCCCCCTCGAAGGCATATATCGCCACGAAGAGCAGCGCCACAGCAAGACTCCATACAAACACATACCTCACCGTGCGGCGAAGGTTCACCCGGTCGCCGGCGCCTATGAAACGGCCTGACAGCGCCTCCGCGCTGTATGCGAACCCGTCGGTGAAATATGAGAAGAGCATCAGTATCTTCATCAGTATCGAGCCGGCCGAAAGAAACACGTCACCATATCGGGCGGATATGGTTGTGAATCCTATATATATGGCGATGAAGCAGAGCGACCTGATGAAAAGGTCGTTGTTCATAGCCGTGTATTTCTTCAGTTCCTCCCTTCCCGGAACGGTGAGCCGGAAATGCATCCTCCTGTATTTGAAGGCTACGATGGCACAGGCCAGAATGAGTCCTGAATACTGCGCTATGACCGTTCCCCAGGCAATGCCCGCGAAACCTATCCCCTCCCTGGAGCCGATGCCCAGGGAAAGGACTATGCTGGCAACCACGTTCACCACATTGACCACAAGGTCGGTCAGCATCGAACTGAAGGAGTCCTGCATCCCCACGAACCAGCCCCTGAAGGACATCAGCGACAGCGTTGCCGGAGCGGCCCAGATTCTTATCATAAAGTATTTCAGGGCAAGGTCGTGTACTTCCGGAGTGGTCATCACCACCAGGAAGGCGAGCTTCTGGAAAGGCCATTTCACGGCTATTACCACCACCGATATCAGAAGGGCCAGAATGACGCTCCTGACGAATATGTCCGCACACCGGTCGCCGCCTCCGGTCCTGCCGAAGGCCTGTGCCACCAGACCGCCTGTACCGACCCTGAGAAAGGAGAAGTTCCAGTAGAGGAGGTCGAAGAGCAGCGAGCCTATCGCCACGCCGCCTATCATCGCCGCCGTACCCTGACTTCCTCCCAGATGTCCGGCCACGGCAATGTCCACCATCCCCACAAGAGGGACGGTGATGTTTGCCAGAATGCTCGGCAAGGCCAGTCTGAGGATTTCCCTGTTCACAGTCAAAAGCATCTAAAACCAAGGCCGGCCTCATAGAAGCCAGCCTTTTGCTGTGTCGGGATACTCCGACTCGAACGGAGGACCACTTGGTCCCAAACCAAGTACGCTAACCAACTGCGCCACATCCCGAAACGCAGGGCAAAGTTAGCCTTGTTTTTCGGAATTGCAAAAAATACTGTCCTGACGCTACCTGCTGCGGAGAGTCTTCCTGACGAGTTTTGCCAGAGCCTTTGAAGGAACGTCGCCCTTCTGGGGAACGAGATACCAGGTGACGGTCCACGAGAGGCTTTCACCGCTCTGGAGCGTCTTGTATTCGCCCTGGCACTCGAGTTCCACGAAGGCGTGGCCCATATCAACATAGACCTGTATTTCCGCCTCTTCGGGAGCGCTCTGCGAAGGATCTATATCCTCGAAACTCTTTATCAGGAGCAGGCCGTTGCCTGCGAAGGCATACCAGCCCTTGCCGTCAGCGTTGATCTTGCGGTTCTGGGGAGCCTGATCGATGGTGTACCAGCTCAGGGAGTGAGCATCCTTGAAATCCATCAGCCCTGCGGGAGTGATGCCCTCCAGGGGCGCGTCGAAGAATACGGTTCCGTCGGCGGGAACGCGTGTGATCTCCCAGGGAGCCACGCTCTGCTCGGAATCCGACTCATTGACGATGGTATAGGTTATCACCACACTGCCCGGCTTGCCGGGACGTATGTCCTTGACTATCCTGTAGGGAAGCCTCTTGGGCACCTGGCTTGTGAGGATGACGTGTCCGTCCTTCTCCTCGACAGTATAGGGGAGACGGTCGAATTCGGCCACGGGGGGCCAGTTCCAGACTTTCTGCGGACTTGTCCAGAAGGTGCTTCCGAAAGAGTTGAAGCCCTGCACCTGTGATATTACCTCCTTGTCGCCGTGTTTGAACGACAGTATCTTGCCGCCTCTTGCAGCATCGACGGTCAGGGTCACGTCACCGGATGTGACCGTATAAAGAGACTCCTGCGCCTGAGCCTGGAAAAGCCCAAGCGCAAGAGTCAGTATTACAGCAAATGTTCTGCGCATCTTTATCGTTTCAAAGTTCGGTAACAGGGTCGCCCATTGCGGATGCTTCATTATCTTCAGCATCGAGCTTGAAAACCATAAACTTGGGATTTTCCTTGGTGTAAGGCTGCCAGCTGTCGCCGGGGTTGCCTGTCTTTACGAAATTGCTCCAGGCGGTGAGCATAACCTCGGAGAGGTCCCAGTCGCCCTGGGTCCAGGGACGCCAGCAATGCTTGAGGGACTTGAACACGAACCAGAGGTCTGAAGAGTGGAATGCACCCTTGAGAACGTTCACGGTCTGGCTTCCGTCATCGGGAAGGGGACGTGCGAATTCGTATGCATAGCCGACACCGCCGGCGCTTTCACGGTTGAGACAGAAGTCTGCGATGCCCTGTGCCATATTGCCCATATCGTTCATCGTGTAGCCTATCATATAGGGGATGTTGGGCAGAGTGCCGTTGATTGCGGCCTGGTCGAAGCTGGTGAGGCTTACATAGCCGTCAACTACGGGCATACCGGTGAGGCCCGCTGCGAACATTCTCATAAAGCCTGCTGCGGGATCGGGATTGGGGTTGTCAACCATATTCTTGATGGTGCTCAGGGCATAGAGGGTCTCGGTTGATGCGGCGCGCATCTTCTTGAGGTCGGTCAGACCTGCCCAGTCGAGAACTTCCTTGCTTCTCTGTTCGGCATCGGCCAGTGTGAAGGATGGCATTCCTACTGAAGGCGCTGCGGGATTGATGTTGAGTCCGCCGCCGCTCATAATGACAGCCTTGTTGAAGAGGCCGACGGTGAGGGGTGATTCGCAGAGGGTCCTGACGCTGCCTGCACCGGCGCTCTGGCCGAAGATGGTCACGTTGTCAGGGTCTCCGCCGAACTGAGCGATGTTCTCCTTGACCCACTTGAGGGCTGCAATCTGGTCGAGGATGCCGTAGTTGCCGGATACGCCGTGAGGGCTTTCAGCGGAGAGTTCGGGATGGGTGAGGAATCCGAACACACCGAGACGGTAGTTGATGGAAACCAGCACGACGTCCTTGTTTGCCCATTCCTGGCCGTCGAATTCGGGTTCCGAGCCCCAGCCTTCGCGGTATCCGCCGCCGTGTATCCAGAATGCAACGGGAAGCTTCCTGTCGATTTCACCGGGATTTTTGGTCCATACGTTGAGGTAGAGGCAGTCTTCGCTGTAGGGAGATTCGTCGCCGTAGCCCCATTCGGTGGTGTAACCGCCGGGATAATGGACTGACTGATAGCCCGGATGACCGAACTTGTCGCAGAGTTTCACACCTTCCCAGGCAACGACGCTCTGGGGTTCCTTCCATCTGAGGTCTCCGATGGGAGCCGCAGCATAAGGTATTCCACGATATACGTAAACGCCTTCGATTTCGGCGTTCACGCCCTGGATCTGACCGCCTTCAACGGTAAGGACCGGGCAGGTCTTTGTGCTTGTGCACCCTGCCAGGCAGGCAAGTGCGCAAAGAGAAACGAGAAGTTTTTTCATATTGATTTGTTATGGATATTAGGATTTCAGAATCTGTTTTGAAATGATTAACTTCAATACTTATGTTTCTTTTTCGCATATTTTTCGCTGCTTTTCAGTCACAACGGAACCCCGTTGCTCCTTCAAATCATCAAAAAATCTACTGAAAAATAACCTATAATCATTTTCGTGAACCATTTCAAAACAGATTCTCAAACAGTCGGATACAAATTTTGCAAAAAAAATGCAGATTAGAAAGAAAGGCTCGAACTATTTGGCTATTTTTGCGCGCGAAAATAAGGAGAAGTCCTTCTTCCCTCTTTACATCCAGTCGGCGGAAAACATCATCAAGGCCGCATATCGTATGGGCCTGGGTGCTCACCATCCCGGCCGTGATAGTGGTTTCCGGTCTTATCTATGAATTAATGCTGCTCTGCGGCTGCCAGCTGAAGGCGTTCTGATACCTGTGCCTGCCTGTCATACCGTCACCTGACGGATCACGGCTCTGCCTATGTCCTCGAGAAGGACCATACGCAATACGCCACCTTTGATTTTCTTGTCGTTGAGAATGGCTTCGCGAAGGTCGGCTTCTTTGACGGGCGATGCCGTGGGCAGCCCTATCCGGGCGAAATCTTCCTTCACCTCCTCCATCCGGCCGGCCGGCAGCGGACTCATTCCCATAGCCGTCACCATTCCCGCCGCAACGGCCTCTCCGTGCGTCAGTCCGCTGTGAAGTTCTATCGCGTGGCCGAAAGTGTGCCCGAAATTGAGAAGCATCCTTTCGCCCCTGTCATAGGGATCTCTGCCGACAATCGCTCTCTTTATGGATGCGGCACAGTCCACCAGAGAGCCCAGAGACTCGAGGACGGAGGGGTCTGACAGGTCACGCACGTCGTTGTGGTCCTTGAAGAAGGCGGCCGCGCTGCGGTAGAGGGCTGCGTCCGATATGAGGAAGGTCTTCAGCATCTCGGCTATGCCGCCGAGGTATTCCCTCTGGGGCAGAGTGCGGAGATATTCCTTGCGAATACGCACTTCCAGAGGCATCTTGAAGCAGCCTATCTGGTTCTTCAGGCCGAATGCGTCGACTCCGTTCTTGCCTCCGTGCGCCGCGTCCACCTGCGCGAGGAGAGTAGTAGGTTCGAGGACAAGGTCTGTCCCGCGCTTGAATACGGACGCCACAAAGCCTGCCAGGTCGCAGACAACGCCTCCGCCGATCCCTACCAGAACGCTGTCCCTGTCGGCGCGCATCTCAAGCAGCCGGCCGATGATATGCTCCGCTGTGGCAAGTGTCTTGGACTCCTCCCCTTCGGGAATGACTATGCATACGTCCTTCTCCTTCAGACGGACGGCATCGGGATAGAGAGATGCCACACGGCTGTCAGTGATGATGAATTCTTTGCGTAAGGTCATAACTGTGAGGTATCTGCCACATTGCAAAAATAAAAAAAATAGCATACCTTTGCAATCCCGATCAGGCCCGGATGGCGGAATCGGTAGACGCGCTGGTCTCAAACACCAGTGGCTGTAATGGCTGTGCCGGTTCGACCCCGGCTCCGGGTACAGACAACCCCCATAGACACCTGCCTGTGGGGGTTGTTCATTTTTTCCCGAAAAGACTCTGACTGCCAAACAGATGACAGCGAGTCCCCGCTTCTAAAAAACAGCGCTGGAAAAGTAAGCGTCTCCGCGTGGCCGTGGCCGATGCATAAAAGAGAAGAAGACCGATAGGACCTGCTTGGAAGTTTTGGAAGACATTCTTCAAAATGCCGTAAGATGGAGAATCGGTATCTGAAAGATATTGTAGCGATGTCTCTGTCACGGGACGACAGCCACTTGAATCGAGGAGAACCGGGCTCATGCATATCAGATCCTCACCCAATGCCACTGACAATTTTGCAAGAGCCGCAGGCAAAAACCCCATATTTTGCTACGATTTCAGTCGATTTCGTAGCAAATGACTGAGTGCGAATCCCCGCAGAAGAAGAAAAAGGCCGAAATGTTCTTCTGACTGCGCCAGAGCCCTCACTGACTGCGCCAGAACTATCTCAAAAGAACAAAATGACCGGATTTGTTCTTCTGCAGGGGCTCACGTCAAGTCAAAGTGGAGTTTGCCTGAGATTTTTTTCTCCGGGTGCCTCCGGAGTCTCCGGGTGTCTCCGGGCTCCGGCAGGGCTTTGGCTCCGGCCCTGGCCCAAGGCCTGGTTTCGGCCCCATCTTCAGCCTGGCTCCGGGCCTGGCAACTGCCCGGGCTTCCAGCCCGGCTCCGGCCCCAGCTTCAGCCTGGCTCCGGGCCCAGCTTCAGCTCCGGCAGGGCCCCAGCACAAAGATAAAGTCCTGACGTCAGCCGAGACCTGTGAAAGGCGGTAAGCCTTGTCAGCCAAAACCTGAAACTGTCATTTGCTACGAAATCAACTGAAATCGTAGCAGATTGTCAAAATATTGAAGATTTGCTACGAATTTGACTGAAAACGTAGCAAAGTGGAGTTTGCCTGCGGATTTTTCTCCGGGCTCTCTGGGGGTCTCCGGGCTCCGGCCCTGGCCCAAGGCCTGGTTTCGGCCCCAGCTTCAGCCTGGCTCCGGCCCC
>JAZRYW010000013.1:0-43271 GCA_045600965.1 Bacteroidales bacterium | reverse complement strand
ACGCATTACAGCGGTCTTCTCGTCGATCATGCCTTCCTGGAGCATATCCATAGCCATTTGGAGTGCTGCGAGACCGGTTCTCTTACCGATACGGCACTGGAGCATCCAGAGCTTGCGGTCCTGGATAGTGAACTCGATGTCCTGCATATCGTTGAAGTGCTCCTCGAGGTGGAGACGGATGTCGTCGAGCTCCTTGTATACCTCAGGCATAGCGTCTTCGAGAGATGCGAGGTGCTGGTTCTGAGGGCTCTTGGTTGCGTTGTTGAGCGGGTTAGGGGTACGGATACCGGCAACGACGTCCTCGCCCTGGGCATTGATGAGCCATTCGCCATAGAATTTGTTCTCTCCGGTGGCGGGGTTGCGGCTGAATGCAACGCCGGTGGCGGAGTTCTCTCCCATATTGCCGAATACCATCGACTGTACCGAGCAGGCCGTTCCCCAATCGTCGGGGATGCCTTCAATGCGGCGGTATGCAATGGCGCGGCGTCCGTTCCAGGATTTGAACACGGCACCGATGCCGCCCCAGAGCTGGTCGTATGCGCTGTCGGGGAATTCCTTTCCAAGGACTGCCTTGACGCGGACCTTGAAGTCTTCGCAAAGCTGCTTGAGGTCATCGACGGTAAGGTCGGTGTCACTGGTGTAACCCTTTGCGTCCTTGACATCCTGGAGCATTCTGTCGAGCTGTACTCTGATACCCTGACCGTCGGCAGGCTCGATATTTTCGGCCTTTTCCATAACTACGTCGGAGTACATCATAATCAGACGACGGTATGCATCATAAACGAAACGGGGGTTTCCGGTCTTCTTGATAAGGCCGGGTATGGTCTTGGTGCAGAGTCCTATGTTGAGCACTGTTTCCATCATACCGGGCATTGAACTTCTTGCGCCGGAACGGCAGGAAACGAGGAGGGGATTCTCCGCATCGCCGAATTTCATATTCATAATCCTCTCAGTGGCACGAAGGGCGTTGATAACTTCGCCTTCGAGCTCTTCGGGGAAATTGCCGCCGAGGTTGAAATACTCGGTGCAGCAGTCTGTTGTAATTGTGAATCCCGCAGGAACGGGGATTCCGAGGGTGCACATTTCCGCTAAGTTTGCACCTTTTCCGCCAAGCAGGTTACGCATAGTGCCGTTTCCATCAGCACTGATCCCGCCGAAACGATAAACTCTTTTAGTCATTTTACCTATTTGATTTATTAATAAAGTGTAATATTTCAGTCCTGTAACGAAATTTCTGAAATCCGATGAACGGGCGTTCCAAAAAAAACGAAACGCGAAAGTAAACATTTCTTTACGAGAAACCAATTTTTTTAACATTTTGAGATGATTTTGACGATATTTGCGGGCGGAATGACAAACGGACAGTACGATAAGGCAGTTGAAGGGATATTCTCCCTCTTTCCATCATATCAGGTGGTCGGCGACAGGGCTTTCAAGCCCGGTCTGGAGAATATGACAGCCTTTGACGAGGCTTTGGACCGGGTGTCCCGACGTTTCCCCTCCGTTCACATAGCGGGGACGAACGGCAAGGGCTCGACCTCCCATTTCACGGCCGCTGCCCTCGCATCCAACGGACTGAAGGTGGGACTGTACACTTCGCCCCATCTGGTCGACTTCAGGGAAAGGATAAAGATTTGCAATGCCGGCGGATACCGTATGATATCCAAGGAGTTCACCTTTGATTTCCTGACTCGGTGGAGCGGCTTCTTCAAGGACAGGGCCCTGTCATTCTTCGAGATAACCACCGGCCTTGCGTTCGCATGGTTCGCATACGAAGGTGTGGATGTCGCCGTCATCGAGACCGGTATGGGCGGCAGGCTGGATTCCACCAACATAATCACGCCACAGCTGTCGGTCATCACCAACATAGGTTATGACCACTGCAGGTATCTTGGCGATACGCTCGCTGAAATAGCATATGAGAAGGCCGGCATCATCAAGCCCGGTGTACCCGTGGTGATAGGGGAATCGTGTGAGGAGACGGAACCGGTGTTCCGCCGCACTGCACAGGAACGCAGCTGCAGGATTACGTTCGCCGACCGCGCCGCCGCCGTCGAAAGCCTCGACGGATATGATCTCCGCGGCGATTACCAGAAGGTCAACCTGAGGACGGTGAAGGCCGTGCTTTCCAACCTTTCCACGCAGGGATATTCCCTTGATGGTGAAAAGACTGCATACGGACTGCGCAATGCGGCCCGGCTTACAGGTCTTTTCGGAAGATGGCAGCTGTTGCAGAGCGCGCCCGACGTGATATGCGACACCGGTCACAACGCCCACGGCCTGAAATATGTCACCAGGCAGCTGTCTGCAGAGATGTCCTCCCGCAAAGGAGTCCTGAGATGCGTCATCGGTGTAGTTGCAGAAAGGGATCTTGAGAGCGTGGTGGGGCTGTGGCCCGAGGGCGCGGTGTTCTATTTCACCAATGCAGGAGGCACCAGAGCGATGCCTGCTGAGCGTCTGGCGGAATTCTTCAGGTCCAGGGGCCTTTCAGGAAGCGTCTGGAACTCGGTCGAACAGGCTTGCAGGGCCGCTCTTGCCGATGCATCCGAGGACGATCTGGTGTTTGTCGGAGCGAGTTCGTATGTCGTGGCGGAGGCTCTGCCCATTTTCGGAGCAGGGCGGCAGAATGACCAAATGAAGGAACAGTATGGATAAAAGGGATACAAGATATATCTGTAACGGACAGTGCGAGAACTGCCGTTATAAAAGGGGAAGCGAGTTCTGCAACGACGGACCGGCCGAAAGCCGTTTCGCCCACAGCATCGACCGTGTCCTGACAAACCGGTGGCTTGGTCTTCCGATTCTGCTCGCCGTCCTTGTTATCATCTTCGAACTGACCTTCACAGTAGGCGCATATCCCCAGAGATGGATAGAGGACGGCGTGGATATGCTGTGCCTGTGGATCAAGAGTGTCCTTCCCGGAGGGTGGCTGACAGGCCTGCTGGCCGACGGCATAGTCCAGGGCTGCGGCGCTGTGGTGTCATTCCTGCCCAACATACTGATATTGTTCTTCTTCCTGTCTCTCCTGGAGGACAGCGGATATATGGCCCGCGCGGCTTTCCTTATGGACAAGTTTATGCACGCAATCGGCCTGCACGGCAATTCGTTCATCCCTATGCTGGTCGGGTTCGGCTGCAACGTGCCGGCCATTATGGCGGCTAAGGATATCCAAAATACCAAAGACCGGACGCTGACTATGCTTATGATACCGTTTATGTCCTGCTCTGCAAGGCTTCCGGTCTATCTGCTGATGGTTTCGGCCTTCTTCCCGCAGCACAAGGTGGCCGTGATGATACTCCTTTACGCCACAGGCATCGTGTTGAGCATCATATTCGCATTCCTGATGAAACACACGGGTTATTTCCGCAAGGGCAAGGACGATGACATATTCGTCCTTCCGCCTCTCTGCTTCCCTCCTTTCTCCGAAATGGGGGCTCACGTGTGGACAAGGACAAAGGACTATCTCCAGAAAATAACGACAGTCATACTCGCGGCATCTGTGATAATCTGGCTGCTCGGACATTTCCCGATGCAGGACGGAAAGCCGGCGGCGATGGAGGATTCCTGCCTGGCCGGCATAGGAAGGGCGATGGAGCCTGTCACTGAGCCTATAGGCTTCGACTGGAGGATGAACGTGTGCATTCTTACCGGCCTTCCTGCCAAGGAGGCCATTGTGAGCACGATGGGCATCCTTTACCACACTGACGACAGCGATTCGCTGGTGGAGGCGGTAAGAGGTTCGGATATGTTCACACGCGGCTCCGCCGTCGCATTCATGCTTTTCGTGCTGCTGTATTTTCCCTGTGTGGCTACCATCAGCGCCCTTCGGAAGGAAATAGGATGGAAGTGGGCGCTGTTCACTGTCGTACACTCCCTGGCCCTCGCCTGGCTGCTGGCGTTCATTGCCTTTCGCGTCTGCTGAATTCGCAGCCGCACCAGGTCTGGTTGTAGAAATTCATCTCCTTTATTATCTCCGAACGTCTGACCTGCAGGCCGTCCTTGCGCCAGTTGCGGTCCCACCAGATGACGGCCTCGCGCCCGAGAACGGCATTGACCTTTTCAACGGCCCAGCGGCCGGCCGCATCGATCTGCTCAATGTCCTTCCATCGTGAGGAGGCGAGGGTGGTGGTGATTACCTTGAAGCCGTGCCGGGCGGCATACGATGCAGTGCGGCAGAGCCTCATCCTGAAACATTGAAGGCATCTGCCTCCCCGTTCCGGCTCCGTTTCGAGGCCCTTGACCGATTCAAGCCAACAGGCGTGGTCATAATCGTCCTCAACCACTTCAAGGGACAGCCCGTCGGCATATCTGGTGCATTCATCGCGGCGCTTGAGGTATTCCTCCACTGGATGGATGTTGGGGTTGCAGTAGAACACCGTAGGCCGTATGCCGCTGTTGAGAAGGCATTCGATGATGGCCGAACTGCACGGGGCGCAGCAGGTGTGGAGAAGGACCTCTGTAGCCCCCTCCGGTGCCCGGACTATAAGCTTTTTGTTTTCCATCGGCTGCAAAATTATGGATTATTGCGTAATTTTGCTCCATATCCTCTGAATTATGAACATCGAAATAGAAAGGAAATTTCTGGTTACGGGAGATTACAGGAGCATTGCGGAATCTTCCGCCCATATAAGGCAGGCCTATATCAATTCTCGTGGCGAGAAGACCGTGAGGGTCAGGATACGTGGTGAAAGGGCATATCTGACAATAAAGAGCCGATCTCTGAAGGGCTGCCTCGGAAGGATGGAATGGGAGAAGGAACTGAGCCTTCCGGAAGCCGAGGACCTGTTGAAACTCGCCGAGCCGGGGATGGTTGACAAGACAAGATACCTGATCCCCGATGCGGACGGAGTCCATATCTGGGAGGTGGATGAGTTTCACGGTGACAGCGAGGGGCTGGTCGTGGCTGAAGTGGAACTCCGCAGCGAGGATGACAGTGTTGTCGTCCCGCCGTGGGCGGGTCCCGAGGTCACGGGCGACAGGCGCTACTGCAATTCATACATCGCTGAGCATCCCTGGAAAATGTGGAAACAGGACGTCCCGTCAGATTGACAGGATGCCAAGAACGTCGATGAGTTCCCTGTCTATGGGCTTGTCCTTCTTGATGGCCCTCGATACGGGGACATACACTATCCTGTCGTTCTCTATGCCCACCATCACGTTGCGCTGCCCTTCCTTGAGGGCCTGGATGGATGCCACGCCGAGACGGCTTGCAAGGATGCGGTCATAGGCGGTGGGTGTTCCGCCGCGCTGCAGATGCCCGAGAATCGATACCTTGACGTTGTATTCGGGATATTCCCTGCGCATACGTTCGGCGTAGTGCATTGCGCCGCCGTCCTTCTCCGACACCAGCACGATGCTGCTGTTCTTGCTCTTCCTTATGCCGCGGCCTATGAACTGGGCGAGATGGTCGATGTCGGTGTCGTCCTCGGGGATGATGGCCGCTTCGGCACCTGCCGCTATCGCGCTGTTCTGCGCAAGGAAACCGGCATCCCTTCCCATTACCTCCACAAAGAATATGCGGTCGTGGCTGGTGGCGGTGTCCCTTATCTTGTCGACACATTCCACGATGGTGTTCAGAGCGGTGTCGTAGCCTATCGTGCTGTCCGTGCCGTAAAGGTCGTTGTCGATGGTGCCCGGTATCCCTATTACCGTGACGTCGAAATCGTTGGCAAGCTCCTGTGCGCCGGCCAGCGAACCGTTGCCGCCTATGACCACAAGAGCGTCTATGCCGTATTTCTGAAGGGTCCCGTAGGCCTTGCGCCGTCCTTCGTATGTCCTGAACTCCTCGCTGCGCGCGGTCTTGAGTATCGTGCCTCCGCGCTGAATGGTGTTGCTGACGCTTTCTGTAGTGAATTCCCTGACCTCGTCGTTGAGCAGGCCCTCCCATCCGCGGTAGATGGCATAGATCTTCCAGCCTTCGTGGATGGCTGCTCTTGTCACGGCTCTTATTGCGGCGTTCATACCGGGGGCGTCTCCTCCGGAGGTGAGTATTCCTATGGCTTTGATTTCTTTCATATTCCTGTCTTTCAGTCCTTGCAAAGATAAGAACTTTCGGACACAATATTTTGCAATGGCGTATTTTATGGGTAACTTTGCGCCTATGAAAAAGAAAGCACTTCTGATTGCAGTTCTTGTCCTTCCGGCCCTGCATTTTTCAGCATCGGCCAAGTCTGTCGACACGACGTTGGTAACACACACTAATTCACGCGGATATGCGGACGAGCCGGGTTTCTTCCAGAAGGCCAACCGTGATTTGAGCGATCCCCGTTTCATGTTCCACGATGCTGAGCACAACCTCGATCTCGGAATCGGCGGCACAGTACAGGCCGGATTCCTTGTGAATGTCGGCGGCCTGCCGGACTACAACTTCAAGCCTGGAATGATTTCCGTGCCGACCGAAAGAAGCCTGGGCTTCGCAGGTGATGTCTCCGACAGTGAACTGTATGCCAAGGCCAGAGCCACTGTTCTGGGACGCAAGGTGATAGCATTTCTTTCCATAGGAGGTAACAGTGACAATTCCATATCCATCAAAAAAGCGTATGTCTCCGTGGGAGGCCTTTCGATAGGTATGATTCCATCGTTTGTGAACGATCTCGAATACGGCGTGATGACGCGTATGTGCATAAATACCCAGTGCAGTGTCACACAGCCCCTTATCGGCTATACCTACCGCGCCGGGAAAGGTCTCGAGCTTGCTGCGGCCATTGAGAATCCGGTGTTCAAGGCCGGCTCCTATAATATACCCTTCGTCCTTGACGAGTATCAGCCCGTGCCTGACTTCAGTTTCCACGCCAAGTTGAGATGGAGCCGCGGCCATATCCAGTTGGGCGGTGTATATCGTGCCCTGGGATACTGGGCCACGGATGAATATACCACCACGACCTCACAGGGGGAGGAATGCACTTCACCCGGTTATGCGCTGTCCCTGAGCGGCAATTTCAAGGTTACCGGGGACATAAAGATAGCATGGTCGGCAATGCAGGGCCTGGGCGCATCCAGATACATCAATTTCTTCAAGGGCCTTCCCGTGGATGTCGGACTGGCAGATTTCACCATAAAGGGCTATCCCGTTCTCAAGAGCCTCCCTATGATGAGCGCTTCGCTTTCGGGACAGTACAATCTCAGGGAGAATCTCAGTTTCTCCCTCATCACAGGATACGGCCAAATCTGGCAGAGAAAGAACGTAACGGGCGTTTCCGACACTCGCAACGTGTTTTTCGCATCGGTCAACTGTTTCTGGTATCCGACTGATTTCGTGCTGGCAGGTGTAGAATGTCTGACAGGTATGCGCAGCACGTATCCGGATGGCAATTCAGGCTGGGCCAGCCGGCTTTCGATCCTGTTTGCATACCAGTTCTGATATGCCGGCCGTACGTATGAAACTGCCATCCTGCGTGGCCCTGATTGCAGGGGCCTGCATAGGCAGCGCCGTGTTCTCGATATCCGGGCTGACCATACATCTTGCAGGGCCTGCGGCGGTCCTGAGCTGGATCATAGCCGCTGTCATCGCGCTTATGTACGGTCTTGTGGTGTCGCGTCTGGCCCTGATGTACCCTCAGAGCGGCGGCATCTTCGTTTTCCCGAGGATGTCCATAGGGGGACGGAAGGGCAGGGCCCTGGGCTTCCTGAGCGGATGGGGATACATAGTGTCCAACATCATCGCCATTGCTTTCTCCGCCATATATATGGGCCTTTATCTCCATATGGGTTTTCCTGCAGTGGGAGAAGGCGTATGGACCGCACTCTGCGCCCTGGCTCTTTCAGTGGCCCTGATACTCTCGGGAGGGAGGCTTTCCCAGTCCGTTCAGAACCTGCTGGTAGTCGTCCTTGTGGCGATGATTCTGCTATACTGCGGCATATCCTTCTTCGGAGGCCGTTTCGATACGTCGGCGTTCAGCCATTTTTTCAGTGGCGGCAAGGGGGGGGCTGCATCCTTCCTGCGGGTTGTCCCTATGGCCATCGTGGCATACAACGGTTGTGTGGCAATAGCTTTTATGGCCTCGGAAGTGCTTAAACCCGAGCGCAATATCCGGCTTTCACTGATAATAGGCCTCTCCATTGTCGCGCTTCTCTACTCAGCGCTGGTGGCTTCAGTTGTCGGCACTCTTCCGTCCGGCCTGCTCGATACGGGTGCGGAAATGAGATATGCTCCGCTAATGGCCTCGCTGTCCGGATGGGACGAATGTCCCGCATTCCTTCCCAAACTGATTTCCATTTGTGTGGCTGTCGCCCTTTTCACCACAATGACAGCTCTGTTGCGCGTAAATGCGCGTGCCATTCAGGCTCTGTCGTATGACGGGCTGCTTCCTTCCGTGCTTGGAAAACAGGACAGCCGCGGCGTGGCCTGGGGCGCAGCAGCGCTTATGACGGCCGTGGTGGCGTTCCTGTGCTTCCATCCGCAATGGACCTACGGGATGATAAATATGGGTTCCCTGCTCAATGTCATTGCTATGGTCATCACCTGTGTATCACTGCTCAAGGCAGGGGGCCGTGGCAGATTCCTGGCGGCAGTGCTTCTTGTGCTGCTTCCGCTATGCTATGTGCCGGAAATAATTCAAGGCAGCGCTCAGCTGTGGATTTTCACTGCGCTTGTCTATCTTGCCGGTACGGCAGTCGGACTCCTGTGCTCAAGGCGCAGCCACGCAAGGATTACAGGGACTGTCGTTCACGGCAAGGGCCACGGCAGGAAACACGGAATGCCCACTGCCAACATCGAGCCTCTCAAGGGTGAAAATCTGCCGGAATGCGGTGTTTGGAAGACATCGGCGTGGATTGACGGCAGGAAGTTCCGTTCATTGACAAATGTTGGACTCCGTCCTTCGGACGATGATTCATCAAGAATGACGGTAGAGACTCTCATACTCGGATTCAGGGGTGAACTCTACGGCAGGATGATTACGGTGGAGTTCGAGCAGTATCTGCGCAAGACGATGAAATTTGCTGATCTCGATGAACTTAAGATACAGATTGACAAGGATATCGAGGCTGCATACGGCAAGCGGGAGGACTGATATTGAAATTATGGCTTAATTTTCATAACTTTGCCGTTTAGGAATGACTTAGGAATGTGGGAAAAATGAAGAAGGAATATGTGGGCATAACGCCCTTGATCTTTTTTTTGATATTCTATCTGCTGTCGTCCATTCTGGCAGGAGACTTTGCCAGAATGCCCATAATCAGTGCATTCCTTTTTGCGTCCATATATGCTGTGATCATCACCAGGGGATATTCCCTTCCTGACCGTGTCAGAATATACGGCAGGGGAGCGGGTACGACCAAGGTGATGTTTATGATATGGATATTCTGCATTGCGGGAGCCTTCGCCCAATGCTCCGCCTCAATGGGATGCATAGACGATACTGTGAATCTCATTCTCTCCGTGCTACCCGCGAGGTTCATCTACGCCAGCATCTTCCTTGCCGGTTGCGCCATCTCGATGGCAACCGGATCCGGAGTGGGCTCCATTGTGGCCGTGGCTCCCATTGCTGTGGGCGTCGCTGGTGCCATCGGCGCGCCGATGCCTCTGATGATGGCCATTGTGGTGTGCGGAGCGATGTTCGGGGACAACCTCTCCATCATATCGGATACAACCATAATCGCCACCAGCACTCAGGGCTGCAGGCCGAAGGACAAGTTCACCACGAACCTCAAGATAGTGCTCCCCGCAGCGGTTCTGACAACCTTGATATACATCCGGCTGGGACAGGGGGTGGCCGAAGTCACCGTAAGCAATGACTACAACATCTGGAACATCATCCCTTATGCCGCCGTTCTGGTGATGGCCATTTCCGGAGTGGACGTCCTGATTACACTTGTAAGCGGCGTTGTCATCTGCGGAGTTATGGGTATGATAATGGGGGCGTTCGATTTCTTCGGATGGATGCAGGCAATAACGGCGGGAATCGAGTCGATGGGCAGCCTAATAATAATAGTCATAATGGCGGCCGGACTTATGGCCCTGATCAGGGAGAACGGTGGCCTGGATTTCATAGTGTCCGCCTGCACGAAGTTCGTCCGAGGCCGTATGAGCGCGGAGATCTGCATCTGTCTGCTGTCCGCCCTTCTGACAGTGTGCACCTCCAACAACACCATAGCCATTATGAGCGTGTCCTCGATTGTCAGGGAACTTTCGGAAAAATTCGGCGTGGATCCGCGCAAGGCTGCCTGCCTTATGGACACTTCGACCTGCGTGACACTGGAACTGCTGCCGTACAGCACCCACCTGCTCACTGCAGCCTCCTTTGCCGGCCTTGCCGCCATCACGATGATTCCGCACGTCTATTATGCATTCCTGTTGGGAATATGTCTGATACTTTCAGTGATCTTCAATTTCCCCAGGTTCACAAGGCCGGTTGAAAAGGTATAGAATATGACTCTTATTAAATCAATATCAGGAATACGCGGCACGATAGGCGAAGGCCCTGTGGGCGATTCGCTGTCACCTGTGGACATAGTGAATTTCACGGCCGCCTATGCAACCCAGCTCAAGGCTCTTTCTCCTGCAGGCAAGAAACTGAAGGTAGTGGTGGGGCGGGATGCCCGCATATCGGGCCCTATGGTGGATATGCTTGTGTGCGGCACTCTGGTCGCCTGCGGTGTGGACGTTGTCAATGCCTCTCTTGCCTCCACCCCCACAACTGAAATGGCAGTGGTGATGGAAGGCGCCGACGGTGGCATCATACTCACCGCTTCGCACAATCCCGTGAAATGGAACGCCCTGAAGCTTCTCGATGAGAAAGGCGAGTTCTTCAGCGCCGAACGCGGCAATGAACTCATAGACATCGCTTCGCGCGGGGAGTTCTCTTTCGCGACTGTTGACAGTCTCGGCACGGTTACCCACAAGGACTTCACGCTCAGGCACGTGGAGGAGGTCATAAACTATCCTATGGTAGATGCCGATGCGATAATGAAAGCAGGCTTCAAGGTGGTGGTGGATGCCGTCAACTCGGTGGGAGCCATTCTTATTCCGGCTCTTCTGGATGAACTCGGTGTGGACTATGTGGTGATCAATGCGGAGCCCTCGGGCAACTTTTTCCATAATCCAGAGCCAATTCCGGAAAACCTCACGGAACTCAGCCGCAGGGTTGTGGAGGAGGAGGCTGATCTCGGCATAGCTGTGGACCCTGACGTTGACAGGCTCGCTTTCATCTGCGAGAACGGTGAGCCTTACGGTGAGGAATACACTCTGGTGACTGTCGCCGATATGGTTTTCAGCAGGAGCAAGGGGCCTGCAGTCTCCAATCTCTCGTCATCCCGTGCACTGAGGGATGTGGCGGCAAGCCACGGATGTGAATATTTCGCCTCGAAGGTGGGGGAGAAGAATGTCAGCACCCTTATGCAGAAGGTGTCCGCCGTGATAGGTGGAGAAGGCAACGGCGGCGTCATCGTCCCGGACTTCCATTACGGCCGTGACGCCGCCATAGGCACAGCCCTGTTCCTTACCCATCTTGCGCACAGCAAACTTTCAATGTCCGCACTGAAGGCGACATATCCCGAGTATCACATATCCAAGAACAGGATCGAACTCTCCGATGCCGGGATGATTGAAAGGATACTCGACGCTGTGAAGGAGAAATGGGCTGACCGGAAGATCAACCTTGAGGACGGGGTGAAGATCGATTTCGAACAGGAGCGCAAGTGGATACATCTCCGCCGCTCGAATACCGAGCCCATCATAAGGATTTACACCGAGGCGCCCGACCTTGCAACGGCCGAAGAACTTGCCGAAGAGGTCAGGGCCGTGGCCCGTGCCGAAATCGAAAAGTGAAAGTACTATAACGGACAATATGAAAGAACCTTGGATTTCAAGTTATGGTGATCTGCCGTTTCATTTGAAGTACAGCGAGAAGTCAATGTCGGAAGCTGTCCTTGATACAGGGAGGAGACAGCCGCAGCAAAATAAAGTTACGATATGAACGCAAGGAAAAAACTTGTTGTCCTTTCAGGTTCGGGCATCAGCGCGGAGTCGGGGATATCCACCTTCCGTGGCGGCAACGGCCTGTGGGACAACGTTCCCGTCGAGGAGATATGCACTCCTGAAGGCTGGAGGCGCAATCCCGCCAAGGTGCTCGATTTCTACAACGCCCGTCGAGCCCAGCTGTCACAGGTCGAGCCCAACGCGGCCCACAGGACAATCGTCGAACTCGAGAGCGGGTACGATGTGGACGTCATCACGCAGAACGTCGACAACCTTCACGAACGCGCCGGCAGCAGCCGCGTGCTGCATCTGCACGGCGAACTGACGAAGGTGCATCCCGAGGACTGCCACAATGCTTACGACGACTTCTCGATGAAGTATGTCGAGGACATAGGATATCGCGCCGTAAGGCTGGGGGAGTGCGGAGGCCCGCACAAACGTCAGCTCAGACCGCACATCGTGTGGTTCGGGGAGTCCGTGCCCAACCTGGGCGAAGCCGCCCGCATAGTCTCCCTTGCCGACATACTTCTGGTCATAGGGACATCGATGCAGGTCTATCCCGCCGCAATGCTTCACCAGTACGCTCCCCCGGGATGCAGGATATATATGGTGGATCCCGATGACAGCCCCGCCGGCTCCATACGCAACGTAATTCACATCAAGGACGTGGCCACCAGCGGGATGAGGCGCTTTTGCGAAATGCTCGGGGAAGCCGACAAATGAAAATTACAGTAACAAACCGATGATATGAAACGCATAATCAAATTTACGGCAACGCTCTTTGCCGCAGCGTTGCTTTCCCTTCAGGCCTTCGCCCAGACAGAACCCGTTGTGGTGAAGGTTTGGCCGGACGGCGCACCCAATACCAACGAGTCCACGGGAAATGATGCCGGTTTCGAGCCAACCCTGACCATCTTCAAGGCACAGAACCCCAACGGCCTCGCCCTTCTGGCGCTTCCCGGCGGCGGCTATGCAATGCTGTCCAAAACACACGAGGCACTGGACTTCAACAAGTTCTACAACTCGATAGGCGTGACCTATGCTGTTCTGGAATACCGTCTTCCCCACGGACATAAGGACATCCCCTTGAGCGACGTCCATCAGGCGATACGCATACTCCGGGGTATGGCCGAAGAACTCGGCTTTACCAAGCTCGGTGTGCAGGGCTGCTCGGCGGGAGGACACCTCGCATCCACGGCAGCGACACACTACGATGAGGCCACCCGTCCCGATTTCCAGATACTTTTCTATCCCGTGATCACAATGGACAAGTCCATCACCCATATCAGTTCGCACGACCTTCTGCTCGGTGAGGATGCGTCAGAGGAGGATGAGATACTATTCTCAAGCGAGAAGCAGGTGACTGCCGATACGCCTCCCGCACTTATACTGCACAGTTCGGATGACGGTCTGGTGCCCGTTGAAAACAGCATCCGCTATTATCAGGCGCTTGTTGCCAGCAAGGTTTCGGCCTCGATTCACATATATCCCGTCGGCAATCACGGCTGGGGTTCCGGACCCTGGTTCCTCTACCACGACCAGTGTATGGCCGAAATAGAGAAGTGGCTCAATGATGAAATACTTAACCCCCGTCCGAAAGGACCCTTTCCCTTTGACAGATAATGGCTGAGCTTCAGATTTCCAAACGCGGCGTGGAGATGCCCGCATCCCCGATCCGCAAACTCGCGCCCCTGGCTTATAACGCCGAGGACAACGGCGTGCTGATATATCATCTCAACATCGGTCAACCCGACCTTCCAACCCCTCAGAAGGCTCTTGACGCTCTCAAGACCGTGGACCGCAAGACGCTGGAATACAGTCCTTCACAGGGCTACCGCTCTCTTCGGGAAAAGCTTGTGGACTATTATGAGCGCTACCAGATAAAGCTCGCCTCGGATGACATAATCATCACCACCGGCGGATCGGAAGCGGTGCTGTTCGCATTCCTGAGCTGTCTCAACCCTGGTGACGAGATCATCGTCCCCGAGCCCGCCTATGCCAACTATATGGCATTTGCCGTTTCTGCCGGAGCCGTTATACGCACCATCACCACAACCATCGACGAAGGCTTCTGCCTGCCCAAGGTGGAGAGGTTCGAGGAACTCATCAACCAGAGGACGAAGGCCATACTGATATGCAATCCCAACAACCCCACCGGCTATCTCTACACCCAGAAGGAGATGAACCGCATAAGGGATCTCGTGAAGAAGCACAATCTCTATCTCTTCTCCGATGAGGTCTACAGGGAATACATCTACACCGGTTCTCCCTACATCTCGGCGATGCACCTCGAGGGGATAGAGCAGAACGTGGTGCTGATAGACTCCGTATCGAAGCGTTACTCGGAATGCGGCATCCGCATCGGCGCCCTTATCACCAAGAACGAGGCGTTGCGCAGGACGGTGATGAAGTTCTGCCAGGCCCGTCTCAGCCCCCCGTTGCTCGGACAGATAGTGGCCGAGGCGTCAATCGACGGTACGGAGGCATACAGCAGGGAAGTCTATGAGGAATACGTAGAGCGGCGCAAGTGCCTCATTGACGGCGTGAACCGCATAGACGGCTGTTATTCGCCGCTTCCTATGGGGGCGTTCTACACGGTGGCAAAACTGCCTGTGGAGGATGCCGAGGAATTCTGCAAATGGTGCCTGACCGATTTCAGATGGAAGGACGAACAGACTCCCCAAAAGGCCGTCATAGCCGGAAAGGAGGTCCCCTGCACGGCGGAATCCATTATGATGGCTCCGGCCGCAGGTTTCTACACCACGCCCGGTATGGGACGCAACGAGGTGCGTCTTGCTTACGTCCTGTGCAAGCGCGACATCAAACGGGCCCTCTTCCTCCTGGAAAAGGCTCTAGAGCAGTACAAGGAGACAGGCGCAGGCAAATAATACCGCTTTTTCAGCATACTTGTGACACGGCAGTATCCCGAAAGGATGGCTGCCGTTTTTTTGCGTACCGATTAAAAATTCCAACTATTTATCAGCTTTGAATTAGTTTTTTCTTTAAATTCGCTAGTTAAGACTAAAAATCTAATGGAAAAAAGAAATTTGACTACCGGCCAGCTGGTAAACTTGAGTTTCGGGTTCTTTGGAGTGCAGATCGCATACGCCCTGCAAAGCGCGAACATCAGCCGCATCTTCGCCACTCTCGGCGCCGATCCGCACCAGCTGAGCTTCTTCTGGATACTGCCTCCCCTTATGGGGATGATAGTACAGCCCCTTATCGGAAAATGGTCGGACCGTACCTGGTGCCGTTGGGGAAGACGCAAACCTTATCTCCTTGCAGGAGCTCTGATTGCGGTTCTGGTGATGGTGTTCCTTCCCAATGCCGGAAGCATCAATTTCACTGACCGCCTGCTTCTGGGGCTCAACGGGGCGATGTGGTTCGGCCTGTTCAGCCTTATGTTCCTCGACACCAGCATCAATGTAGCAATGCAGCCTTTCAAGATGATGGTCGGCGATATGGTCAATGAACAGCAGAAGGCCAAGGCATACAGCATACAGAGCCTGCTGTGCAACGCCGGGTCTTTCGTGGCTTATCTTTTTCCCATATTCTTCACCTGGACAGGCCTCGCCAACACCGCTCCCGAGGGCCAGATTCCGCAGAGCGTCAAGATGAGTTTCTATGTCGGCGCAGCCATACTCATTCTCTGTGTCCTTTTCACCTTCATCAAGGTCAAGGAACTCAATCCGGAGGAGTATGCCCGCTTCCACGGCATCGCCGACAGCGGGGCGGGGAAGGAGCGCAGCGAAGGCATCGTACGTCTGCTCATCCACGCGCCGAAGACCTTCTGGAGCGTAGGGCTTGTGCAGTTCTTCTGCTGGTCCGCCTTCCTCTTTATGTGGACCTACACCAACGGCGCCGTGGCGGACAGCTGCTGGGGAACCACCGACGTGGCTTCCGAGGGCTATCAGGCTGCGGGCAACTGGGTCGGAGTACTGTTCGCAGTGCAGGCCGTGGGCTCCATCGTCTGGGCCTCCGTGCTTCCCAGGTTCAGAAATCTCAAGCTGGCATACATCACAAGCCTTGTTATCGGAGCCTCTGGATTCATATCCGTATTCTTCATCAGCAACCAGTGGCTGCTCTTCGCGTCATACTTTCTCATAGGCGCTGCCTGGGCTGCTATGCTCGCGCTTCCCTTCACCCTGTTGACCAACGCCCTCCAGGGCACTTCCCATATGGGCGAATACCTCGGACTTTTCAACTGCACGATCTGCCTGCCCCAGATAGTTGCGGCAGCCTGCGGAGGTTATGTCCTGAATCTTCTCGGCGGAAGGCAGCCCGCGATGCTGTTTGCTGCCGGAGTGCTTCTTCTGTTGGGCGCGCTTTCAGTTAGCACAATCAACCATCATAATAAATAACTTTCCCAATTACAATTATTTATGAAAAGAATCCTAACCATCCTCGCAGGCATCGCAGTCTCCGCGGTGATGTCTGTAAGCGTATTCGCCCAGGGCGGATACACGGTTACAGGAACGGTTGTGGACCAGGAAGGACCGGTAATCGGAGCCACTGTCCTTGAAAAAGGGACAACAAGCAACGGTACCGTCACCGACCTGGACGGCAACTATGTTCTCAAGGTGTCCTCTGCAGATGCTGTCATCGAAGTCAGCTGCATAGGATACGCAACAGTTTCTTTCCCGGCCTCCCAGGCTCCCGCGCGCATTCTGCTCAGGGAGGATGCCACATTCCTCGACGAGGTTGTGGTCATCGGTTACGGTACTGTGAAGAAGGGCGATATGACAGGCTCCGTCTCCGCAGTCAAGGCCGACCAGCTCAACAAGGGCGTGGTGACTTCACCTACCGAAATGCTTCAGGGCAAATCAGCAGGTGTCGTCGTAACCACCGGTGACGGCGCCCCCGGCAGCGCTGCAACAATCCGTATCCGCGGCGGCTCCTCGCTTCAGGCGTCCAACGACCCTCTGATTGTCATCGACGGCCTGCCCGTTTCAAATGACGGTATCAGCGGTACAAGCAATCCCCTGGCTTCCATCAACCCCAACGACATCGAGACATTCACCGTGCTCAAGGATGCTTCCGCAACCGCAATCTACGGATCCCGAGCTTCCAACGGTGTCATAATGATCACCACCAAGAAGGGCCAGAACAGCGGCAAGATGCCTCACATCGACGCTGACTTCACGGCATCTCTCAGCCAGAACGCAAAGTATGTGAACGTGCTTGACGGTGACGGTCTCCGCAGTCTTGTCAGCAACCTCTACGGCACCGACAGCGATGCATACCGCAACCTCGGTTCAGCCAACACCGACTGGCAGAAGGAAATCTATCAGCTCGCCCAGACTTACGAAGGCAACGTGGCTGTTTCCGGAAAGGCAGGCAACGACAAGTTCAGCCTTCCTTACCGTGTGGCCATCGGCCTGCTCGACAACAACGGTACTCTGAAGACTTCCAATATGAAGCGTGAGACGGTTTCCCTGAACCTCAACCCGAGCCTTCTGGACAACCACCTTACCATCAATCTCAACGGAAAGGGTATGAATATGGACACCCGTTTCGCCAATACAGGCGCAATCACCCAGGCTGTCCAGTATGACCCCACGAAGCCCGTATACGATCCCCAGGGCCTCAACGGCTACAGCTGGTGGAACTACGGCAAGGGTACGTTCACGGTTGACAACTGCAACACCATGGCCAACCAGAACCCCGTTGCCCTGCTCAACGACAAGATGGACGTCAGCAATGCAAAGCGCTTCCTGGGCAACGCTCAGTTCGACTACAAGATCCACGGTTTCGAGGACCTGAGGGTCAACCTCAACCTCGGTATCGACTACACCTCTTCAAACGGTACGGTCGACGTGGCTCCCGACACCGAGCAGTCGATGCACTCCACAAACCAGCAGGCGAACAACCACGCCTCCGGTTATCACACCAACTACAACCAGAAGAAGCTCGACACCACCCTCGAACTCTATGCCGATTACAACCACACATGGGGAAAGCACAGCCTCGACGCAATGGCAGGTTACAGCTGGCAGCACTTCTACAGCACCTCATTCAACGAAACCTACAAGGCTGACAACACTCCTTCAAGCGATGCAAGCTACTATCTGAGCAACCCCTACACCGGAAAGGGTGAACTCTACCTCGTTTCCTTCTTCGGAAGGCTCAACTACGGTTTCGACAACAGGTTCCTCATCACCGCGACATTCCGCGCCGACGGTACATCCCGCTTCTCCAACAACAAGTGGGGCCTCTTCCCGTCATTCGCTTTCGGATGGAACCTCAAGAACGAGGAATTCCTCAAGCACAACAGCGCTGTTTCCGCTTTGAAACTCCGTCTGTCATATGGTGAAACCGGACAGCAGGATCTCGGCAGCGGTTACTATCCCACGCTCGCGACCTATGTCTACAACACCAATGCAAGCCAGTATCCTTTCGGAGGCGCCTTTGTTCAGCCCATCACCGCAAAGGGCTACAATGCCGACCTGAAGTGGGAGACCACCACTACCTACAACGCAGGTATCGACCTGGGCTTCATCGATGACCGTATCACGGCAAGCGTAGACGTATACAAGCGCTTTACGAAGGACCTTCTCAACTACACCCCCGTTGCAGCTGGCGCAAACCTCTCCAACTATCTCGACGCCAACATCGGTGACCTCGAGAACACAGGTGTGGAAATGGAACTCAATGCAATCCCCGTTCAGACCCGCGACTGGTCCTGGACCCTGGGCTTTAACGCAGCCTGGAACAGGACTCTCATCACCCGTCTGACCACCGACGATGAACGTCCCAACTACTACGGCGTCTACACCGGCGGTATCAGCGGCGGTACAGGCAACACCGTCCAGGTTCATCAGACCGGACACGCTCCCAACTCATTCTTTGTATACCAGCAGGTGTATGACCAGTACGGCAAGCCCATCGAAGGCCTCTACGTTGACCGTAACGAGGACGGCAAGATAGATGCAGCCGACAAGTACTGCTTCCACAAGGCCGCTCCCGACTGGACCTTCGGCTTCAACACCCAGGTATCCTGGAAGAACCTCACCGTGGCTGCAAGCGCGCACGCAAATGTGGGCAATTACATCTACAACAACGTGATGAGCAACGGTGACCTTTTGACCGACCTGAGCACCAACAGCTTCATCAACAACCGCTACCATACCGCAGAAGTCCACAACTTCAGGAACTTCGCGCAGTACTGGTCGGATATGTACGTGACCGACGCATCCTTCCTCAAACTTGACAACGTGACTGTAAGTTACCGTTTCAAGCTTGCCGAAGCAGCCGGCCGCGATATGAACCTCAGTCTGTTCGGAACCGTTCAGAACGTAGCCTGCCTCACCGGCTATGAAGGCATCGATCCTGAAGTGTTCTCAGGCATCGACAACAATATGTATCCGAGACCGCGCACCTATATCATCGGTCTCAAGTTCAACTTCTAACTTAACACTTACGAGATATGAAAAATATTAAGACTTTGGCAATTGCACTCTGTGCAGGTTTGGTCGCAGGCTTCACATCTTCCTGTGTTAATGACCTCGACGTAACTCCCATAGATCCCAATACGGTGCTCCCCGAAGACGTGCTCGACTCACAGGAGGCGTTCAACCAGCTTCTTGCCAAGTGCTATCAGGGACTCTGCAGTTCAAGCTCATACGGCCAGGACGGCGGTCCTGACATCGACGGCGTGGACGGCGGCTACGGCCAGTATATGCGTGCAGTGGTGAACCTCCAGGAACTCACCACCGACGTGATGACCTGCTGCTGGAACGACGGTACCCTCTTTGACCTTCACAATATGTGCTGGACTCCCGCGAATGAGTTCGTGTTCAGTATGTATATGAGAATCTTCTTCCAGATTAGCCAATGCAACGAGTTCATCCGCAGGAGCAACTCAACGGAAATCTCAGGCTATGACAGGAAGGACAACTACATTGCCGAGGCAAGGGCCCTCAGGCTCCTGAGCTACTATCACGCAATCGATATGTTCGGAAGCGTTCCTTTCTCAACCGAGGAGAACTCCGTAGGTTCCGAGGCTCCCCAACAGATCACCCGCGCCGACCTCTTCGACTGGATGGTCGCAGAAGCAAGCGACCTGATTTCAGGCAGCGGACTTGCAGAAGCCGGCAAGGCTGAATATGGCCGCGCCGACAAGGGTATGGTCCAGATGATACTTGCAAAACTCTACCTCAACGCTGAGGTATGGAAGGGCACTCCGATGTACAAGGAATGCGCTGAAGTATGCGAGAAGATCATCGCTACCTATCCTCTCCACGGCAAGTATTCCGATATGTTCTGCGCCGACAACCATCTTTGCATAAAGAACGGTTCAAACCCCGGCGGTGACGAAATCATATTCGTGGCTCCTCAGGACGGCATACAGCTCTGCTCTTACGGCTCGACCAACTTCCTCGTGTTCGCTTCGACCTGGTCCGTATCGGGCAAGCCCGAAAAGACTATGGATGTGGCTCAGGTGGGCATTTCTTCAGGCTGGTCAGGCCTCAGCCTTACCGGTGCGTTTACCAGCAAGTTCGATGAGAACGACGCCCGCGCAATGTTCTTCAAGGGCGGCTTCAACCAGTACATCGACCAGCTCCGCGACGGTGACGGCGCATCCGAAGGATGGAAGTCCGTCAAGTTCACCAACATCAACCACGACGGCAGCGCCGCTCAGGCACAGGGTTCCGTCGATACCGACTTCCCCATATTCCGTTCCGCTGACGCATACCTGATGTATGCCGAATGTGCCGCACGCGGCGGCGCCGACAACGGCAAGGGTCAGACCTATCTCAATGCCGTCCGTTCACGCGCAGGGCTCGGCGAACTGAGCCTCAGCCTTGACAACATAATCGATGAACGCGCACGCGAACTCTATCTCGAGGGCTTCCGCCGTCAGGACCTCGTGCGTTTCGGCCTCTTCACTTCTGACAGCTACCTTTGGGAATTCAAGGGCGGTGACGTCAACGGAAAGAAGGTGGATGACAGGTTCAACCTCTTCTGCATACCTTCCGACGATCTGAATGCAAACGGTAACCTCGTCCAGAATCCCGGATATTAACAGACGACTATGAAAAAAGTTTACACAGCGATACTCGCCATCGCAGGACTTGTAGCAACGTCCTGCGCCCAGGATCATATAGATGCCCGGTTCGTGCCTTCGGATGTCAAGGTACAGGGGCTGGGTGAAATTCAGGGAACGGCCCTCAGCGAGGACGGCCCTGACATTACTGCTTCATACGAGGAGGTCGACTTCGGCCTCAGCGTTCCCACCAGCTACACGCTGCTGATGGACATCTCAGACCAGTTCGCAAACGCAAAGAAGGTAGATGCCACCATTTCAGAAGGCAGGATTTCCTTCGGTCAGAAGAAGTTCAACAAGAACCTGCTCAATATGGGTGTGGAACCCGACACCGACGTTACAGTGTATTTCCGTCTGGATGCCTATATGCAGAACGAGAAACTCAGCAACCTCGAGGAATATGTCCAGCACTCCAACGTGGTCTCGGCAAGTTTCCACGTATATGAGGAAGTCAAGGGCGATCTTCCCGTGGTGGACGTTCCCGGTGACTACCAGGGATGGGCTCCTTCGGACTATCCGAAACTCTTCAGCTATTCATATGACGAAGTCATCTACCGTGGCGTAGTGGACTTCCAGTGCAAGAAGGAGGACGGTTCCGCCGCCAACGGCTTCAAGATCACAGGTGGTGGCAACTGGGATAACGATTCAGGCAACTGGGGCTCCGCAGACCAGGGAGAACCCGCTGAAGCGGCAAGCGTTCAGCTCGTCAACGGGGACGCTTCCCAGAACATCGTATGCTACGGCGCCAAGAGGTACTATCTCTTCGAATTCAACAAGGACGCCCTCACACTGACCAAGATAATGTCATTCGACAAGGTCGGTGTCATCGGCCTCAACGGTGACTGGGACAACGACGTGGTGATGACCTACAATATGTTTATGGGCCGCTTCTGGGCTGATGTCGACGTTCCTGCCGACACCGAATTCAAGTTCAGGCTCGACGGCGCCTGGGACAGCAACTGGGGCGGATCCCTCGAGGCTCTCCAGGGCGGCGGAAGCAATATACCCGTAGCTGCAGGTCAGTACAGAATCTACTTCTATATGAACGATGTGACCCTCTATGCCGAACTTGATCCTTCGATGTACGGAAAGGAGGAACCCACCATCGAACCCGAACCGGTACCTGTGCCCGCATATCAGGGCTGGGGCATCATCGGTGTAGGCGGTGACTGGGAGAATGACATCGCGATGACCGAGGAAGGCGGCGTATGGACCGGATATGCAACCCTTGCAGCCGGTGACGAATGGAAGCTCCGCAAGGATGCTGCCTGGGAAGAGAACGCAGGCGGTGTCTTCGAAGCTCTCGACACTCCTTTCGACGCAGTTGCAGGTGGCGACAACATCAAGGTTGGCGCTGACGGATTCTACAAGATTGTCTACAACACAAACGACAACACCATCACCGTCTCCAATGGCGAAGTGTGGTCAATCATCGGTGACTTCAACGGCTGGAACGGAGACGTCGACATGGTTCTGACCGACGGCAAGTGGGTAAGCCCCGCAACCGCCCTTACTCCGGGTTGGAAGATCCGCCTCAACCACGCCTGGGACGCTGACCGCGGAGGTTCCTTCTCTGATTTCGACGTGCCTTTCGAGGCTGTTCAGGGTGGTGGCAACATCGACTGCGGCGAAGGTGAATTCATAGTCACCTACGATCCCGAAGAAGAGACCATCACCGTCACCAGGGCGTTCCCTTCAAACATCTGGTCGGTAATCGGAAGCTTCGAAGCGTCCGGTTGGTCCAATGACGTGAAGATGGCCTTCTGTGGCGGACTTTACAGGATGTGGGTCAGCGAGCCCGTCGCGCTCAAGGCAGGCGATGAGTTCAAGGTCCGCTATAACAGGGATTGGGCCGTCAACCGCGGTGGAAAAGCCACTCTGGAAATGGGCCAGGCCGTTGATGTCGCGCAGGATGCCGACAACATTAAGGTTGCTGCGGAAGGTACCTACAGGATTGCCTACTCCGAGACTCTCGAGCAGATATTCTTCCAGGGCTGGTCACTGATAGGTGATATCGACAACACCTCCTGGGGCAAGGACTTCGTGATGGCTCCCGTCATCGGTGATGACGGCTATGCCGAAGCCTGGATGAGCGACGTGCTCTACATCGAAGCCGGAAATGGCTTCAAGGCACGCTGGGATGCTGACTGGGCCGTAAACCGCGGCGGTGTCTTCTCCGCCTGGGCTGAAAGCTTCGCTGCCGTTCAGGATGGCGACAATATCTCCATACCTGAAAGCAACTATGTGTTCGTCACTTACAACTGTGTTGACGAAAGTATCTATGTCGGTCGCGCCGACTGGGGAATCATCGGTGATTTCAACAGCTGGAGCGGCGATGTGGTAATGCTCGAGGTCAATCCCGGTATATATATGGCCAATCTCAGCCTCGAGGCTGATGGCGGCTGGAAGATCCGCAAGGACCGTGACTGGGCCGTGAACCGTGGCGGTGCAATGTCAGCCCTCGGTGAAGCGTTTGAAGTCGTCAACAACGGCGACAACATTTTCCTTCCCGCCGGTGACTACATTGTCACTTACGACAGCAACACTGAGACCATCACTGTTGAAGCAAAATAATTCTTATCTGGAAGTGCCGGCAAACGGCCGGCACTTCCTTTTTTATCTTTTTCGAAATGAAGCGTTTACTTGCATATCTCCTTTCAGCGCTCCTCTTCTGCGGATGCCATCTTACGGACGACCCCACGCCCGGACCCGGTCCCGAACCGCTGGGCGGCGAAGTGGAATCCGGCATCACCTACCAGCTGCTGGTCTATTCCTTCTGCGATTCGGATTCAGACGGAGTGGGGGATTTCAATGGCATCGCTTCCAAACTCGACTATCTCAAGGAGATGGGCGTGTCGGCGCTTTGGCTGAGCCCCGTCCATCCGTCCTCTTCCTATCACGGGTATGACGTTCTCGACTATGACAGTGTCAATCCGAAGTTCGGCACTGAAGCCGATCTGAAAAACCTTGTCGACAAGGCTCACGGAATGGGGATATCGGTCTATCTGGATTTCGTGCTCAACCACACTTCCAGGGACCACAGGTTCTTTCTTGACGCAAGGTCTTCGCCCGACAGCCCCTACCGCAACTGGTATATCTTCTCCAAGGACCCCGCAGCCGACATAAAGGCCGGCAGGATACCTATGATAGAGACTACCGGCTACAATTCGGGCGAATGGACAAGTTGCGCCTCGGGTGCGGTCGGAAAGCAGAAAATCCGTTTCACCGTGACGACCGACAACTCGGGAAAGCCCAAGACCGTCACCGCCGAAAAGGTGGATGACATAAGCAATCCTCTCCGGCAGGATTCCGGAATATACCTATATTATGGTGACGGCCATATGGCGGAATTCTGTTCCGACCATACGCTGAGCCTCGAATTCGAGAGCGACTGGGGTTTCCTCATCCGCACCTCGACGAGCGACAGCTGGCCCACCGGCACAAAATACGGAGCGAAGGCCGGCTCCGAAACCCTCCAGTGGGGAAAGGCCCTGGGAATATATCCCAGTTCATCCTCGTTCGATCCCGGCGACATACTTCTTCCCGGGATGGGCGTGGAATACTATCACTCGGCCTTCGGGGCCTGGATGCCCGACATCAACTACGGACCCGCCTCCGAGTGCGGGAATTCGGCGCCGTTCCAGGCTATGTGCGCTTCAGCCGACAAATGGATAAACCTCGGAATCGACGGCTTCCGTCTGGATGCCATCAAGCATATCTATCACGATGCCAAGTCGGATGAGAACCCGACTTTCCTCAAGAAATTCTACGACCACTGCAACGCGACCTGGAAGGCCCGCGGAGGGGAAGGGGAGTTCTATATGGTAGGCGAACACTTCAGCGAGGCAAACGAAGTCGCCCCGTACTACAAAGGCCTTCCCGCATATTTCGAGTTCAGTTTCTGGTGGCGTCTCAAGGATGCGATAAACAGCGGCACAGGTCAGTATTTCGTATCTGACCTCCAGTCATACCAGAAGATGTACGCCCAATACCGCAGCGACTGGATCGAGGCCACAAAGCTCACCAACCACGATGAGGACCGTGCCGCCAACGAGCTGCAGAGGAACATCTCAAAGATGAAACTTGCCGCAGCGGTCCTCCTTACAGCATCGGGCCAGCCCTATGTCTATCAGGGCGAGGAACTCGGATACTGGGGCACGAAGAGCGGCGGGGACGAGTATGTCCGCGCTCCTGTGAAGTGGACAAGGGACGGCGCCGTCGCCTCCGGCCTGCTTTCCGGCAAGGTCGACAACTCGATGCTCACTTCCGACATATCCGCCGAGGCGCAGGCCTCTGATGAGAATTCCATCCTCAACGTCTACAGGAAGTTCGGAAAGGCGAGGGCATCATATCCCGCGCTCGCGCACGGAAATCTCGGCTACTGCGCCGAGGCGGCCGGTTCGCCTTCGATAAGCGCCTGGCTGCGCACCGCTGACGGACAGACCGTGCTTGTCGTGCACAATTTCAGCGGCGGAGGCGTGAACATCAACTTCTCAACTTTGAAGACAGACAGACTCATAGCATCCAATGGCAGTGTTACCGTAAACGGCAGCAAACTGACCGTCGGAGCATATTCATCAGCCTTATTCCTGCAATGAAAAGATTTTCTTACATATTGACAGCCTCCGTGCTGATTGCCTGCTGCGGACACGTGCAGGTGGATCCCTCCCCGGAAAGCGGAAAGCAGACCGAACCCCCTTTCGCCAAGGGCGCCGACATAAGCTGGGTTACGGAAATGGAAAGCCGTGGATACGCCTTCTATAACAGCGAAGGAGTGGAGACCGAATGCACCGCGCTTATCAGGCAGGCGGGGCTGAATGCAGTCCGCTACCGTGTATGGGTGGATCCGGCAGACGGCTGGTGCAACAAGGCGGACGTGCTTGAGAAGTGCACTCGCGCCTCGGCCCTCGATATGAGGATAATGATAGATTTCCACTACAGCGACTGGTGGGCCGACCCCCAGAAGCAGAACATACCTGCGGCCTGGAAGGGCTTCGACCTGGCCGCACTGCGCAATGCCGTGGCGGAGCACACCACCGACGTGCTTTCCACTCTGAAGGCCGCCGGAATAGAAGTCAGCTGGGTGCAGGTGGGCAACGAGACTCGCACAGGAATGCTATGGCCCCTGGGACGTCTGACTGACGCCGACCCCTACAGTTTCTGCGGTCTGGTCAATGCCGGCTATGATGCGGTCAAGTCGGTGTACCCTTCGGCTCAGGTCATAGTCCACAACGACAACGGCTGGGACGTGGCCACGAACAACTGGTTCTGGGACCTTGTGGTCAAGGGCGGAGCCAAGTTCGATATGGTGGGGCTTTCACTCTATCCTTCCTACTGGGACTCAATGATCCAGGGCTATCCCGACTGGCAGCCCAAATGCCGTCAGTTCCTTTCCTACATATCCCTCTGCCACGCGAACTATGGAAAGCCGGTGATGCTTGTGGAGTTCGGAATGCCTTCCGGCGAGCCTGAAAAGGCATCGGCGGCCCTGCAGTCCCTGCTGGACGGAACAGCCGCCTATGACTGGTTCAAGGGCATATTCCTCTGGGAGCCCGAAAGTGAACATTCACGCAACGGATATGATTACGGCGCATTTGCCGACGGAAGGCCCACATCCGCGCTGGATCCTTTCAAAAACTGACAATATCAAACGACTTTATGAAACGTATATACCTGCTTCTTGCAACTCTTGTCACGATTGTTTCCTGCAACGCTCCAAAGCCGCATGAAACCCACGCCGAATGGACATATGACGCTGTAATCTATGAGATGAACGTGCGACAGCTGACTCCCGAAGGCACATTTGCCGCAGCCGCCGGACAACTGCAGAGACTGCGCGAGGATGGTGTGGACATAATATGGCTTATGCCCGTCCATCCCATAGGCGAACTTGAACGGAAGGGCTCTCTCGGCTCGTATTATGCTCCCAGGGACTACCGTGAAATCAATCCCGAATACGGCACAATGGCCGATTTCGACGCTTTCCTCGAGAAGGCGCACGGCCTTGGCCTGAAGGTCATACTCGACTGGGTCGCAAACCACACATCACCGGATTCGAAGTGGGCGGTGGAGCATCCGGAATGGTTCCTTCACGATGAGAACGGCAACTTCGTCGTCCAGCACGACTGGACCGACATTGCCCCGATGGATCTGTCGAATCAGGAGATGCGCTCCGCGATGCGTGACAATTTCCGTTTCTGGCTGGACAGGGGAGTCGACGGATTCCGCTGCGACGTGGCAGGCGAAATGCCCCTCGACTACTGGGAATCGATGATCACCCCGCTCCGCAAGGAATATCCCGGAAAATACTGGCTTGCCGAGGGTGAAAAGCCCGAACTCCACACAGTCTCCGGATTTGATGCGACATATTCCTGGGAACTCCATCATATGCTCAACGATATCGCTCAGGGTAAGGCGTCGATAAAGGAACTTACTGACTATATCGCACGCGATATGGAAGGGTATCCTGCTGATGCACAGCGTCTTGCGTTTACGTCCAACCACGATGAGAACTCGTGGGCCGGAACCGAGTTCGAAAGGATGGGAGACGCCTGGAAGGCTATGACCGTCCTCTGCTGGACTCTCCCCAACACCCAGCCTCTGATCTACACGGGACAGGAATTCGGTATGGACCACAGGTTCGCATTCTTCGAGAAGGATCCTATGCCTCAGGGAATAGACAACCATATCACCGATTTCTACCGCAGCCTCGCCACTCTCAAGCATACACATCCGGCCCTCAATGCCGGCGGCGAAGGCTCATTCAGCATCCTTTCATCTGATAACGGCACGCTTGTTTTCGAAAGGACGTGCGGAAAGGACTGTGTGAAGGTCAGCGTACAGCTGGAGGCTCCCTGGAACTGGGAGATAATCACCGATGAAAGCCGTATCGAGCATCTCGAGCCGCTCTCGTGGTGGACAGGAATGAAGACCCCCCTGCAGCTTATGGTCAAGGCTCCCGGCATAGGTTCATACAGTGCCTCATTCGAGGAGAAGGATGTCAGGGTGAGCGCAGTCCATCAGGCCGAAAGCCCGAACTATCTGTTCGTGGACGTGGAGATTCCCGCAAACGCAAAGCCGGGCATCCACCACCTTGTGCTGACATACGGTGATGATGATATCAGAGTACCCTATGATATTGCACGGAGGACTGAAGGTTCGGCCGCCCGCGGAAGCTTCGGCAGCGCCGATATGATATATCTGATTATGCCCGACCGCTTCTCGAACGGAGACCCTTCAAACGACGATACCGATGACACCTTCGACAAGGCCGACCGCAGTGCGTTGCCCGGCCGTCACGGAGGTGACCTGCAGGGCATACGCAATCATCTCGACTATCTTCATGAACTCGGCGTGACTGCAATATGGAACACCCCGGTCCTGCTTGATGCGGAACCGGAATCTTCCTACCACGGATATGCCTGCGGAGACTACTACCGCATCGACCCGCGCTTCGGTTCCAACGCCCAGTACAGAAGCCTGACCGCAGAGGCGCACAGCCACGGAATAAAGATGATAATGGACTTCGTGTCAAATCATTGCGGAAGCTCCCATTGGTGGATGCAGGACCTCCCGTTCGCTGACTGGATACATCAGTGGCCCGAATATACCCATTCCAACTGCGCATTCTCGATGCAGAACGACCCCAATGCCTCCGAGTTCGACAGGACCAATATGGTGGGCGGATGGTTCGACACTTCGATGCCGGATATGAATATGGACAACCCCTATCTTCTGAAGTATTTCACCCAGGCCGCGATATGGTGGATGGAATGGGCCTCGATAGACGGATTCAGGGTGGACACCTATCCCTATAACGACAAGGAGCCGATGGCACAGTGGTGCGCGGCGCTGTGCAATGAATATCCCTCGATCAATATAGTGGGGGAGGTGTACACCACGCACGTGGCCCAGCTTGCATACTGGCAGGACGGAGCCGTGAATGCTGACGGATTCGATTCGAACCTTCCCTCCATAATGGACTTCCCCCTGCACAATGCAATGTGCCAGGGCGTTCCTTTCAGCGGGAAGGTCAACTGGGACGAAGGCCTTGCAAGGGTGTATGACGCCCTTTCCAATGATGCCTATTATCCAGATCCCGCCAATATGATGGTCTTCTCCTCGAACCACGACACGGACCGCACCGGTGACGTTGTCGGCCGCGATGCTGACCGTCAGAAGATGATACTTGCCATCGTGGGGACCGTACGCGGCTATCCGCAGATATTCTCCGGTGACGAGCAGATGTTCACTACCCGTGGCGGATGGCACCGTGACGGCGCACTGCGCGTCGATTTCCCCGGCGGATGGGAAGGTGACGGCTATGATCTGTTCACTGCGGAAGGCAGGGAAAAGTGCGACGTGGATTTCGACGGAAGTGCGCTCAAACCCGGCACAAGGGCTGAGGTGTTCGATTTCGCAAGCCGCCTGTTCAACTGGAGGAAAGGCTCCGACGCCGTGATAAACGGCCGTTTCAAGCATTTCCTGACAAGGGACAACACCTATGCATATTTCCGTTACACCGACACCGACAAGGTGTTCGTATATCTCAACAATACTTCACAGCCCGTACGTATTCCCTGGGAGAACTATGCCGAGATGACCGAAGGCCTTTCGAGAGGTCTCGACATAATCGGTGGGGTTGAAGTCGATCCGAGCGACTGCACCGTACCCGCACACGGAACATTGATACTTGATTTTTAGAATCTGTTTTGAAATGATTAACGTCTTATGTTTCTTTTTCGCATATTTTCCGCTCCTTTTCAGTCACAACGGAACCCCGTTGCTCCTTCAAATCATCAAAAAAGATGCATAAGAAATGAGAGCAATTAAATTTAAACAGCTTCTTATTTTCGTGAACTATTTCAAAACAGATTCTTAATCCAAAATGAAAAGATTTCTTCCCTGTCTTGCAGCCGCCGCTGCCGTCCTGGTGTCCTGCAATGCCGAAAAGCCGGTGGCGAGCGCTCCGGTAGCCTCCCTCATTTCCCCTGACGGCAGGATTACAGTCGGCCTTTCCCTGACTTCAAACGGCTCCCTGAACTACAGCGTCAACTACGGTGACACCTGCGTCATCACGCCCTCCCTTCTCGGATTCGAGATGCGCGGGACCGTGAAGGCCGAAGACTACAGATACGGAACCGACGACGTGACCAAACGCGACACGCGTCCCTGCTTCTCGATGTATGACGCATTCGAGGTGGTGAACGTGTCCGAGTCATCCTTCGACGAAGCCTGGCAGCCCGTATGGGGCGAGGAATCCGAGATACGGAACCATTACAACGAGCTGCTTGTCGAACTGCGCCAGAAGGAGAGCGGACGTCTTATGAATGTCCGTTTCAGGGCATTCGACGACGGGCTCGGATTCAGATATGAGTTCCCCGACAACCAGCCTCTGGTGTATTTCGTCATCAAGGAGGAACTCACTCAGTTCGCGATGGCGGCCGACAATGAGGCCTGGTGGATTCCCGGTGACTATGACACCCAGGAATATGAATATACCAGATGTCCTCTTTCGCAGATCAGGGACCACTTCTGGGACAGGATGCGCGGCAACTCGAGCCAGACAGTCTTCAGCACCGAAGGCGTTCAGACGGCGCTGCTGATGAAGACTCCCGAGAGTCTCTATGTCACCGTCCACGAAGCGGCGCTTGTCGACTATCCCTGCGCCCATCTCCTTGTAGATGGAAAGAACCATTCGATGCGTATCTGGCTTACTCCGGACGCCGAAGGATGGAAGGGCAATCTCCAGACTCCGGCCAAGACTCCCTGGAGAACCGTCCAGATTGCTCCGTCGGCCACCGGCCTGTTGGCCTCAAGGCTTGTCCTGAACCTCAACGAACCCTGCGCCTATGATGACGTGAGCTGGATACATCCCGTCAAATATATGGGCGTATGGTGGGAGATGATAGCCGGCTATGGGAGCTGGAACTACACCGATGACTTCCAGAGCGTGAAACTCGGTCAGACCGATTTCGCCTCCGCCCGTCCCAACGGAAGGCACAGCGGCAACAACGACCGCGTGCGCCACTACATCGACTTCGCATCACAGCACGGATTCGACGCCCTGCTGGTGGAAGGATGGAACATAGGATGGGAGGACTGGGCCAACTGCGACAAGGACTATGTCTTCGACTTCCAGACACCATATCCCGATTTCGACATAGAGGCGCTCAACGACTACGCCCATTCAAAGGGAATCCGTCTGGTGATGCACCACGAGACGTCAAGCAGCGTACGCAACTACGAACGCCATCTCGAGGACGCATACAGCCTTATGAACAGATACGGCTATGACGCCGTGAAGTCAGGATATGTGGGTGACATACTGCCCCAGGGAATGCACCACTACAGCCAGTGGACCAACAACCACTACCTCTACTGCATAACCGAAGCCGCAAAACATCACATTATGGTGAACGCGCACGAGGCTGTCAGACCTACCGGACTGTGCCGCACCTATCCTAACCTTATCGGCAACGAAAGCGCTATGGGAACCGAATACCAGGCCTTCGGCGGCATCACTCCCGGCCACACGGCCATTCTTCCATTCACCCGTCTGAACGGCGGACCTATGGACTACACCCCCGGCATCTTCGAGCAGGACCTCAAGGAATGGTGCGGCAACGACTCTCACGTGAACAGCACCATCTGCGGACAACTTGGCCTTTACGTCACGATGTACTCACCCCTCCAGATGGCTGCGGACACTCCCGAGCATTACAGCGAGCACCTTGATGCGTTCAAGTTCATAGAGGACGTAGCCGTCGACTGGAGCGAAAGCCGTTACCTCTTCGCCGAGCCTATGCAGTATGTAATCGCCGCGAGGAAATCCAAGGACGGACAGTGGTTCTGCGGCGGTGTGACGGACGCTCAGGCGCGCGAATTCGACATTCCTCTGGACTATCTCCCTGATGGAATCTTTGAGGCCACGGTCTATGCCGATGCTCCCGACGCAGACTGCTACACCAACGAAAAAGTATACACAATCAACACCGTTGAAGTCACTTCAGAGGACAGTATCCACGTCAGGATGGCTCCCGGAGGTGGCTTTGCAATAAGTTTCAGACAATGCAGGTAACATTCAGAGTTCAGTACAACACAAGGTGGGGACAGAGTCTCTGCCTGATTGCAAGGGATGTTAAATACCCTATGCAGTGGGGTGACGGCGGCATTTGGAGCGTCACGCTCGACAGATGCACCGCTGCCGACCTCTCGGATTATACATATGTGATGATGGAGGACGGGCTCATCCGTCACACCGAATGGAAGCACCACAGACGCAAGGCGCCCACGGGCACGAAGACTCTGCTGTGCGAGGATGCCTGGATAGAGTGTCCCATTGAGGGATGTCCTTTCCCACGCGAGCATCAGGCCCCTGTTTTCGACCGTCCCGGCTACCGCGGCGCGGGAACTGCCGTCCCGGTGTTCTCCCTGCGCAGTGCGGATGACTTCGGAATCGGTGAATTCCGCGACCTAAGGCCGCTTGTGGACTGGGCCGCCGCCACAGGCCAGAACATAATCCAGATTCTTCCCGTCAATGACACCACCAGAAAGGGACAGTGGAGGGATTCCTATCCCTACAGTCCGGTATCGACCTTCGCACTTCATCCCCTTTATCTGAGGCTGCAGGAGATAGGCGTGAAGCGCTCCGCAAGGTTCCTCAAACTCCAGAAGGAACTCAACTCGCTGCCGGAAATAGACTATCCGAAAGTGTTCCACTGCAAGATGTCGTTCATCAGGGAGGCGTTCGAAGCCTGCGGCACAAAGGATATGGAAAGCGCGGCATACCGCCGTTTCTATAAGGAAAACAAGTTCTGGCTCGAAGAGTACGGACAGTTCTGCGCAAAGCGCGACGGACTTGAAAAGGAATACTATTTCTGGATGCAGTACCATCTTGACATACAGTTCTCACAGGAGGCCGATTATGCAAGGGGCAGGGGAGTGTCGTTCAAGGGCGACCTTCCCATCGGCGTGAGCGCCGACAGCGCGGAAGCATACTGGCATCCGGAACTGTTCAACCTAGATTCGAGCACCGGCGCCCCTCCGGATTTCTTCAGCGCCGACGGGCAGAACTGGGGATTTCCCACATACAACTGGGAGGAGATGGCCAAGGATGACTTCGCCTGGTGGAAGAGCCGCCTGCGCAAGATGAGCCGCTATTTCGACGCCTTCAGGATAGACCACATACTTGGCTTCTTCAGGATATGGGAGATTCCTACCGAATATTCGAGCGGGCTTATGGGCCATTTCAATCCCGCACTGCCGTACAGCCGTCAGGAGATAGACAATCTCGGCCTGCCTCTGGAAGGCCTGTTCCACGAAGATCCGAGGCATCCCGGTATGTATCAGCCTCTTATCACACCATCTTCGAAAGACCTTCCCGCCTGGCAGCAGGAGCGCTTCGGAGCCTTGTATGATGATTTCTTCTTCCACCGTCACGATGACTTCTGGCGCCGCAATGCCGAGCACAAACTTCCCGAACTGCTCTCCGCCACAGGAATGCTTGCCTGCGGAGAGGATCTGGGTATGGTGCCCGACTGTGTCCCGGGTGTGATGGACAAGGAGAGGATACTTTCCTTCGAGATGGCCGGAATGGAGAAGGGACGGCCCTGGCCCTACCTGAGCGTGTGCGCGACGTCGAACCACGATATGCCCACGCTTCGTATGCAGAACGCCGAAAACGGCGATCCCGCCCCTTCAAAGGTGCGCGAAATCATCGTCGCGCATCTCTCCTCCGCATCTATGCTGGCCATCTTCCCGCTTCAGGACTGGCTGGCCCTGGACGAGGACCTGCGCAGGAAGGACTTTATGAACGAACGTGTCAACCAGCCCGCTGACCCCGACAACCACTGGAGATTCCGTTTCCATTTCAACATGGACGGACTCCTTTCGGAAAAGGCCGCCGGCCTGGCCTCACAGGTCAGGGCGCTGCTTGAAAATTCAGGACGATACAATCACGATGCGCCGGGGCATTGTCGATAGGTATCACAATGCCGCCGAGAAGGACTGCAAGTCCGTGATGGACAGACTTGTCAGACTTGTTCTGGACAAACTGTCCGAACCGGGCGCCTAGAGATATGCAACCGTTTCCTCTGCGGGACGGTATTCAGTGTGCTTGGGTGAGGGTGTGGCGTCCTCCGCCGCATATCCGAAGGGCATAAGAAGCACGGGGTGCATATTCTTGGGAAGGGCGAGGGCCTCGGTCAGCGCGGCCTGGTCGAAATAGCCCACAAGGCAGGTGCCTATGCCGAGGCTTGCGGCTTCGAGCATCATATGGGTGATGACTATGGTCACGTCTATTTCACCGTAGTTGCCGGCGCCACGCTGGCATACGGTATCGTCGTTGTAGCAGAACACGAAGCACTGGGGCGCGCCGTAGATGCAGGGTGAAACTTCATTGAGCTTTGCCATCACTTCGGGTGACTGGGCGACATAGACCATCTGGGGCTGTGAGTTGACTGCGGTTGGCGCAACCCTTCCTGCCTCTATTATCCTGTCGAGGTCTTCAGCTGCGACGGCTCGGTCGGTGAAGTGGCGCACGGAGTAGCGTGCCTTTGCAAGGGAGAGGAAATCCATAGATTCAGTTGTTTTTTCAGTTTCGTTGTGGGAGCAGCATCCGCAGACTACCAGCGCGGCTGCTGAAAGGAAAAGAAATAAGCGTTTCATTATAAGGTTGTTGGATTAGATTTTCTGGTATGCGAGCCTTTCGCTGCCGTCTTCGATGTAGATGATGCCGCAGTAGCGGAAGCCGGCCTTGAGGATGCAGTGTTTCATAATGCTGTTGTCGCGGTGGGTGTCAATCCTGATGTTGGGGACCCTCTGCCAGCACCAGTCGAAGCATAAGGCGGCCACACCGTGGGAGGACGCGGTGCTGCCCAGTCGGTGGATGGTGCCGTAGGGCAGTGTGTCGTCTATCCAATGTCCGCCGTCGATGACAAGATATGTGGGGTCTGTGCCAACTATGAAGGCGAAGTAAGCTACGGGGCTGCCGTCCTGCGTGACGACATAGCCGACCTCCCTGCGTATGTCCCGCCCGATGGCTTCGCGTGAGGGATAGCCGCCCGTCCACTGGTCCATATTGCCGTCGGCGCGCATAATGCCGCGGGCTTCGTCGCAAATCTCGAGGATGCGGGGAATGTCCTCCATCTCAGCAGGCCGTATTTTCATCCGCTCGCGGGCGAACTCGAGGTCGAAGATATCGCGAAGGCGCTTCCTGTCGGCAATGATTTCCCGGAGCCCCTCCAGGCGCGCGGCGTTGGGCGATTCGGGGATCCAGAGCTTGAGATAGCCTCCCGAGGCATATTTCCCGTTCAGGTGCGAAAGAGTCCTTTCCCAATGCTGCTCCCGGTCAAGGCCGGGGTAGTGCTCAAGGCCGTACTGGATGGTGCGGAGGATGACGGTCTGCGGAACGATCTGCCTGTCGGCCTCGGCCACTATCTTGCCGTATATCGTGCGGGGCTCACTTTTCGACGAGGCCCTGTGGTCTTCTGCCGCGCAGGCTATGGTCTCGATCTGCTCTGCCGTGAACCATTCCCCGAGGGGGAGTTCCTCTCGGATTATCTTTCCGGATTCGAGATGGTGGAGCTCCCTGCCGGCGCGGATGCCGAGATCGTGACAGGCGCAGGCCACATAGACCATCTCCGGGTCCACGTCATAGAACTTCGAGAGCTGGAGCCCCTGGCTGATGACCGTCTCGATATGGTCCCGCCGATGCCCCTTGTCGAAGGCGTCGTGGCGCGGCAGTATCTCATTCTCGATGAAAGATTTCAGTGTTTCCCGAATCATAACCTTCCATTGTTCATACATGCAAATGTAGTGATCTTATTAGTTCGTTATACGCCTTTTTTCTTTATATTTGCGTGATATGAACCATCTTCACCGCATATTGGAGGCAGAAAGCGTGGAAAGGCTTCTGGAAATGGAACGCGAATGCGTTTCTCATCAGGAAGGTTATCAGACCGTCTTCAAGCGCTACTTCCTTTCCGACCCACTGCAGGCGGACAGCCTTCCCGATGGCAAGGGCGCTGTCAGCGTGATATGCCAGCCGCCTCTTTCCAAAGCGACGGCGGCCGTGTGGCTGTGGCTCGTATCGGGTGCGGAGCTGACCTTCCCGGAGGGCTCCACCCTGGCCGTGGAAGGCGATCAAAGACATCTGTGGACGGCCGGCATAACAGCCGCTGGAGATGACTCCTTCAGCCAGATGTCAGCGGTTTTCCTCAAATACGGCGATATCCTGCACAAATACGGTATGACGCTCGAAGCCAACTGCATACGTACCTGGATACACGTGTCCGACATTGACAGCAACTACAGCGGCGTGGTGAAGGGAAGGATGGAACATTTCGATGCGGCCGGTATGACCAGCGACACGCACTACATTGCCAGCACCGGTATCCAGGGCACGCCCTGCACCCCCGGCGGCATTGTCCAGATGGATGCCTACGCGGTCCTTTCCCCGGATTTGAAGCAGCGCTATCTGTATGCTCCGACCCACCTCAATCCGACGTATGAATACGGCGTCACCTTCGAAAGGGGCGTCAGGATGACCTGCGGCGGTTGCTCTGCAACTTTCATCTCCGGCACGGCCAGCATCGGCAACCGTGGCGAAGTGGTGCACGTGGGTGATGTCGTGCGGCAGACCCTGCGTATGTGGGAGAACGTGGAAAAGCTTCTGGAGGAGGCTCACTGCGGATGGGATGACGTCTCCCAGATGATTGTCTATCTCCGCAATGCCTCTGACTATGATAAGGTGGCGCCTATGTTCGCCGCCAAATTCCCCGGCAAGCCCTGCGTCCTGCTGCTTGCCCCCGTATGCCGGCCCCAATGGCTCATCGAGATGGAATGTATGGTATGAAACACGCAGTGATGACGGCACTCCTTGCAATGGCCTTTGCGGCCCTGTCCTGTTCCTGCTCCTCCGGCGGGGAAAGCTTGCTTGATTTCGACCATACTCTCTGGGACTGCGGAACGCTGTCGGGCGACGCCTCCGCGGTGTTTCACACATTCACGGCGGTCAACACTTCGTCCGGAGAGGTCAGAATCCAGAATTTCGTGCCGAGCTGCAACTGCGTGAACGTGCTTGCATATCCCGTGACGCTCACCCCGGGGGAGATGTTCGAGATCACTGTCTCGTTCGACCCGAAAGGAGAGAAGGGCAGCGTGCAGCGCAGTGTGGAACTGCTTGATGCCGGTGGGAAGTCCCTCGGCAGACTTGACATCAACGCCAATATCCTTCAACCTCAATAATTATGCGTAAAACATTTACACTCACTGTGCTCCTGACCGCCGCACTCGCGCTGACAGGATGCAAGGGAAAGACGGTCTATGAGTATCCCTTCCAGGACCCCGGACTTTCCGTAAGCGAAAGAGTCGAGAATCTCATCTCCCTGCTCACTCTCGAAGAGAAGGAGGGACTGCTGATGAACGGCTCCATCTCAATCGACAGACTCGGCATACCGGCGTACAACTGGTGGTCAGAGGCTTGCCACGGTATCTGCGCACAGGACGCAACCGTATTCCCCCAGGCGATAGGCCTTGCCGCCACATTCGACCCCGAACAGCAGTTCGAGATCTACACCGTGGTGTCCGACGAAGCCCGCGCTCACTGGAACATCACTGACCACAACCAGTTCGGCAAGACCGAACCCACCGGAGGAGCCTGGCATCAGGGCCTGTCCTTCTGGTGCCCCAACATCAACATCTTCCGTGACCCCAGATGGGGCCGCGGCCAGGAAACATCCGGTGAGGACCCTTATCTTACGGGTGTGATGGGAACCGCGCTCGTCAGAGGAATGCAGGGTGACAACGAAAACTATGTGAAGACCCACGCCTGCGCCAAGCACTATGCAGTGCACAGCGGTCCCGAACCTTCGAGACACCGTTTCGACGTGTCCGTATCGCAGCGTGACCTGTGGGAGACCTATCTTCCCGCCTTCAAGAAGCTCGTTATGGAAGGCAAGGTTGAGGAAGTGATGGGCGCATACAACCGTTATGAGGGCGATCCCTGCTGCGGCAGCGAAAGACTTCTCAATGACATACTCCGCGACAAGTGGGGATTCGACGGTTTCGTGGTTTCGGACTGCGGCGCAATCGACAACTTCTACCGTCCCGGACAGCACGAGACGCATCCCGATGCCGCAACCGCAACTGCAGCCGCCATCAAGGCCGGCACCGACGTTGAATGCGGCACCAGCTACAGGGCCATCACAGAAGCCGTGGAACGCGGACTTCTCACCGAAGACGAAGTCGACAACAGCCTGCGCAGAGTGCTCAGGGCAAGAATCGAACTCGGTATGCACGATCCCGTGGAACTCGATCCCTGGAGGAAACTCGGCAAGGATGATATGAGTTCACCCGCTCACAACGCGCTCGCCGAGAAGGCCGCCCGCGAAGCTATGGTGCTCCTGAAGAACAACGGCATACTGCCTCTGTCGAAGGATATCAAAAAGATTGCGGTGGTAGGCCCCAACGCCGACAACGTGTCGATGCACCTGGGCAACTACAACGGCACCCCCACGGCGGAGCACACTCTTTCGATTGTGGACGCAATCAGGGAGCTCGTCCCCGGCGCCGAAGTCATATATGACCAGGGCTGCGAACTCGTCGACAGGTATATGACCATCAATTATATGGGCTCCTTCAACGAAGGCAAGGGCATCCACGTTGACTACTACAACGGTCAGAAATTCGAAGGCGAAGCCATCGCCTCGGCCGACTATGCCTCAAGTTACTCCAAGCACACTATGGGCGACCACCGTTTCGAACCCGGTATGCCCGGAACTGACTTCTGCGCACGCTTCACCGGCAGCTTCACCGCTGATTTCACCGGCGACATGTTCTATACCGTCCGTGGAAACGACACATACAGGCTCACTGTCAACGGCGTTGCCGTAGCCGAGCAGACCAATCCGACCGAGGGGTTCAGATGGTCACGCAATGAGGAACCCTCCACCACTTTCCCCGTAGTCGAAGGCGAAACCTACGACGTCACCGTAGAATACACAAAGGGTGAGGAAGGTTCCGCATTCTTCGGAATCGACTTCTTCCGCCGTGTGCTTCCCGATTTCGGCGCTCTCGCACAGAAGGTCTCCGACGCTGACGCCATCATCGTCGTGGGCGGTCTCTCAGCCCGTCTGGAAGGCGAGGAAATGCCCGTACACTATGACGGATTCGCAGGCGGCGACCGAACAAGGATAGAACTTCCCGACGTCCAGCAGGACCTCATAGCCGCTATGGACGCCACCGGAAAACCCGTTGTCCTTGTCAACTGCTCCGGCTCCGCAATCGGTTTCGGCGGCATCGAACACGAATATGACGCCCTTCTCCAGGCCTGGTATGCAGGCGAGGCAATGGGCCACGCAGTTGCAGCCGTCCTCTTCGGCGACTACAATCCCGCAGGCCGTCTGCCCGTCACCTTCTACGCCTCCACCTCCCAGCTTCCCGACTTCGAGGACTACAGTATGGAAGGAAGGACCTACAGATATTTCCACGGCCAGCCCCTTTATGCATTCGGCTACGGTCTGAGCTACACCACCTTCGAATATGGCGAGGCCACTATGGACGGCCGCAGCTCCATCACCGTTCCCGTCACCAACACGGGCGACAGGGACGGCGAGGAAGTCGTTCAGATCTATGTCAAGTCGCTCGACAATCCACTGGCTCCCATCAAGTCGCTCAAGGGCTTCAAGAGGGTTGCCATCAAGGCGGGCAAGACAGCCGATGTCAAGATAAGCCTTACCGACGAGGCGTTCGAATACTACGATGAATCCGTTGACGGCCTTTCCGTAAAGCCCGGCCGCTATCAGATACTCTACGGCGGTTCATCGAGGGATGAGGACCTCAAGGCTGTCGAACTCACAATCTAGGAACTATGCCGGTAATTCAAGTCAGATCGATTGACGAACCGGGACTTGAAATCTTCTCCTCGCTTACAGACGCGCAGCTTTGTGACACGCGCCTGTTCGGGGAGAAGCTTTTCATTGCCGAAAGCGGGAAGGTAATAAACCTCGCACTGGACTGCGGGTACGAGCCCTTCGCCCTTATCACGGAGGAACGTCATCTGGGCGGCATCGCGGCGCGTGTCGTGGAGAGAGTGGGGGACATCCCCGTCTATGTGGGGGAACACGAACTGCTCAAGCAGCTTACCGGCTTTCCGCTTACAAGGTGTGTGATGTGCGCGATGCGCCGGCCCCAGCTTCCTGCTGTGGCCCAGGTGCTCCGCGACGCGCACCTTGTCGTGGTCATAGACAGCGTGACCAACACCACCAACATAGGCGCCATCTTCCGCTCCGCGATAGCCCTCGGAGTGGATGCCGTCCTTCTGACCAGGACCACCTGCGACCCGCTGAACCGCCGTGCTGTCAGAGTGTCGATGGGTACGGTGTTCCAGGCGCCCTGGACCTGGCTCGACGCTCCTGTGAGCTCGCTCCGGGAATACGGATTCAAGACAGCCGCGATGGCGCTCACGGAACGGAGCATCACACTTGACGACCCTGTCCTGAAGACGGTTGACCGCCTTGCCCTGATTCTCGGCACCGAGGGTGACGGACTGTCCCGAGAGACAATATCCGAGTCGGATTTTGTCGTCAGGATACCGATGAAGAACAATGTCGACTCCCTCAATGTCGCAGCCGCGGCTGCAGTTGCTTTCTGGGAATTGAGTAAATAACAAAATTTATATCTATATTCGCGGCCGATATTATAATTGGATGTATTTATGTTTGTTTATTCCTCTCCCGATATTGCTGTTTCGGAATTCTTCCTTAGCGGAGCATTGCTTCAGGGCTCGCCTGATTCAATTTCCAATCTTGAAAATCCTGTCGGACTCGGATTCTGGGACTTGTAATATGAAAAAGGCGAAACTCTTTCTTCCGGCCCTTCTGGGTCTGCTTGCACTGGCGTCCTGCAACGAACTTTTCGATATGCCTGCAATGACCGGTGAGCCTGAGGCCGTTGCCGTTGACAGAGGCGCTCCCTCCTTCACTGCAGGGTTCGGCCGCGAAAACCTTGACACCAGGACTTATATCGGAGACGGGAACAACCTTTACTGGACAGCCGATGACCGCGTCAGCGTGTTCAATGCCACCACGGACAATCTCGAGTATGTCTTCTGCGGCTCCACCGGGGACAGCGAAGGTGTATTGAGCAAAGTCCTGGACGACAAGACACAGCAGGGCGACGGCCTTTCGACAAACTATGCAGTATATCCATACAGCGAGCAGACCTCGATATCTGAAGACGGTGTCATTACCTATGATTTTCCCTCCGTACAGACTTTCAGCAACGGTACCTTCGGCCTGAAATCGAACACGATGGTTGCCGTGACGGGCTCTGCGACGGACCGCAATTTCAACTTCAGGAATGTCGGCGGCTATCTCGTGCTCAATCTTTACGGCGATATGACCGTTGCGAGCGTGACGGTCACCTCAACCGCCGGAGAGAAACTTTCCGGAACGGGTGACATAAGCATCAGCGGCGGCATACCTTCTGTGGCGATGCATCAGGACGCATCCGCCAGCCTGACCCTGGACTGCGGACAGGGAGTGAAGCTTTCCGACAGCGCCGACAATGCCAGGGAGTTCTGGATTGTGCTGCCTCCCGTAACTTTCAGCAAGGGATTTACCGTCACTGTGACCGGAACCGACGGCAGGACTTTCGCAAAATCCAGGATAACCTCAGGAACCATAAGCCGCAACGGTGTCATCAGGGTCAATCCCTTCGCCGTCACGACCAGGGCGGGCCGTTTCGTGAGACTTTCGAGGGATGAGGAGACGATAGACAAGGCGAAGGTGAAGGAACTGATTGCAGATTACGGCGTCGACATATCACAGTACGAGTCCGTGGTTGACATTGTATATTCCCTGATAGACAAGAACGGCACCATTATGCTCGACAGGGTGATCTACACTACAACCGACCGCAACGGCAACGTGGTGGAGGCGTCCGGCCTGATATCATACCCGAAGAAACTTAAGGGCTACAGCAAGATACTGAGCGTCCAGCACGGGACCTGCGACATCGATGAAGCGCCGTCCTATGAGGACGCGCCCTATGAGATGATGGCGGCCTACAGGGAAGGGGTCCAGATTGCGACAATGGCCGATTACCCGGGCTATGGCGCGAGCAGGACAGCCGACCTCCAGACCCCCTTCATGCATTCCTCCCTGACGGGCACGGCCTGCGCCGACCTGATAGAGGCGGCACAGGACTTCCTCGCAAGTCAGAAGGGATGGACCGCATCCAATCCAACCATCAGCCTGATAGGTTTCTCGCAGGGAGCCGCCGCAAGCATCTCCACCTTGCAGGAACTCGAGAGGCGCAATCCTTCCGTGAAGATAGGCGACGTCAGTGTGGGAGGCGGACCATACGACATCTGCGCCTTCCTCAATCATTTCATCGAAAATGCAGACCAACCTTTCACGCGCACCGGTTTCATAGCATACAGTATGCGCGGTCTTATATACGGAGACAGGCTGAATCTGAACGAACGCAATATCTATGCGCCATATATCTTCGACAAAGGGATTTACGGCAGGTTCTCGACCACATACGTCAATTCCTGGCACAATCTGATCGGCAGCGACGTGAAGAACGTCTTCCATCCCGACTTCTTCGCCGGTGAAGGCTTCAACGCCAATGCGGATATAATCAAGCTGTTCGAGTCCGCCGAAAGGAATTCCACAATCAACTACGACGGTCCGAACAAGTCGAAGATAAAGATATACCACAGCAAGACCGACGACACGATACCCTACGCCATCTCGGAAGCGGCTGCAAAGAAGTGGAACCGTTCCCTCACCACTTTGGAGAAGGACGCCCACGTCACCTCCGGCATAGAGTTCTACCTCAAATACGTAATTGAGTATTACGATGCAAGCTCATGGCTGGAGAAGCTGGCTCTCGAAACGTTCTGGAGCATCGTCAAGAATCTGTTCTAAAACAGGACACCGTGCGCCGGCTGCCGCAGAAGGATAACCAGACCAGAAACGTTGCACTGAAGCCCGGCAATACCACGGTTTCATTCGAGGAAGGGCCGGGCGCAGAAGCCCTGCCGGAGCCCGGAGACACCTGTTCACCCGGAGACACCCGTTCACCCGGAGACCCCAGAGACCCCTAGAGAAAAATCCGCAGGCAAACTCCACTTTGCTACGTTTCAGTCAAATTTCGTGTAAGCCTCCGACAAAGTACGTGTGACACCATATAACAACGAAGTGGCAGCAACTTTTGAGAGTTTGCTGCCACTTTCGTCAAGTGACGTGTCACTGACCGTCACTCGCTGTCAGTGACTGTTACTTTGCCGTCACTGGC
>JAZRYW010000012.1:0-30025 GCA_045600965.1 Bacteroidales bacterium | reverse complement strand
CCGAATTGAAAGTGCAAAGACGCAAAAAAGATGCATAAGAAATGAGAGCAATTAAATTTAAACGACTTCTAAACTTTTGTCTATTTGAAAAGCATAAGGGACATTTCATAGAGGCAGCGTCTCCAGGTAAGGAATTCGTGTGCGGTGCCTTCAGAAATGTATGACTTCACATTGTAGCCTGCAGCCTTGAGGTCTGCTGCAGACTTGTTTATCTGAGCGGGGCTTTCCTTGCTGCCGCAACCGAGGAATATGCCCTTCACGTCCTTTACGTCCTTGAGCTCTTCGGGTGAATATACTCCACCGCTAAGAAGGCCGTAGTAGCCGAACACTTCGGGACGGTTGAGGGTGATGGTGTGGGTTTCCATACCGCCCATCGACAGACCGGCCATTGCACGGTGGGCCTTGTCAGCCTTTGTGCGGTAGTGCGAGTCGATATAAGGGATGAGTTCGTCGACGAGCACGGTCTCGAATCCGTTGTTGAGCATCATTGCCATAGGGTTGCCGGCAGGACGGCGCTCTGAGGCTTCGGGACGCTTCTCGGGAGCTGCGGGACGGGGCATCTGGCCGGGACGGAAGCCTTCGTTGGTCATACCGTAGGTCATAACCACGATGAAGGGCTCGATCAGACCGTCAGCGATCATATTGTCCATTATGAGGTTGGCGTGGCCCTGGTTTGACCAGGCATATTCATTTTCACCCCAACCGTGCTGCAGATAAAGGACGGGGTATTTTGTCTTCTTGGAGGCATCGTATGTGGGAGGAGTATAAACGAATGCGCGGCGGAGCTGATTGGTGCTTTCTGACCAGAAGAGGACCTGTTCAACGTTGCCGTGAGGGATGTTGCGTTCCGCATAGAAATCCTGGTCGTGTGCGGGAATCTCGATACCGCTTTCCCAACGGGTCGAGCCGTAATAGTTGTTGGTGCCGGGGTCGTTCACCACGCCGCCGTCAACGGTAAGATGATAGTAGTGGAAGCCTTCATCCATAGGACCTGCGGTGGTTCCTGTCCAGAAGCCGTCTGCATCCTTGTGGAGGACTGTGCCGCCTGCGCCGCCGAGGCCGAGGCTGACGATCACTGAAGTAGCCTTGGGAGCTTCAACACGGAAGCGGGCATATCCTTCGGAGTTGACCATTGGATACTGCTGACCGGGCTGGTTCTTGCTTGAAGGAACGAAATCCTCCTTGGGAACGGCGTTGTCCATTGCGGGGTCGAAGTTCTTCACTGCATAGTATGCTCTCTTGACCTTGAGGTTATGGTCTATCAGGAGAGGATAGTTGTTGGTACCGAGCCAGGAATCCTTGTCTGAAACGTTCCAGAAGGTGACGCAGTCGATGACATCCTTGTGCTTGCGGAGAACCTTGAAGAGGTTGACGTACTGATCCTGCTGAAGGGTCTGCTCCCAGGAAGAAACGGTTGCGTTGCCCTGACGGAAGCGCAGACCGCCGCCCATATCCTCATTGATGCGGATATCGAGTTCAGTCACGTGGATATGATCGACTATCTGTGAATACTTGGTTATTGCAGCGTCGATTTCCTCTGCGCTGGGGCCGTATACGTTGTAGTGGCCCTGCATTCCGATGCCGTCAACGGGAACACCGGCTGCCTTCATCCTCTGCACGAGCTCGAAGATGCGCTGGCTCTTTGCGGGTTCAGCGTCGTTGTAGTCGTTATAGAAGAGGAGTGCGTCGGGGTCTGCCTCGTGTGCATATTCGAAAGCCTTGTAGATGAATTCCTCACCTGCAATCTTGAACATGGGTGACTGGCGGAGAGGAGACTGGCCGGGCCACAGGGGGCTGTCGGCAACTGCCTCATTGACAACGTCCCAGCAGTAGACAACATCCTTGTAGCGTTCAACCACGGCCTGGATATGATGCTTCATATTGGCATAGAATTCCTCCTTTGAAAGAAGGTTGCCATCCTCGTCCTCATACATCCAGCGGCCGATCTGGCTGTGCCACATCAGGTTGTGGCCACGGAGCTTGAGGCCGTTCTCGCGGCAGAAGTTTGCTATCCTGTCGGCATTCTCCCAATGGAATTCGCCCTTGCGGGGTTCCAGTGGTTCGGGTTTCATATCGTTCTCGGCGGTGATGCTGTTGAACTCCCTCTGTATGAGGGCGATCTGAGCGGGGTCCGAGATGTTGCGCTGGTTGACGGCAACACCGATCATAAAATAGTCCTTGTAGGCATCCTTGAGTCCGTCTGTGGGTTCAGGCTGCTGAACCGGGCCGAACTGTGCCATTGCGGATACGGCTCCAAGGAGAAGGAGGCTGAATCCGGAAAGAAGTTTTTTATTCATAAAATATTGGTTGATTAATAAAAGGGGCTATATTTTTTCAAAGATAAGCATAATTTCTTTCATATGAAAGCACTATTCCCGGAAAGGGCTCTCAGCGGAGACCGCCGTGACAGCCCGATCCGGGAAAAATGATTCGGAACGCCTTCCGAAGAAAGGCGTCAGCGCTTCCTGGGATGGCTGTGCCGACGGTTTTTACCAGCCTTCTTCGCGAGGCCGAACACCAGCAGTGCGGCTACTGCCGCGCAGATTATGATGATGGAGGCGCTGTTGCCGGAAGAGCCCTTTACACGCTGCCACATTGCGATGAGCTTCTCGGTGTCATCACCCCAGTCGTGTTCGAGCGTGCACCTTGATATGGTCTCCATCGGAGCATAGATATAGGGATCGACACAGACGCTGTCGGCATCGGGACCGAAGAAGTAGGTCACGTCTATGGGTTCGTAGAGTTCCTCATCAATCTGGGATTCCAGGATTTCGGTTGAGCCTATGGTGCTCACATAACCGATCACGTCCATATTCCTGATGGCATTCTCAGGCTTGCAGAGAAAGTTGATGAAGTAGGACGCAGCCTTGGTGTTCTTTGCATACTTGGGGATTACCCAGCCGTCAAACCACACGTTGCCGCCCTCGATGGGCACGTCGTAGCGGAGTTTGACTCCGACTTCGGCGGCTTCCCTGATCGCCCATACGGCGTCACCGCTCCAGGCGAAATTGACGTAACTCTTCTCCTGGGTTATCTGTTCCTTGCCGAAATCGGCCTCCCAGCCGGCGATAAGGGGTTTGACCTGCTGGAGATATGCCTCAACAGCCGCGATGGATTCATCTGAGGAGTCATACATAAGTTCCTCGCGGGTGACCTCTCCGCTTGCTATCTCATCCTTCTTGAGGAGCATAAGGATGGGTGAATACACGTCCCGGGGAGCATCCTTGATGAATATCTTGCCGGCGTACTTGGGGTTGCGTATGATGTCAAGGGTCATCGCGTCCTCGTGCGGCACATACTTCTCATTGGAGATTATGCCGGCGGTGCCCCACATATATCCCACCGCATAGTCATTGGCGCTCTTGTCCCCTGCGTCAAGGAGGTTGAACAGGCTCTGGATGTAGGGTGAAACGGCGTCAAGGTAGTTGGGAGTGTCACCGAAGTCCCTGTTGATGGGGAGAAGGAGATCTTTGCGGAGCATCCTTTCGATGATATAGTCCGAGGGGCAGCAGACATCATAGTCCTCCTTGCCCATTTCGATCTTCGAGAGCATAGTCTCGTTGATGTCGAAGGTCTGGTAAATCACCTCGACGGGTTCTCCCGTCTGCTGTTCATACCATTGTTCGAATTCGCCGAGAAGTTCCTCGTCGATGTAGTCCCCCCAATTGTAGACCTTGAGGATGTGGTCCCTGTCGGACGAGCAGGAAATTGCCGCCATAGCGAGCGCGGCAGTGAGAATGAGTCCTTTAAGTGTTTTCATCTGTATGCTATTTGTATTTTTCCATTATATGCCGCTTCAGCCGCTCCCCTTCCCTGTCAGGCTTGCGGAGATTGATTATGACAAGAAGAATGAGGACTGCGGCGAAAATTATGGTCATCAGCGGGCGCAGCTGAGGGGTCAGTCCGCCCTTGCGCGCATCCGCGTATATGAAGGTGGAGATTGTCTCGAGACCTACCGTTCCGCGCGTGAAGAAAGTCACGGCAAAATCGTCAATGCTCATCGTGAAGGAAAGAATCATACCCGAGATCATACCGGAACGCAACTCTGGTATGAGCACCTTCCAGAGAGCCTGGTGGGGAGTCGCGCCGAGGTCGAGCGCGGCCTCATAGACATTGGGGTTCATCTGCGAGAGTCTCGGCAAAACGCTCAGCACCACATAGGGCGTGCAGAAAGTGATGTGTGCGAGAATCACGGAGACATAGCCCTGAGTGACGTGCAGGAAGACGAAAAGAAGGAAGAGTGACACACCTGTGATGATATCCGGATTGATCATAGGGATATTGTTCAGGAAGGTCATCACTTTCTTTTTACGGCCGCGCATATTGTAGATGCCGATGGCGGCAATCGTTCCCAGCAGTGTGGACGCCACGGAAGCCGTCAGAGCGATTCCGAGCGTGTTCTTGACAGCCTGTGAAAGGGAATGCGCATTCTGCATATCACCGGCGAAGAGAGTCCTGTAGAGGTTGGTCGAGAACCCTGTCCAGTTGCCCAGTACGGCTGACTCCGTGAATGAGAACACTGCGATGAACAGCAGCGGCGCATACAGAAGCAGGAGGAGAAGCCAGATATAGCTCTGTGCGAAGAATTTCCTTTTCGTCATCATATCAGCCCTCCTTCTGCAGCGCTTTCACTCCGGTTTCCGTAAAGTGATGTGATACCGATTATTATCAGCATTATAAGGGAAAGGGCCGCGCCATAGTTCCACATCTGGTTGTTGATGTTCTCCTGGATGATTGTTCCGAAGAGGGATATCTTGTTGTTCGTAAGGAACTCCGAAATGGCAAATGTTGATACGGTGGGCATAAACACCATCAGCACGCCGCTCAGCACTCCGGGCATCGAAAGCGGAAGAATGACTTTCGTGAATACTTTCCTGTCTGAGGCCCCGAGGTCCTGCGCAGCCTGTATGTAGGAGTGGTCCATCTTGCTCAGGACATTGTATATGGGATATATCATAAAGGGAAGATAGTCATATACCATACCGAAGAGCAGAGTCCCCTTGCCGAGCGGAATCGAAAGCATCTGGAAGAGTTCAGCCGTTGCAAGGGTGCGCATAAGCGCATTGATCCACATCGGCAGTATGAAAAGGACTATCGTTACCGCCGAGCGGTTGAGCTTCCTGTTGCTCAGTATGTAGGCAGCCGGATAGCCGAGCAGGATGCAGAGCAGCGTGGTCTCTATGGCCACCTCTATTGACACGGCGAAAATGCTCAGCGCCGTTTCATCGCTGAAGAACTTCGTGAAGTTGTAGAAGGTCAGCCCTCCCTGGGAATCTGTGACGGCATAGAATATTACCAGCAGCAGAGGAAGAGCCACGAATACCACCAGGAATACCAGATACGGCAGAGCCCAGGATGTCCTCTTTGTCATCACTTTCCGGAAGGTTTTGATATTTTCAGGCTTCCCGGGAGAGCGTTGATGCCCACGATGTCCGCTTTGTCCCAGATGTCGTTGGTATCGACATAGAAGTTGTAGCCTTGGTCAGTGGTGACGGTAAGATGGTAATGGTCACCCTTATAGAGGATGAAGCTCACCTCTCCGCTCAACACTCCGTCGTCCTTGCTGTCGGTAAGGTCGACCAGGCCGAAGGGTATCTCCACGGTGACTTCGTCACCTTCCTTGAAGCCGGTAGCGGCGCATTCGAATTCGCCTCCGCAGAACTCCACTGTGGAGTCTGACGTCATCCTGCCGGTGAAGGTGTTGCAGGTACGTTCCTTGTGCATCACCTGAATGTCACCGGGCTTTATTATCATCCCCACCTTCGTTCCGACTTCGAAGGCATTGTAGTCCTGTATCATAATCTCGTTGCCGGAATCGGTCTCGACGAACATCTCATAATGCACGCCCTTGAATATGCAGGACTTGACAACGCCGGTGAACTGAGCGTTCTCTGACAGCTTCATTATGTAGATGTCCTCCGGACGGACAACGACATCAACCGGCACGTTCTCTCCGAAGCCCTCGTCCACACATTCGAACTCGTGTCCTATGAAGGACACTTTCCTGTCGTGAAGCATAGTGGCGTCGAGGATGTTGCTCTCGCCTATGAAATCGGCCACGAAGGAGTTGACAGGCTCGTTGTATATGTCGGTGGGCGAACCGATCTGCTGGATACGGCCGTTGTTCATTACCACCACGGTGTCGGAGAGGGTCAGAGCCTCCTACTGGTCGTGCGTGACATAGATGAAGGTTATGCCGAGCTTGCGGTGCATCTCCTTCAGCTCAATCTGCATATCCTTGCGCATCTTGAGGTCCAGCGCCGCAAGAGGCTCGTCAAGAAGCAGCACCTTGGGCTGGTTGACTATCGCCCTGGCTATGGCCACGCGCTGCTGCTGTCCGCCGGAAAGCGAATCCACCTGGCGGTCTTCATAATCGGACATCACCACCATCTTGAGCGCCTTGCGCACCTTCTCGTCAATCTGCTCCTGAGGCATCTTCTTGAGCTTCAGGCCAAACGCTATGTTGTCATAGACATCGAGATGAGGGAAAAGGGCATAGCGCTGGAATACGGTGTTCAACGGACGCCTGTGGGGAGGCACATCGAGAAGGTCCTTGCCTTCCAGGGTGACGCTTCCCTCCTCCGGAGTCGAAAAGCCGGCGAGTATGCGTAGGATGGAAGTCTTGCCGCAGCCCGAAGGACCTAGGATGGTCACGAATTCACCACGCTTGATTTCAAGATTGATATCATCAAGCACCTTCCTGTCATAATATTTGCTGAGGTGCTCGATGCGGATGATTACATCGTTGCTTTGCATCTTACTTTCTGAAAAGATCGGTCAGACTGAAGTTCCAGGTTGCTCCCAGGCTGAGGACGGCGCCCCTGTCATAGTTGCATACGGAACCGGTGAGGTGTACTCTGAGATCCGTGCTTTCGCGGAGCGGATACCAGTAGAAGAATCCGCCTGCAAGAAGGCAGTTCTCGTCGTATACGTGGTCCAGCACGCATTTCGCTCCGGCCTCGAACCGGTCGTTGAAATTGTAGGATGCAGTTGCAAGTATTGTACGGTCACGGTCTCTGAAGGAGATGCCGTAATCGATATAGTCTATGCCAAGGGTCAGATCACCGATATACATCTGGTCGCCGATGGCGAGCATCTTCACGTATCCGTCCCCGGTGTTTATGAAGTTCAGTGAGCCTACGGCGCGGGTGGACACCGTCTCCGAAAGATCCCAGTTGCCGTCACCGTACAGGTTGTACTCGAGAAGGCCCTTCCCGAATTTTTCGTAGAACGGGCGCTCGCCATAGGGGGAAGTCACAATCTGAAACATCACTTTTGACTCAGACTCTTCGTCAAGAAGGTCAACGCCCACGCCCCATTGGTATGTGCAGCCTTCGTAGGTATCATTCCAGAAAATCGAGTTGAGATCCCAATGGGAATCGAAGTCATAGGCATCTTCCTCGAAACCGCCCACACCGGCGAACATCTTGCCTACGGTGAGACCGAAGGCACCCGGACGCCAGGTCACGTTGGCCCAGTCAAATAGATTGGACACGTCTGAGCGGAGGATGTCGCTGTAAAGGGAAGGCGTGTCAGAGAAGTCCGTCAACCAATGGTTGCACACGGAAAACTCGAACTGGTCCCCTGCGGAACCTTCCCAAAGTGAATAAAGTGTTGGAGAAAACGAACTGCCGAAGAGTTCGGCACGGGCGATTACCCTGAAATCGTTGGATGCGCCCGGCTCAACAGCCTGAGCCAGAGCCACCCTGCAGCACAGAACTGCAAAAACCAGCAAAAACAGTCTTTTCATTCGGCACCATAAGGTATAATTTTGGTTCAACATCCGGCACTGAGTGCCGATTAACGTCGCAAATGTATGTAAAAAATCAAAATCTTTACTCTTTTTTGAAAAAATACTTTCAAAAAATGTAAAAAATGGAAAGACTGTTATGGAAGACCTGTTTTTACAGCGAATTATAGGATGGTGTGAAGGTGTCGCCGAGGCTCAGGTTACCGGTTGAAAGACCCTTCTTGAGCCATTTCGAACGTTGCTCTGAGGTGCCGTGGTTGAATGAGTCAGGCACGGAATAGCCGTATGCCTGCTTCTGCAGATAATCGTCACCGATCTTTGAGGCCACGGCAAGGCCTTCATCCACGTCGCCCTCTTCAAGTGATCCGAACATCTGATTGTCATAGTATCCCCATATGCCGGCATAGAAATCGGCCTGCAGTTCGAGGCGAACGCTGATCTGGTTGTACTGAGGGCTGTTGGCCTTGTAGCGGGACATCCGGTTGTGGGCGCTGCCCAGTGTCCCCAGCTGGTTCTGGACGTGATGTCCCACTTCGTGCGCGATTACATAGGCATAGGCGAAGTCACCGTCAGCTCCTATTTCCTTCTTCATCGAGGTGAAGAACGAGAGGTCGAGATATACACACTGGTCGGCACTGCAGTAGAAAGGGCCGGACGATGCGGTTGCGCCTCCGCAGCCCGACTGGACGCTGCCGGAGAAAAGGACGAGCTTCGGGGGGACGTAGGTCTTCCCGTTCTCCCTGAATATTGCGCTCCACACATCTTCAGTGCCGGCAAGTATCTGTTTGGAAAATACGGCGAGTTCCTCTTCCTGTGCTGTAGGCTCGTAGGTGACAGCTACATTGGAACCGCCCTGAGAAGCCGCTCCGCTGACATTCCTGACCACATCTCCAAGGTCTCCTCCCATCAGCAGGGTGATGACGCCGACTATTATTACGCCACCTATTCCCAGGCCGGTGGCCCTGCCTGCGGACATACCTCTGCGGTCATCCACATTCGTGCTTTCTCTTCTTCCGTCTAACTTCATTGTTACTATATTATAATGGTCTTATCACAAAGTCGAAAGTGTATTCACCTGCCGGCAGAAGGTGTTCCTCTTCGGGCAGCGCTCCCCAGGAATTGATGCAGCCGAGGCCCATCTGCCTGAGGTCAACGTTGACATAGGTTTGCCCGTCCTGACGGTGTCCTTCGCAGGCAAGGCGCTTAAGTTCGAGGGAATGTCGGGCGGCTCCGGGCAGCAAGTCGAGTGAGCGGCGGCTCAGGGGAAGTGCCGAAGCCGAGAACCGTGAGGTTGAAGTGAACTCCACTCCCCTGCCCTGGTCATCAGTTATGCGCAGCCACTTCAGGCCGGTGTGTGTTCCGGACTCCTGCGGACGTACATAGCCGTAGTGGTACTGGTCCTCCACTCTCTGGTCATAGCGGCCTACGAAAGCGGCGGAATTCCGGTCATCGTAATTCTCGAAGGGGCCGTAGCCGTAGAAAGAGAGGTTGCTGAACTCGCCCGGCATTGCCATTTCGATTCCGAAACGCATCATCATAGGGCATTTTTCAAGTTTGCCCTGACCTGCATCACATATCTTTTCGCTTACCTCAACGCTTCCGTCAACGTGGATGAGATAGGTCATCGACACCACGGCTATGTCTTCGATACCGTATCGTGCCGTAAGGCGTGCGCTTCCGTCGACATTGTCGAGTATTTCGAAACTTACGAGCCTCAAATCGGGATAGCGCCACATATCAAGGCGACTCTGGAGCCAGGCGCCCTTGTCGTTCTCGGTTATGGCACGGCCGAAGCAGGGCATCGCGCTCTGGGCTATGATCTGCCTGCCGTCAACTTCATAACCCGACAGCACGCCGGTCGCGGCATCAAACAGGGCCTTCCATTCACGTCCGCTGCCGGTGAGCCCCTCGTAGCGTATGCAACTGCCCTCAACACCTGCGGGAACGGCTTCTGCGGGCAGGTCTGTAACCTGCTGGACCTCACGCAGTGTCAGCTGGTCATAAGCCACCTGGGTGCCGGCGGGAAGAAGGGGTTCGTCCTCCTTGAGCACATAACTTACATTGAGATATAAATCCCCTTCAAGGGAATCAAAGTCACGGTGGTTCAGCGCAAGCCGTACTGTCTTCCTTTCACCGGGTCCTATGCGCAGCCTTGAAACGGATCCGCTTCTGACCACTTCGCCTTCGTTGACCAGTTCCCAGAGCATACGGTAGCGGCTCAGGTCGATGAAGAAGTTCTCGTTGTAGACCTCCACCTTCCCCCGGGCAAGCATTTCTTCAGTTGCGCTTGTCAGGATGTTGCGGTACTGATAGCGAACCTCGTATGCATGAGGATGGAGGGAACGGTCTGCGGCGATTATGCCGTTGCAGTTGAAGGACCCGTCGCTGGGGTCATAATCGTTGAAATCACCTCCGTAGGCATAGATATGGTCTGTACCCGGGGCGTCGGAGGGCCATTCGAGAGCCTGGTCGACGAAGTCCCAGATGCAGCCGCCCTGGAAGCAGTCATATTTGCGCACAAGGTCCCAGTAGGTGTCAAGGCCCCCTTCGGAGTTGCCCATTGCGTGAGCGTATTCACATTGGATGAGAGGCTTGTCCGGATTCGACTCGGCATATCTCACGACATCCCTGTAATCCATATACATAGGACAGAATATGTCGGTGTTCGTGTCACCGATTGCTCTTTCATACTGCACCGGGCGCGAAGGGTCGTATGCCTTGGCCCAATCGTAGCAGGCGTGGAAGTTCGGGCCGTTGCCGGCTTCGTTACCGAGGCTCCAGATGATGACCGATGGATGGTTGAAGTCACGGCGCATCATTCTGGAAACCCTTTCCAGGTGCGCGGCCATATAACTCGAATCCTTTGCAAGAGTCTGCTCGCCGTATCCCATACCGTGGGATTCGATGTCCGCCTCATCTATCACATAGATGCCGTAGCGGTCGCATAGGTCATACCATCTGGGGTCGTTGGGATAGTGGCTGGTGCGGACCGTGTTGATGTTGAGTTCCTTCATCCTTCGTATGTCCAGAAGCATATCCTCTTCGGTGAGCACATAGCCTTTCTCTGCATTCATTTCGTGGCGGTCAGCGCCCTTGATGAGGACAGGCCTGCCGTTTACCAGCAGCTGGGCGCCCCTGATCTCCACGTCACGGAAACCGAAATTCAGAGTGACGGTCTCCCTTGAGCCGTCAGCGGAGGTGCATACTGCCTCGAGCCTGTAGAGATTGGGGGTCTCTGCGCTCCATAGCAGGGGTCTGCGCAGGTGTCCGCCGGCATTTCCGTCTGAAGTGCGTATCCTTATCGCCCTTCCCTTCGGAGGGATGATGCGGTAGGAGACTGATTTCACGTCGCCGGTCAGTGACGCTTCGATGGTGTAGTCGCCGTTTGCCGAAGCCTTTACGTGTATGTCCTCGATACGGTCGGCAGGTCTTGCGAATATGTAGTTCTCACGCGCGATGCCGCTCAAAGCCCAGAAGTCCTGGTCTTCGAGGTAGGTACCGTCGCACCAGCGGAATATCTCGAAGGCTATGCTGTTTTCGCCCCTATGAACGAAAGGCGTGATGTCGAAACGGGCCTCAAGCTTGCTGTCCTCGCTGTAACCGGCTTCGCGGCCGTTGATCCAGACCCTGATGTTGGAAGTCGCCGATCCTATGTGCAGAAACACGTCCTTTCCGTCGAAGTCGTCATCGAGCGTGAAGCTGCTCCGGTACTGTCCAACATAGTTGTGTTCCTCGGGCACTATGGGCGGATTGTTTTCGAAATGGCCTGCCCAAGGGTATGCGACGTTTGCATAAAGAGGGTCTCCGAAGCCGTTGAGTTCCCATATGCCGGGAACGGGCATTGTGTCCCAGGAGGAGTCGTCGAAACCGTCTTCCCAGAATCCCTCGAGTCTTTCGGACGGGGAGACGTTCCAGTGAAACTTCCAGTCTCCTTCAAGGGAAACGACAGGGGAATCGGTCGAGAAGGTGGCCGTCATCGGGTACCTGTTGCGCTGGAACACTTCGGGGTCGAGCCAGTCCTGTGCGGAAAGAGTTGCGGACAGGCACAGTCCCACGACAAGCAAAATAGTCTTTTTCATATTGTAAGAATCTGTTTTGAAATGGTTCACGAAAATAATAATAGGTTATTATTCAGTAGATTTTTCCATGAATTCCAGGATATCGTTGAACACGGCCCGGCGGCCCACCTCCTTGTGTATTTCGTGGCGCATACCTTCGAAGATCCGGGATGAGACGTTGGGATAGCCGGCCTTGCGGAGAGAGGAGACAGCCTTGTCTAATTCCCTTTCGTTTTTCATACAGGGGTCATCGGCTCCGGAAAGGAACCTCACCGGCAAAGACCAGTTGCTGTGCTTCCAACCGTAAGCAGAGTAGCAGAATCTCATCAGGCCAAGCAGGTTATAGAAGCCGTTGGCGGTGAATACGAAACCGTTGCGAGGGTCATTGCGGTAAAGCTCGACCTCCGAACGGTCAGTCGAAAGCCAGGCATTGGATGCTCCTTCGGAAGCGAATCTGGAGTTGAACTTTCCGAATATCAAAGAGTTGATGAATTTAGACCGATAGTGCCAGCCGCGGGCCAGACCCGATATCAGCGCAAGGAGGCGCGCTATGCCGCCGGCAGGGCTCTTCACGGGAGTACCTAGAAGAAGGAGAGCGGAAATGAGGTCATCGTGCTTCTTCAGATAGCCGCGGGCAAGCAGGGAGCCCATACTGTGTCCGAGCAGAATCACGGGGGCATCCGGCCATCTGTTCACGGCCCAGGAAGTCACAGCCGCCGCATCCTCTATCGCCGCGCGGTATCCGCCCTTATAGAAGAAGCCAAGGTCAGCGTCCTTCCTCACGGAGTCTCCGTGGCCTCTGATGTCATTGATTACCGTCGCATATCCTTCCCCGGCAAGGAAACGCATAAGTTCCTCATAGCGTTCCTTCCTTTCCGACATTCCGTGGATTATCTGCACGATGCCCTTCGGCGCTTCTTCCGGTTCAAGGAACATAACCGAAAGCGTCAGAGAGTCGGAAGATGCATCGATGGTGAAACGTTTGATTTCCATATGAGCGCAACTTGCAATATTTTGTAAATATAAACAAAAATGTTGTACTTTTGGGGATAAAGAACGTACAATTGTCGATTTGCATAAAATGAACCGATATATACTGGCCCTGGATCAGGGCACAACAAGCTCCAGAGCGATAGTGTTCAATCACCGGGGTAGAGCCGTGTCCGCAAGCCAGAAGGAGTTCACCCAGATATTCCCATCCTCCGGGCTGGTGGAGCACGATCCCGCGGAGATATGGGCCTCCCAACTCTCCGTGATGAAGGATGCCGTGGAGAAGATCGGCGAAAGTGACGCCGTCATAGAGGCCATAGGGATATCCAACCAGCGGGAGACCACCATCGTCTGGGATGCCGTAACCGGCAGGCCCGTTTGCAACGCCATAGTATGGCAGGACAGACGCACCTCAGCCTATTGCGATTCACTCAAGAAGAAGAATCTAACGGGCTTCATACGCTCCAGGACCGGCCTGATGATAGATTCCTATTTCAGCGCGACCAAGATACGCTGGATACTCGAGAATGTCCCCGGAGCAAGGAAGAAGGCCCTGGAGGGCTCCCTTCGTTTCGGCACTGTCGACAGCTGGCTCGTCTGGAACCTCACCGGCGGAAAGAGGCACGTGACCGACGTCAGCAACGCCTCCCGCACTATGCTCTTCAACATCCACACCCTCAAATGGGATGAGGACCTGCTCAGACTTTTCGGGATTCCGTCATCGATGCTCCCCGAAGTCTGTGACTCAAGCGCCGTCTACGGCTATGCCGATGAAGGTTTCCTTGGGAGACAGGTGCCGGTGGCAGGCATTGCAGGCGACCAGCAGGCTTCTCTTTTCGGGCAGATGTGCACTGAGCCGGGATCCGTGAAGAACACTTACGGCACAGGCTGTTTCCTTCTTATGAACAGCGGCTCAAGGCCCATCGAATCACGCAACAACCTTCTGACGACGATAGCCTGGAAAATTGGCGGCCGTGTCGATTATGCTCTCGAAGGAAGCATCTTCGTTGCCGGCTCGGCCATACAGTGGCTCAGGGACGGACTTGGAATAATAGGGTCTGCCGCTGAGGCGGAAAGGCTGGCAGCGGAAGTTCCCGACACCGGCGGAGTGTATTTCGTACCTGCCCTGACCGGCCTCGGAGCCCCTTACTGGAACCAGTATGCGCGTGGTACGATAACCGGCATCAGCCGCGGCACCACTGCGGCGCACATCGCGCGCGCAGCGCTGGAAGGCATAGCATTCGAGACTATGGACATAGTCAATGCCATGGAGAAGGATGCCTCAGTCAGACTGCGCGAGATAAAGGTCGACGGAGGAGCATCGCGCAACAACCTTCTTATGCAGTTTCAGGCCGACATCCTGAGCACCAGCGTAATACGGCCCGTGGAAACGGAAACCACAGCCATCGGCGCAGCATTCCTGGCAGGTCTGGCTGTGGGTTACTGGACATCCCTTGACGAAATAAAGGGAATATGGGAGGCCGACCGGGTGTTCTCCCCCGCCGACGATCCGCAGAGCCTGGAAAGGCTGTCCGAAGCAAGGGCTCAGTGGGCCGATGCAGTCAGGCGGACCATCATCTGACGACCTTCCGTGTTCCGTCGTATTCGACGGTCACCGACCTTTCTCCTGAAGGGGAAATGAACTTCACGTTGAACCTTCGGTCGCGGAGCATCCCTTCGAAGGACCCCTTCCTTTCACCTATGACAAGGGTATTGCCCGTGAAAATGAAGTCGATAGTGCTGTACGCTCCATCGAGATAGTTGTAGTTGTCACCTTCGTCCTCATAGAGAGTGAAACGGCCGTCGGCTCCTGCATACACTCTGATCTCGAGTTCGTCCCAGGGCTTCTCGGAGGCATACTGAACGTCCGGGCCGAGAGGAATTATGCTTCCCGCCCTTACGAACAGGGGGCAGCGGTCGAGGGAAGCGCCGGCTGTTACTGTCATCCCTCCGTCATATCTCCTTGCTGTGTACCAGTCGTACCATTTCGAGCCGCGGGGAAGGTAGACCTCGGCGGTGCGGGGCTCACTCCAGTCGGGCACGTCCTCGCTCCAGCGCCTTTCCTCGGAGGTGTAGAGAGCATCTGTCACGGGAGCGACAAGCAGCGAGCGCCCGAACAGGAACTCATAAGGCATATTCCATACGGCGGTGTCAAGCGGGAAGTCCATCACCAGAGGACGCATGAAGCTGTCGTCATTTACCGAAACCTGCCAGGACGTGCTGTATATATAAGGAAGAAGCGAATAACGCAGCCTGATCGATGCCGCTATCGCCTCGTATACCGGGTCTCCAGGCTTTCCGAACTCCCATATCTCCCTTCTGGACGATTCGCCGTGGCTGCGCATCATCGGGTTGAAGGCGCCGAACTGCAGCCAGCGGACATAGAGCTCCTGAAACAGGGGGTTGCGCGAGCAGGTTGCACTCTGGCCGGGCTTGTTGTAGGGACCGGGGAAGAAGCCTCCGATGTCGCTGTTCACGTTGGGATTGCCTGTGAGCGTACAGTTGAGGCAGAGTGGAATCTGATTGCGGTATGAATCCCAGCCGGACTGGGTGTCACCGCTCCAGGTGTTGGCTCCGGTGCGCTGCTGACCGGTGAAATATGATCTGGTCAGAATGAAAACGCGCTTGTCGGACGCTTCGGCGCGCTGATGGTCGTAGATGCCTTCGACGGCAAGAAGGGGGTAAGCGTTCCTGACGCTTCGGAAAGTTCCGGCGGAAGTCGGCTTGTCAAGGTCGCTCTCTATCTGAGCGGCGTCCCCGAAATGGTCGGGGTCGGTGCTGTCCATCCACCACGCGTCGATGCCAAGGTCGTAAAGCCGTTTGAGGTTGTTCCAGTATATGTCTCGGGCTTCCGGGCTGTAAGCGTCATAAAGCCTCACGCCGGAGGGATATTCGAGTCTCGGAGGCCAGCTGCTCAGTCCGGACGTGGGCCAGGTGCTGTAATCGAAAAGAAGACCCTTTTCGTCAAGCTGGCGGTAAGGTATGGTCTGAGGTCCGAATGACTGCCAGATGGAGATCGACATATGGGCGCCGAGGGCGTGGGTGCGGTCTATCATAGCCTTCGGATCGGGGAAGGTCTCGTTGAGGAATTCCATTGCATTCCAGAGATAGTTGTTGCCCCAGTACTGCCAGTCCTGAATGATTCCGTCAAGAGGTATGCCTGCGTTGCGGTAGCCTTCCACCACGTCAAGGAGCTCCTTCTGGCTGCGGTAGCGCTCGCGGCTCTGATGATAGCCGTAGGTCCAGAGGGGAAGCATAGGCACCTTGCCGGTAAGCTTTCTCAGACTGGAAACCACGCCGTCAGCATTCCCTCCGTAGATGAAATAGTAGTCCTCCTCCCGTGCCACTTCCGAGGCGAGGGTGAGTGTGGAGCCGTCATCGGAGACAGTGGTCGGGGAACAGTTGTCCCAGAATATCCCGTATCCCTTGAGGGACTGGAAGAAGTTCGCGTAATCCTCGGTGTTGCTCTGGATCATCCTGCGGTTCTCACCCCTCTGGTTCAACTTTCCGTTCTGGAGCATTCCAAGGCCGTAAATGGGTTCACCGGCATCCGGGGTCCAGCCCTGGCTCACCCTGAATGCACCCTTGTCAGGGCCTTCTGTTATAGGTTCGAAGGTTGCCGTATCCTCCCTTAGCAGAGGCCGGCCGGATTTCGTGCAGAACATTATCCTGCCGTTCTCCACCACGAGTTTCAGTTCGGAGGAGACGTAAGTTTCAACGTTCCCCCGGGTGGTATGCCTTACACGGACATCTTCGGGTTGCATTATCACGGAATAGCTTTCACCGTCGCGGAATCCGCCGTCTGTCCTTTCCACGCGGACGATGCCTGGAGCGTAGAACGTTATGCGCGTCTGCTGCGCGAAACCTGTTACCGATATCAGTGCCAGGATGATGGGAGAGAGTTTCTTCATATCATATCCATTTGTTGAACAAATTTACGGATTTCGGTCGGATATTTGCTACTTTTGTGGAAAATAATTACCGTTACGGAATGATGCGAATAAGCGTTCTGTCCGACAATATCGGCAACGGTCCTTTGGCCGGCGAATGGGGGCTCTCGTTCCACATCGGGCACAACGGTCACAGTTACCTGCTTGACACCGGCGCATCCGGCCTCTTTCTGAAGAATGCCCAATCGATGGGAATCGATCTGTCGAAAGTGGAAGCCGCAGTGCTTTCGCACGCCCACTACGACCACTCCCTCGGTATGGAGGCCTTCTTCTCTTCCAACAAGGACGCGAAATTCTTTGTCAGCGCCAATGCCGGTGAGAACTGCTATGCCAAGGTGCTGCTCTGCCGCCGCTACATAGGTATGCCCAAAGGCCTGCTTTCAAAATATGCAGACCGGATTGTGAAGGTCAGCGGCATTAAGGCCATAGCCGACGGAGTATGGGTGATACCCCACTCCGCCCCGGTGGACAGCCGCACCGCGAGAAAGGCCCATCTGTTCAGAAAGGACGGCTGCAGATTCACTCCCGACGACTTCTCCCACGAGCAGAGCCTTGTATTCGAGACCGGGAAGGGGCTTGTGATCTTCAACAGCTGTTCACATTCGGGCCCGGAGGTGATACTGTCGGAGGTAAAAGCGGCTCTGCCCGACATAAACATATATGCCTATCTCGGCGGACTGCATCTCTTCAGGCTCAAGGACAGTCAGGTGAGGAAATTCATCCCCGAAATCAAGGACATACCGCACATATACACCGGCCACTGCACCGGTGACAGACCATACGCCATACTCAAGTCGGGCCTTCCAGACACAGTGGAGCGCTTCCACGCCGGAATGGTGATAGACATTTAGAAGCACAGAATACAGACCGCAGGTGGCGCCTTCAAAGAAAAAATGTTACTTTTGTTGTACGGAATTCAAAGCTGAAATATGAGAGACCTTTATATAACCAACACGCTTACAAGGCAGAAAGAACTTTTCAAGCCCATCCACCCCTCGATGGTCGGACTGTACGTCTGCGGCCCTACGGTCTACGGTGATGCTCATCTTGGTCACGCAAGGCCCGCAATCACCTACGACGTGCTGGTCCGCCTGCTGCGCAGCATAGGATACAAGGTGCGCTATGTCCGCAACATCACCGACGTGGGCCATCTGGAGCACGATGCCGATGAAGGTGAGGACAAGATTGCAAAGAAGGCAAGGCTTGAGAGCCTCGAGCCTATGGAGGTCGTCCAGATGTACACGGAGCGGTACCACGAGGCTATGCGCGCTCTGAACGTCGCTCCCCCATCAATCGAGCCCCGCGCCTCCGGACACATCATCGAGCAGATGGCCGTCGTGAAGAAGATTCTTGACGCAGGCTATGCATACCAAAGCAACGGCAGCATCTATTTCGACGTGGCCAAGTATGACCGTGACCACCACTACGGCATACTTTCCGGACGCAATCTCGAAGAAACCAGGGAAGGCACCAGAGACCTGGACGGACAGGACGACAAGCGTGCCCCATTCGACTTCGCGCTATGGAAGAAAGCGGCGCCCGAACATATAATGCACTGGCCTTCCGAATGGTCCGAAGGATTCCCCGGCTGGCATCTGGAATGCTCGGCAATGAGCGAGAAGTATCTTGGCAGGGAGTTCGACATACACGGCGGCGGGATGGATCTGATGTTTCCCCATCACGAATGCGAGATAGCGCAGAACGTTATCTCCCGCGGCACCTCAGGCGTCCACTATTGGATGCACAACAATATGATCACCATCAACGGCAAGAAGATGGGAAAGAGCCTTGGCAACTTCATCACGCTGTTCGACCTCTTCAGCGGCAACAATTCCGTGCTGAGCCAGGCATACAGCCCGATGACCATAAGGTTCTTCATACTGCAGGCCCATTACCGTTCAACCCTTGACTTCTCAAACGAAGCCCTGCAGGCCTCCGAGAAGGGCCTGGCCAAGGTGATGGCCGCATACGGAGACCTATGCGCCCTGGCAGGCGGCATATCCCCCGACGAGGCCGCGAATGCATCCAAGACGGTCTGCGACCTGTATGAATCGTGCTACACGGCGCTGTGCGACGACCTCAACACCCCCGTCGCCCTGAGCTGCATATTCGAAGGCGTGAAGATGGTCAACTCGGCGAAGGACGGCTCCGCCGGACTTATGGGAGCGGACCTTGCGCTTCTCAGGAAGATGTTCGACGAGGTGCTCTTCGACATACTGGGACTCAGGAACGAGACTGCTTCAGACAGCAGGAGCGCTGAGATCATAGGCGGCCTTATGAATATGGTCCTCGAGACAAGGGCCGAAGCCAAGGCCGCAAAGGACTGGGCGAGGTCCGACAGGATACGTGACGCCCTCCTGGCTCTCGGCATAACCGTCAAGGACACAAAGAACGGTGTCGAGTGGCACATATAGGAATGGAAAGTATGAAATTCATATCCTGGAACGTCAACGGTCTCAGGGCCATTTCCGGCAAGGGCGATTTCCAGCGCTTCTTCGAGGAGGCTGACGCGGATTTCTTCTGCATTCAGGAGACGAAGCTTCAGGCCGGCCAGCTTGACCTTGAATTCCCCGGCTACCGGAGTTACTGGAACTATGCCCGGAAGAAGGGATACAGCGGCACTGCCGTATATACAAGGCACACCCCCCTGTCCGTCTCCTACGGCATAGGCATTCCCGAGCACGACACCGAAGGACGGGTGATTACCGTCGAGATGCCTGATTTCCACCTTGTGTGCTGTTATACACCCAATTCCCAGGACGGTCTTAAAAGGCTTGACTACCGGATGCAGTGGGAGGACGCCTTCCGAAGCCACCTCCTCCGGCTGGCATCCACGAAGAGCGTGATAATGTGCGGGGACCTCAACGTGGCCCACAACGAGATAGACCTGAAGAATCCTTCCACCAACCACTTCAACGCAGGCTTCTCGGACGAAGAGAGGATGAAGATGACCGAGCTTCTCTCCAGCGGGTTCACCGACAGCTTCCGTTTCCTCCATCCTGACCTGAAGGATGCATACAGCTGGTGGAGCTACCGTATGAAGGCTCGCGAAAGGAATGTCGGCTGGCGCATCGACTATTTCATAGTCAGCGACAATCTGCGCGGCAGCATCCTGTCATCATCGATACACAGTGAAATCCCCGGTTCCGACCATTGTCCGGTCGAACTTGTAATTAAAGGCTGATATGAAGAGAAATCTGGTTATGTTCGATATGGACGGCGTCCTTTTCGACTCGATGCCCCATCACGCGAAGGCCTGGGTCCGTCTGATGAAGGAACAGGGCATGACGGTTCCTGAAATTCTCTTCTATGAGAAGGAGGGAATGACCGGGAAGGCTATAATACGGGAACTGCTGGGCGAGGACATCGACGATGAGTTATGCCAGGCTCTCTATGACCGAAAGACCTCATATTTCGACGAATTCCCGCCCGCTCTGCCAATGCGCGGCGCGCTGGAAGCAGTCAGGGCGGCAAATGCCTGCGGCGCCACGTCGATAGTCGTGACCGGCTCGGGGCAGAGGCACCTTATGAACAGGATCGAAGATTTCTACCCCGGAGAGTTCCGCAGGGAATGGATGGTATGCGCGCTTGACGGCATCAAGGGCAAACCTTCTCCCGACCCTTATCTTGCAGGTCTGACGAAGGCCGGCGTAAAGGCCTCTGAAGGCATCGTGGTGGAGAACGCGCCTCTGGGGGTCAGGTCCGGAAAGGCCGCGGGCTGTTTTGTAGTGGCGGTCAACACCGGCCGTCTCGACGATTCCAGCCTCCTTGCCGAAGGCGCCGACCTGCTCTTCCATTCGATGGAGGAACTTGCCCTGGCGATGAGGGAAATCATTTTTGTATAACACAAAAAAAAAGCATACTTTTGCAGCGCGAAAACAAGAGGTCCGATAGCTCAGCTGGATAGAGCAACAGCCTTCTAAGCTGTGGGTCTTGGGTTCGAATCCCAATCGGATCACTTCCGCAGGCCGGCTTTTCAGCCGGCCTTTTTTTTGGTGGTGGAGACTATTTTTGTTAAATTTGAGAGATTTTTATGATATGCCCTATGCGATGTGAAATCTTCCGGTCCCTGGCATCTGTCCTACTGCTTCTGACCACGGTCCAGGCCTTGGCTCAGCCCGGTGGGGAAAGCACGGCGGGAGTGCTGTGCAAGTCTGAGGACGGGGTGGATTTCAGGTTCAGGCACGTCAGCGGCGAGGACTGGGAGCTGCGCATCATAAACCGCAACGACAGCGTGGCGCTTTTCCACGTCGACTGGAACTCCATCCCTGTATACGATCCCGTTTCCGGCCGTGGGATAGATTTCTGCGAGACGGTCTACCGCTACCGCGGGATAGACGAGAAGGCGGATATCGGCGACACCCGCTCCGTGACGATGTTCGCGGTTCCGGCAAACGACACGCTCGCCTACAGCCTGTCCGTCAAGTTCCGCAGGCTGATGTTCACTGCGGCATTCCGCGCTCACGCAAAAGAGAGCCGTCACGGATGGTCAGCCTTCGACCTTTCGGTATGGAACAACGGCCGCGGACGGCGCACCGACAGCATTTTCATAACTGTCATATCGGAGGATGGGCAGTCCGTCAGGTTAAGACGCAGACTCACTCTCGGATCGCACGATATCCATCAGGACTGCGTGCACCAAAAATTGGAAAAGGGCCGTTACCACGTCATAGCGGAGGTACCATACGGCCATAAACAGGAATTCGACATCGTCGTGGACTGACGGTGACACAGCTCGAGTATGAAAGGAAAGAACCTTGCCACCCTGCTGCTTGGAATATTGGCATCCTCTGCAGCCTTCGCCCAGACCGACACTGCAACGGTCAGGGTTGCTGTCGATACTCTCGACACAGATGACAAATATATGAAGATAGTCCTTTACGAGGACCACACCTGGGACTATGAAGAACTCGGAAGGCCTGTCATAGACGACAGTTCGATATACGACGAATCCTGGAACAACGGCGAGATACACGCATACAAGTACACTGTTGAACTGAAGGATCTGCCGGACTCTGTCGACCTGTGTCTGGCCGATGAATCCCACGGAGCCTGCTGCCCGATCAGGGGAGTCGTCACTTCACAGTACAAATGGCGCGGCAGACGCGCTCACAAGGGCACTGACATAAGACTTGCCGTAGGCGACACCGTCCGCGCCGCGTTCGACGGAGTCGTCAGGGCCGTGGAAGGACCCGCAAAGGCCGGCGGATACGGCAATCTTATAGTGATACGACATCCCAACGGCCTTGAAACATACTACGGGCATCTGAGCAAGTTCTGCGTTGACAGCGGTGAAGTTGTCAAGGCCGGTGAATGCATAGCCCTCGGCGGCAACACAGGCCGCAGCACCGGTCCTCACCTGCATTTTGAAACAAGGTATATGGGCCAGAACTTCGATCCCGAGAGGGTTTTTGATTTCGCCACGGGAAGGCTGAGAAAGCCCGAGATGACCGTCTACAAACACTATTTCAGCATATATTCCCACTACGGGCAGACCGACAAGGAATCGAAAGCCGCTTCCGCCGCACAGTTCTACAAGGTCAAGAAAGGCGACACGCTGAGCAAGATTGCCAAGAAATACGGTACGAGCGTCAGCGCCATATGCAAGCTTAACAAGATATCATCCAAGGCTCCCATCCGCATAGGACAGAGGCTCAGGGTACGGTAACCATCAAACAACAACGATATGAAAAAGATTCTATTGACAATTGCACTGGCAGCAGCATTCCTGCAGGCAGGCGCACAGGGCGCCGAGCAGGAAAAGCAGGGCCAGAACGAAGGATTCCAGTTCACCACCGTCAAGGCGAACCCCATCACCTCCATCAAGGACCAGGCAAGTTCCGGCACCTGCTGGTGTTTCTCCACCCTCTCCTTCCTTGAATCAGAAATGATTCGTCAGGGCTGCAAGGACGAGGACCTGAATCTGTCACAGATGTTCGTGGTATCGAACGCCTATGCAGACAAGGCAGTGAAATATATCCGTGTGGACGGCCACCTCAACTACGACCAGGGAAGCTCCTCAAGTGACGTCATTTATGTCCTCAAGGACCACGGCATCGTTCCGAACGAGGCTATGCCCGGCCTCAACTACGGCACCGACCGCCACAGACACAGCGAGCTGGTGGCAGGTCTGAAGGGTTATATGAACGGCATTATGAGGAACCCCAACGGCAAACTCTCCACCGCGTGGAAGAAAGGCCTTGAAGGCATACTTGCCGCATACCTCGGCGAAGTGCCCGAAACCTTCACCTACAAGGGAACCGAGTACACTCCCAAGTCATATCTTGCAACTCTTCCCATCAACCTGGACGACTATATCGAAGTCTGCTCCTGGACACACATCCCCTATTATGAACTTCATCCGGTGGAGGTTGCGGACAACTGGCGCTGGTCAAGCGCATACAACGTGCATCTTGACGAACTTATCGCCATCATCGACAACGCCATTGAAAACGGCTATACCATCGCCTGGGGCACTGACTGCAGCGAGACCGGTTTCACCCGCGACGGTATAGGCGTGATGCCCGATATGGAAGCAATCCGCAAGAAAGTCGAGGAAGTCGGCTCAGACCAGGCTCACTGGGTTGGAGGCGCCACTGCCAACAGCCGTCCTCAGATCACCGGCCCTGTCCCCGAAATCACCGTCACCGAAGAATACCGTCAGGAAGGTTATGAAAACAAGACCACTACCGACGACCACGGTATGCATATATACGGTATAGCAAAGGACCAGAACGGCACAAAATACTATATGGTCAAGAATTCCTGGGGTGTCACCGGAAAGTATGACGGAATATGGTATGTTTCCGAAGCTTTCGTTCGTGCCAAGACTATGGACATTATGATTCACAAGGGCGCTCTCCCCAAGGAAATCAGCAAGAAACTCGGTCTGTAATGAAAAGACACATCCCGAACATCATCACCTGCCTCAACCTGCTGTCCGGCGTATGCGCCTGCATAGCGGCTCTCAAAGGCAGGCAGGACGCAGCCCTTGTGCTTCTGATAGCGTGCGGCATATTTGATTTTCTGGATGGATTCAGCGCAAGACTGCTCGGAGCATATTCCAACATCGGCAGGGAACTCGATTCCCTTGCCGATGTTGTGAGCTTCGGCGTTGCTCCCTCACTCGTCCTGTACGACTGGTGTTCGGCCCTGTTCCCCTCCGAATTCTCATTCCTGACATTCGTGCCGCTTGTAATAGCGCCCTTCTCAGGCTACAGGCTCGCCAAGTTCAACCTCGATGAGAGGCAGACCAGTTCTTTCCTCGGTCTGCCCACACCGGCAAACGCTCTGCTGACAGTATCGGCAGTTGCATTCGCCGCAACCAACCCCTCAGGCACATTTGCGGCATTCCTTTCAGAAGTGTGGGTCGTGCCCGCATTCTCCCTGCTGCTGTCCGTGCTGCTCATCAGCGAGATGCCAATGTTCTCGCTGAAATTCAAGTCGCTGTCGCTCCGCCAGAACGCAGTGCGATTCACTTATCTTGCCCTGTGCATAATAACAGTTGTCACAGGAATGGCAACAGGGCTCGACTGGAAGTTCATAACCTTTTCAGTCTTCGCCCTGTATATCGTCATCTGTTCTCTCCTATGCCTTCTTGGCCTTCTGAGGAACAGCGGAAGGAAGTAGCCTACATTTCCCTGTAGATTTTCACAAGTCTTGCGACATCGCTGTCGGCCTCGGGTCCGCAGCATCCGAAGTAATACTTTATCTTCGGCTCCGTACCCGAAGGACGGACGGAAACCTTCGTACCGTTTTCAGTGAAGAACTGAAGCACGTTGGATGATGGAAGTCCTGTCTTTTCAGGTTCGAGGTAGTCTATGACCTTGACAACCGGGCTTCCAAGTATTTCCTTGGGCGGATTCTGACGATAGCCGGCCATCATATCCTGTATCTTCGCCAGTCCGTCTACGCCTGTCTTGTAAATCGAGACAAGTCCTTCGCGGTAGTTTCCGAACTTTGCATACAGTTCCTGGATGTAACGGTATATGGTCCTGTTGCTGTCGGCAAGCCAGGCTGCACATTCACAGAAGAGGGAGCAGGCAATCACAGAGTCCTTGTCACGGACATATTCGCTTGCATTGTAGCCGTTGCTCTCCTCGCCGCCACCGATGAAGACTCCCCTGCCCTCATTGTCGTGGATGACCTTTGCAATGTGCTTGAACCCTGTCAGGACATCATATAGCTTAACTTTGTAGTGGTCGGTGAGAGCGCGGACAAGTTCGGTGGTCACGATGGTCTTTACGACATAAACATTTTCGTCAAGCTTGCCGAGGGCATCCCATCTTTCAAGAAGATAGGCCGTCAGCAGCGCGCATATCTGGTTGCCTGTCAGAAGTACAAGTTCACCCTTGTCATTACGCACCGCGGCGCCTATTCTGTCGGCATCGGGGTCTGTCGCCAGCACGATGTCGGCACCGGTCCGGTCGGCCTTTTCCATCGCCATCTTCATTGCGGCAGGCTCCTCCGGGTTAGGGGACGGAGTCGTCGGGAAGTTCCCGTCAGAAACATCCTGCTCGGGGACGTGGATGATGTCTGTGAATCCTATCTGCTTCAGAGCACGGGGTACAAGCCTGACTCCGGTGCCGTGAAGCGGCGTGTAAACTATCTTGATATCGGGATGGCGGCTGATGCTGTCAGGTGATACCGTGCGTGAAAGCACGCTGTCGAGATAGGCCTTGTCAATCTCCTCGCCGATGAGGTCCGCGTGGTTGCTTCCGTCGCCCCACATGACCTGATCGGGATCGCTGATCTTGCTCACTTGAGCTATTATGTTCGTATCGTGCGGTGATACTATCTGTGCACCGTCCTCCCAGAACACCTTGTATCCGTTGTATTCCTTGGGATTGTGCGAGGCGGTCACCATCACGCCGGCCTTGCAGCCCAGGTGACGGATTGCGAAACTCAATTCAGGTGTGGGACGGATATTGTCGAAAATATAGACCTTGAAACCGTTTGCAAGAAAGACGTCGGATGTAATCATCGCAAACTCACGGCTGTTGTTGCGGGAATCGTAGGATATGACGACACTGATCTGCCGTTCGTCGCAGAACACTTCCTTCATATAGTTCGACAGGCCCTGCGTAGCCATTCCTACGGTGTACCTGTTCATACGGTTCGTACCCGCGCCCATTATTCCACGCAGACCTCCGGTTCCGAACTCGAGGACCTTGTAGAACCTGTCCTCAAGTTCCTTGTAATTGTCCTCACCGATAAGTCTGGCCACTTCCGTTCTTGTGGCAACATCATATTTGTCACTCAGCCAGGATCTGGCAATGCTCATATAGTCTTCCATATAATAAGGTATTGTTTGATATTCATCTCCACAAATTTAACCATTATCTCATAATTTTGGACATAGAAGTTGTTAAATTTGGTTGCCGAAATTTATTATAGTAGATTTTTTGATGGGTTTGGGCTTGAAATGAGGGAGCATACCGGTTGGTATGTGACCGAATTGAAAGCGCAAAAGGCACAAAAAAGATACATAAGAAATGAGAGCAATTAAATTTAAACAGCTTCTTATATTTGCAAAAGTTATGATTTGACTTGCTTAAAATCCTGGCTTGAACTATGAACGAAACAACTGTCAGATATGTTCTGGAGCACGAAATGGATGACATCTCAGGGCTGCTGCTGAAGAAGGCGCCCGAAGGGGTCGATATTGCAAAGGCTGTCGATGCCATAGAAGCCCGCAGGAGGATGAAGACCAAATGTCCTGTCTGGTACGGCCATCCCGGCATCGAATATCCGGGCCGGCTTTGTGTCGAACAATGCAGCAGCGAGGCTGCGGCTGTTTACAAAAGGCAATTTGTGGATGGCGATACCGTAGCCGACCTTACTGCCGGTCTGGGGGTCGATTCGTGGTCATTTTCGGCTGTCGCAGCCAAAGTCGTCAGTTTTGAGCGTAACGAGGCTCTCTGCAGGGCTCAAATCAACAATTTCAGCCTTCTAAAAGCCAAAAACATAGTTGTTACAAATGCTGAGTTTCAGAATATTAGCCAACTTTTAGACATCCTTGGCACAGAAAGGTCAAAACTCTGCCTGATTTACCTTGATCCTGCCAGAAGAGCCGTATCCGGCAAGAAGGTCCACGCGTTTGAAGACTGTTCTCCGGACATCACCTCACTTATCGCTCCCCTTCTTTCCATATGTCCGAAAGTGCTGGTCAAAAGTTCGCCAATGCTTGACCTGAAGGCTGTCTCGGGCACATTTCCACAAATTTCAAGAATCGATGTCGTGGCCGTGGACGGTGAGTGCAAGGAGACACTGGCGCTGTTTGAGAGAGGTTTCAACGGCCAGGCGGAGATTCGTGCAGTAAACCTCGGAAAAGATGGAAAAACCATCTCGAGCTTCATTTCCACCCTGTCAAATGAGGAATCTTCTCCAGTTAAGTTTTGTGACTCGATTTCAAAATACATATATCAGCCTGATAAGTCTATACTTAAGGCAGGTATGTTCAAGCAGTGCAGCGCTGTTTTCGGTCTTGAAAAACTTGACGCAAGCACACATCTGTATACATCCGAAAGAATTGTAAACGGATTCCCCGGTAAAGTTTACGAAGTTATTGAGGTATGCGATTTCAATAAAAGGGTCTTCGGGTACATAAGGCAACATCATCCCAAGGCAGAACTTGTCTGTCACAACTTTCCTCTCGACACGGCTTCGCTCCGCAGACGGCTGGGGATTGCCGAAGGAGGCCCGGAACGCATATTTGCCTGCACCGCCGCATCAAAACGCATACTCGTCGTGTGCAAACCGGCAAAATCACTATCTTTGCAGAACGAATAAAGCCTATGACCGCATTGATCATATATCTGATGATGGCGCTGTCCATCTCCTTCCTGTGCTCCCTGCTGGAGTCTTCGCTTATGTCCACGCCATTGTCCTATATCACGATGAAAGAGGACGAAGGCAGCCGGACTGCGGCCAAATTCAAGCGCTACAAGCAGAAGCCGGCACGGCCCATCGCAGCAATCCTAAGCCTCAACACGATAGCGAACACCATCGGTGCGGCAGGCGTGGGCGCCCAGGCCACTGAAATCTTCGGCAGCCGCTGGTTCGGACTTGTCAGCGCAGTGACAACCATCCTGATACTCGTATTCTCCGAGATAATACCCAAAACCATAGGTACAAGCCGATGGAAGGGGCTTATGGGTTTCACGACAAGGGCAATAAGCGTCCTTGTGGTCATTATGTATCCCATCGTAGCAGTCCTGGAGAAAATCACATCGCTGATCTCTCCCAAGAAAAGCGACGAGTCGCAGGTCTCAAGGGAAGAAGTCGGCGCGATGGCCAACGTGGCTGAGGAATCGGACGAGCTCGACGAGGAGGAGAACGCTGTCATACAGAACATCATCAAGCTCGATGATATGACCGTAAAGGACATAATGACCCCGCGAGTGGTTGCCGCTACCGCGCCGGAGTCAATGACAGTCAAGCAGTTCTACAGGACCAAGGCTTTCACGCCTTACAGCCGCATACCTGTCTACTCCGAGTCTCCGGACTACATCACCGGTTACATTCTCCGTTCCGATGCAGTCAAACTGATAGTCGACGACCGCTTTGACGAGAAGCTTGGCAGCATAAGACGCGACATAAGGCTCATCAACGAGGGCACATCCGTCGGAGACGTCTGGGAGATGGTCAGGGACAGCAGCGAACAGATATGCTGCATAATCGACGATTATGGCAGTTTTCTTGGCATCGTGAGCTACGAGGACCTCATCGAGACCATACTGGGCAGCGAAATAGTGGACGAACGGGACACCGTCACCGATATGCAGCAGCTCGCCCGCGAACGCTGGCAGTCACGCCACAAGGGCAAATAGTCGGGCAGCGGAAGTCTCCCCCGCCTTACCAGAGAAGTTCCTCAGGCACCTCCGGCCACCAGGCGGGATAGGCGGTATGTCCGCCGCTCACGGTGCAGTCGACGCATCTTCTGAAAGTCCAGTAGGTTGCACCCGTCATAGGATCCATATCATACATCGTATAACCCATTCCGTCAAGGGTCCACCAACGGCTCGTACGGTTCTCATCCCATTCGACTTTCTCCACCGGGCATCTTGAATATGTATTGGGAGTATAGAAATCAGTTTCCCTGTTCCTGACGTACATCCTCGCGGTAACGGGCATCGTGGCACAGATGCAGCCTATTGCCATCACGGTGGTGTCCTCCATTGACATTATGTTGCCGTGAACCTCGCTGGGCTGCGGCGAAAAGAAAGTCCCGACATCGTATGAATTGGTCCTGACGGCCTCATAAAACTCATAGGCATCCCTGCTTATGGCCATCTGAGTCACGGTGCAGGCATAGATGTCGGACAGTTTATCATCGCCGCTGCTGACCTGAAGAAGTTTATAATCGTGAATTGCATGGTCGGCGCTGAGAGCCGGATCTCCAAGAATGATCATCGATGACTTGGAATTGGCCCAGCAGTAATGATGGCTTGAAAGGATGTCAACCGAGGCCGTCGTCAACGAAGGGAAATACATAGTGTGCTTCATTATATGGGCAGTATGATACTGCCAGTCCTCTTCATAGCTCCAACGGTAGCAAATGTCAGAAGGGGCCGCGTCCGTTGAAACGTGGACTGACATCCACCTGTCGGAATATTCGGCGTGAAGGTCCCTGATTTCAGGCGAACGCAGGACTTCCAGCCAGGGCGTCTTCCAATTGCCGTATTTCTCACTTTCTATCACCATACGGTAACGGATGTCGGGGTTCAATCCTTCAGTGTTTATGTTATGCAGGCCGTCAGAGCCTGCAAAACCTTCCAATGCCGTCCCGTCCTGCCCTTCGATGCGGACAGTGAAGTTGAAGTCGCTCTGCAATGTCGGATTCCCGCCGAAACTGTCGGCAAAAATGATTTCATCCTCAGCAGAGGTCAACGGACGAGTCGACCCTATTCTGACCTTTGTCACGTCTCCAACAATGATATCGCCGTCCACAACGACAAGCCCTTCATAATCCTGCCCTATGTCCGGCTCAAAGTCATATATGCAGGATATGGCAGTACAAATGGCTGAAACAAGCGTAAGCGCTGACCTTATTCTGCTGTCCGTATGGCACATAGGAGTTTCTTACTACCGACACTGCAAAGATAATGACTTTTTTTGATGATGTTCATATCCGCCCGGTAGTTTGACAGAATAAATTTTGAATTTTTTTATAGAAAGGCCCACGAGGCCTTTTTTTTGTCAAATATTATTTTTATATTTGTATTTAGATAGTGTTAGACATCAACTTCCTAGATACAGATATGACACTCCAGTTA
>JAZRYW010000011.1:0-10951 GCA_045600965.1 Bacteroidales bacterium | reverse complement strand
CGGCTTTGTAGCCGCCCTGCGGGATAAGTGTAACGAACTGGGTGTGGGCAAAATTGCCACCGTGATGGGCCGCTACTATGCCATGGACCGCGACAAGCGCTGGGAGCGCGTGGGCCGCGCCTACGATGCCATGGTCTACGGCGAGGGCGTGCAGAACGCCGATCCCATAGCCGCCGTGGAGCGTTCCTATCACGACGGTGTGACGGATGAGTTCGTGGAGCCCATCGTCTGCGACAAGGACGGCGTTATCAGCGATAATGACAGCGTCATTTTCTTTAATTATCGCCCCGACCGTGCCCGTGAGATCACCCGCGCCTTTGTCGATCCGGATTTTGACGGCTTCCAGCGGGAATATTTCCCCCTCACCTATATTTGCACCACGGAGTATGATGCGGAGATCCCGAATGTCACTGTTGCCTTCCCCCGTCAGGAGATCCGGGACGGCCTCGGCGAATATATCTCCCGCATGGGCATGACGCAGCTCCGCATTGCGGAGACGGAAAAGTACGCCCACGTCACTTTCTTCTTCAATGGTGGACGCGAGACCCCGTTCGAGAACGAAGACCGCATTCTGGTAAATTCTCCGAAAGTGGCCACCTACGACCTCCAGCCCGAAATGAGCGCCCCTGAAGTGGCGGAAAAACTCATCGAAGCAATCAAGTCGGAAAAGGAAGACGCGATTATCCTCAATTTCGCCAACGGCGATATGGTAGGGCATACAGGCGTGTACGAGGCAATCTGCAAAGCCGTCAGGACAATTGACGGACTTGTGGAGAAGGTGGTGAACACCGCTGTGGAGCACGGCTATGTGGTGCTGCTTACCGCAGACCACGGCAACGCCGACTATGCCGTCAACGAAGACGGAACCCCCAACACCGCCCACTCACTCAACGAAGTGCAGTTCATAGTCATCAATGCCGGCGATGAGGTCAAGACCGTGAAGGACGGTGCCCTGTGCAACGTGGCTCCCACCATCCTCAAGCTGATGGGTATCCCCCAGCCCGCCGCTATGACGGCCGAACCTCTGATTTGAGGGTTTCTTCCTGAAATACCATAAACTATGGGCGTGGCCTGCCTTTTTCAAGGAGACCACGCCCATTATCCATTAATTAATACTATTTCAGTCCGCGGGCACGGAGAAGTGCTCCGGAATCGGGATCAGCGCCACGGAAACGCTTGTACATAACCATAGGTTCCTCGCTGCCACCCATTTCGAGAACGTTGCGGCGGAAACTCATAGCGGTCTCCTTGTCGAATATTCCCTTCTGCCTGAAGAGTTCGAAGGCATCCTTGTCGAGCACCTCGGCCCAGAGATAACTGTAGTAGCCTGCGCTGTAGCCGCTGGAACCGAAGATGTGATTGAAATAGGTGCTGCGGTAACGGGGAATGATTTCGCCGATAAGACCCATTTCGTCACAGACTTTCTTCTCAAATGCATTGACGTCAACGCCCTCGACGGATGTGAGTTCGTGCCACTTCATATCCAGAATTGAAGCCGCGCAGAGTTCTCCGAGCTGGAAGCCCTGACCGAAGTTGGCGGCCGCCTGAACCTTGGCGACAAGTTCCTCGGGAATCACCTCGCCGGTCTGCCAGTGGAAGGCATAGGTGGCAAGCACCTCGGGTTCGAATGCCCAGTTCTCGTTAATCTGAGAAGGGAGTTCCACGAAGTCACGTTTCACGTTGGTACCGCTGGTACCCTTGTAGCCGCACTGGCTGAGAAGTCCGTGGAGGGCGTGGCCGAACTCGTGGAACATTGTCTCCACCTGATCGATATTGAGCAGAGAAGGCTGGTCCTCAGTAGGTTTGTTGAAGTTGCCCACGTTCACGATGACGGGGCGCACACCCTCACACTGATTGATGAAGTTGTTCATCCAGGCACCGGCCCTCTTACTGTCGCGGGGATAGTAGTCGGTGATAATCACGCCGATGAGGGAGCCGTCGGCATCGGAGACTTTGAACGCTTCACACTCGGGATTGTAGAGAGCCACGTCGGTTATGGGCTCGAAAGTCACGCCGTACAGACGGGAGGCATTGCCGAACACGCCCGCGCGCACGTTCTCCATCTTGAAATACTGCATAACCTCGGACTCATCGAGTGCATAGCGCTCGCGGCGGAGTTTTTCCGAATAGTACATATAATCCCAAGGCTCGATTCTGCTGCCTGCGGGCACGGTGCCGGCCTTGATGTCCCTGTCCATAAGTTTCTGCATATCGGCAACTTCTTCCCTGGCACGGGCCATAGCGGCATCCATAATGTCGCCGAGGAACAGGTCCACTGCCTGAGGGTTGCCAGCCATCTTGTCGTGGAGAATCCAGGCGGCGGGAGTGTCGTAACCGAGGAGTTTGGCCTTCTCTATGCGGAGCTCCATCAGACGAATGACGTTTGCCTTGTTGTCCTTGTCGTTGCCGTTGTTGCCGCGCTGTGAATAGCCCTTGAATACCTTCTCGCGGAGGGTCCTGTCTTCAATGGAGGCCATCTTGTCGTAGTAATTGGCCACCGAGAATCCGAATTCGGCCTTGAAGGCATTGCTCTCGTCGAGGAGATTGTTGCCGAAAGTGAGGACAAGGGAGGCAAGTTCGCCGTTAATCTCCTTCAGACGCGCCTGCCCGGCCTCATCCAGACCTATTCCGTTGTTCTCGAAAGACTCGTAAATGCCTTTGAGGAGCATCTGCTGCTCACGGCTGAGACCGCTCTGGTCCGCCTCATAAACGGCCTTCACCTTGGCGTAAAGAGCCTTGTTCATAAAAATCTCGTCGGAATGGGCTGTAATCAGCGGCATAGCCTCATCGACGATGGCGTTGAGTTCTTCGCTGGCATCACTCTCGCTCACGTTGAAAAGCACTCCGGTGACTTTTTCGAGGATGGCGCCGCTGCGGTCCATAGCGGCAATCACGTTCTCGAAATCGGGGACCTCTGCATTGTCAATGATAGCCTGTATCTCGGCCTGCTGTTCGGCTATGCCGGCCTTGATGGCGGGAAGATAGTCCTGATTGGCGATTTTGTCGAAAGGAGGGATCCCATAGGGAGTGTCCCACTCCGCGAGGAAAGGATTCTGATGGCAGGATGTAATAGCCATAAGCGTAGAGATGATAAATAATGCTTTTTTCATATAATGGATTATTGGTTTTACTGATACCACCACCCGTCACGGGACGACTCCACCTTGTCGGCGGCGGAGTCTATCCTCAACGGCAGATTGGCGAAAAAATTGATGCCGACCTTCTCTTCCAGTTCGGAAATGGTCATTGAGTAGTCGAGGTAGTTCTCCCCGGGAATAGCCTTGTTCTCCAGGAAGAAAGCAATGCCGGTGAAGCCCTGCTGACTGCCGGTCTTGCCGACACGGCCGGAACTGTCATAGCCCAACAGGGCCTTGAAATATCCGCCGGGTATCGTTACAGGCTTGCCTACATTGTCATAGACCTTGCCAAGACTTCCCTCCAGGGTGCAGCCGGTGACCACGTACAACGTATCGAAAGACTCCGAGCAGTCTCTTACATACTGCTCCAGTTTTGCCCAGATACCACCGTTCAGAGTATAGTTCTGGGGCGTCAGATTCACTCCGTAGAAGGTCTCGACGTTATATTTGTAAACTCTTCTGTCGCCGGACGGAATCTGATGCCCGCGCGACCAGGTCTTGCCGCTGTAGGTGCCGAAAAGGACAGGCTGCTCATCTTCCGGAAGCTTGGGGTCGAGCCCCCACTGCTCGGAACGGCCTCCCCTGCCGCTCTTGATTTTTTTATTCATAGGGTAAGCCACCCAGTGGGCCACAAGATTTGCCTTATCCCAGGCGTAGGAATAGTTCCTGAGTACTTTGCCGTCAACCTCCATCGGATGGGAAACGAACACAAGCCCGTCCTGCATCTCCGGCAGTTCCATCCATCCTGCCGCCACATTCGGCCTCACCTGGTTCGGCGAGCCGTCGCCGACCTGACTCCGGGAGCAGGACAGCAGAAGCAGCGAGGAAAGCAGGAATGATGCAAAGCACATACCTGCAAATCTAATCATAATTTTTGGCAATGTGATATGAAATCTTCGGGTGTGATGGCCGGTATGTCGGTGTATGCTCTGAAATGATCGACATTATGCGTGACAATCACGTCGCAGTCGGCATATTCCGCGCACATTATCTGCAAGCCGTCCTCGAAATCCGGGGAGGGATTGCCGCAACGGAGGGCTTCGTAGAGTTGTGCATCGTTCATCGGGAGGACATTGCACTCGGAAGTGAATGTCCTGAACAAAATATTCAGTTCCGTCCTGCTATATTGTTTCCTGAGAATGTACGCCGCATTCGCCATAGAAAGATAAGACACGTAGGTTCGATTGTCCGTATCTTTCTTTACGCTTGAAAGGAATAATTCCACTTGCTCCGGACTCTTTCTCCCCTGCATATAGTCCAGCGCGACATTTGTATCAAGAAAAATTTTCATATCACCTCCAATCCATACTTTTCCACGAAATATTCCAGTTTCGGGTCATTCTCCACCTCTTCCCGAGTGAATACCACCTTGTATTTCGACAGGGCTTTCACTTCTTCCGAAATCTTGTCCGGGAGCTTTATCTTGGACAATTCCCGATATAGGGCTTCATACTTGTCCTCCTCGCTTCCGAGATCCTTTTCTATGAGTCTCTCCACATACGCATTCACACTCTTATGCTCCCTGCGCGCCTTCTGTTTCATCCTGTTTACGAGTTCTGGCGTAAACCTGAACGCCGTCTGCACTGTTCTGCCCGTTTCCATAATATATAACATTTTTGCAAATATATAACATTTATGAAGATTTCTCCAAAATTCGATAATTTGCCCTACTATGAAAACTACCAACACTCAGACCCGTCTGCACAGGGCAAACGAATCCGGGTATTGGAATGTAAAAAGTCCTGTTTGGATTGCCGAAGTCAGCTACAAGACGCGTACACTGACTTCTCTTCCGACTCCTCGGAATACTTTTACCAGCGTTGACAACTGAATATCAGCCCGTCCTTTTTCCACGCGGGAGATAAAGCTTTTCTTTGTTCCTATTTTCTCTGCCAATTCCTCTTGAGTCAGACCAGCTTTCAAGCGTTCGTCTTTCAATTGCTCGCCAATGATGAATGCATCGCATTCCATCTCGAATGCATCGCGCTCAGGTGTGCCAACCTTACCGAAATCTTCTGCAATAAGGTCCTCAATAGGTGTGAGATTCAGTTTCTTGCTATTTTTCATTTTTCTGCTCCTTTTTCAATTCAAAATATTTCTTCATCAGGGTCTCAGCTTTATCCAAAGCCTCTTTCGGGGTTTTCTGCGATTTCTTCTGGATGCCATTGAAAAGGATTATCAGTTTTCCTTCATCAAAGCAGCAGAACACCCTGAATATGTTTCCTCCCTCTTCAATTCGTATCTCATATAAGTCCTTGACAGATGTGATAGGTTTAAGAAATTTTGCCGGGACCATTTCCACAGTCATTATCAGCATAAAACCTGATACATCTTCTTCAGGATATCCTTGGATAAGGATTTCTTGAATTCAATAAAATGGCCCTCAAAAACCTGGATAGTCCGTATGTACTCTCTTTTCATTGCTGCAAAGTTAACTAATTCGTGAACAATTCCAAGACTTTTTCTATCAGCAAATGAATGATCCTGACCTTGCGCAAAAAGAAAGGATGACCGAGCGGCCATCCCTTCTTTATGTTAAGAGTCAAGAGACTAGTTGAAGAAGTACTTGAGGCTGAAGAGAACCTGCCAGCACTCAGCTTTATTTATATAGTATTTGTTATAATTCTGAGTAGGGTAAGCATCTCCGACCTTGTTCATAGAGAAAACGGGCTGATTGCTTGCATTCACCCCTTCGTACTTAAGAAGTGCAATATTCTCCCCTATCGAAGACTGATAGCAGGAAAGTTTCTGAACACCCCAGCTTGAATTGAGCATGTTGCCGACGTTGTCGATGGAGGCAGCGAGCTGGAAGTTGTGCATAGTCTTGCCAATCTTGAATGCGAAGTCCTCGGCGATGCGGAGGTCGATTCTGTGAACCCAAGGTGCACGTGCGGCATAAGCCTCTGCATACTGTCCCTTGTGGCTGCTGAGATATCTGTCATTCTCGACGAATTTCCAGAATGCGTCAGCATCTGCAGGTGTAGAGAAGTTGATTTCGTCCTTTGTTGAAGGGATATAGATAAGGTCAGCTGAAATACCATCACCATTCATATCATTGGAATAGATGTAGCTGTTGCCATAAGATGAACTTGCGGTGTAGTAAGCATTGATGTGGAGACCGTTACCGTGGAATACTTTCCAAGGAATGAAGTATCCGATATTCGCCATCACTTTGTCAGGAAGAACATACTGAGAGCGCTGAACACCACTAACATTAAGTCCGCTTATAGTCGGAATTCCGGTATATGCGGAATTTGCTGCAGACCCGGGAAGACCTGTTATTTCTTTGGACTCAGTATGAGTATATGCGGCCATTATCTTAAGGTTCTTGACAGGCTCCATATTAACAGTCACATTCGCAACATAGCCATAACCTTTATTGGTGTTGGTAAGCACATATGCTGAAGTCGCGTTGTAATTATAATCGCCACATTTCGGATAGTTTATACGATTGTCCGGGCCTGCAAATGTTTCTGTCAGTTTGCCGTTATTGACATTCCAATCATCGATCATTACACCCCAAATAGTCTTATTGAAGATTCCTTCAGCAGTTATAGAGAACGGGAAAGATGTAGGAAGTTTCCAGTCAACAGCAACGGAGGTCTTCCAAATCTGAGGCATACGGAAGTCGGGATCGACACCACCAATGTAGTCGTTTCCTCCAAGACCGGCCTGTTCCGCATCCGGTTTGGTCGGTAAACCAAGTGTCTTGACGATTTCCTGCACATCCGTCATCATTTTGCCTCCCGCTGTAAGCTTCTGAAGGGCAGCCATTGCTTCAGGGGAATACTTAATACCTATAATCTTTCCATTTTCATCCTTGTCCCAACCTGCTTGAATATTGCACGCTCCCTGAATCATACCTGAGTATTGAGGCATGTTGGTGAAGAACACGAGAGGGAGACGGCCCTGGAAGAGACCGGTTCCACCACGGAGGACAACACTCTTGTCACCGTTGATATCCCAGTTGAAACCGATACGGGGAGAAACCTGAGGACGGGTCTTGGGCCACATACCGGTGTCAACCTTGCGTCCGCCATAATTGAGGGCAGCGATATTGGGGTTGGTAATGATAGCCGAGTTGTCGAATGCGATGAGGTCTGCACGGATACCATAGGTGAGCTTGAAGTTCTTTGTGATCTTCCATTCATCCTGTGCGTATGCCGCAAACTGATTATACTTAACAATTCCAGCAGGATTTTCGTTACCATCATAACCGTAGACTAAGCAAAAACTCAAAGGAAGAATATCACTGCCATTGAAATTAAGGAAGTCCTCTGCACTTTTGAAGCGATAGTAACCAGTGCCATTACGCATATAGGAATTGCGTGCCTCCATCATCTCGTAAGAAGCACCTGCAGTGACAGTGTGTGAACCCGCATAGATGGTAACGTTGTCCTGGATGTTGAGAGATTTGTTCTTCACACCGTTGTTCCAGGTGAAGAGCTCATATCCGAGAGATGTGTAAGGGACAAAAGCGCCTGAAGAGAAGTCTCCGTTGGTCATTATGTCAACGTGAGGGAAGGGGCTTGAGTTGGATCCGCGCTGGTCGTTGATGTTGGTGTAGGTGGCAAGGAACTTGTTGGAGACCTTGTCGGAGAAACGACTGTTGAGCTCGCCGGCAAACGACATCACGTTGTTCATCTCAGAATACATATTATTGGAGAACGGCTGGGAGACATCACTATCACGGTTCTGTTTGGGGCGGAAATCCGCAAGTGCCTTATTACGGTCATCGCAAGAACTGCCGTTAGGTGCCCTCCAAACTTTACTATCCGTTTTGTTGAAACGGAGACTGAGCTTATGGTTATCGGAGATGTTCCAGTCGATGCGGGCAAGAATCTTCATATTGTCCGTACCACCGGGATAATCAGAATAAGAGCCTGGATTATATCCGTAATCTTTCTGAAGCTTATTACTTATCTGGTCGAGAACAGCCATCTTTTGTGCATCCTTGCCTGGATCCAAGAAATGCTGTACTGCCTGTTCAGGCTGCTTCTGATACTCAAAGTTGACAAAGAAAAATAGTTTGTTCTTGATGATAGGACCACCGAGTGTAGCACCGACGATGAGATTGGATTCTGCCTTACGCTCACCAAGATCCTCACCGGCAACAACATTGCCACGGAAGTCCTGATTGGCATAGTATGCATAGGCTGTTCCCTTGAAGGTGTTGGTACCGGACTTGGTAACTGCGTTGATGCCACCGCCCACGAAGTTGCTCTGACGTACGTCATAGGGAGCTACAACGAGCTGGATTTCCTCAAGAGCGTCGAGGGAGATAGGGGTGCCGCCGCCGGGAAGGTTAGATGACAGACCGAAGTTGTTGTTGAGGTTCGCACCGTCAACGGTGAAATTGGTTGAACGGCCGTCGCTACCCGCGAAGCTCATTCCGTTTGCATAGGGAGAAAGCTTGGTGATGGCTGCAATGCTGCGGTCGGAATTCGGGAGGCTCATCATTTCACGATTGGAGACATTGGTGGAGGCTCCTGTCTTCTCGTTTGCGAACTTGGATGCGGAAGCGACCACGACAACCTCGTCGAGCAATTCGGCGTCAGTCTTGAGGACTGCATCCTGATTGAGTGTCTCACTGAGGGCCAGGGTAATGTCCGTAACCTTGAGTGTCTGGCATCCTACGAGAGAAACCGTAGCCTCGTAAGGTCCACCGGGACGCATACCCTCGATGGTGTAGTAGCCTTCAGTGTTGGAGATACCGTAGTACTGTGAACCTGAAGGGGTGTGAACGGCGATGACAGCAGCACCGGGAAGAGCCTCGCCTTTCTCATCAATGATCCTACCGGTCATTGAAGATGTCGTGAACTGCGCGTAGGCAGAAACGACCATAAGCATTGCCGCCACTGTGGACAGCAACATCTTGATTGTTTTTTTCATAAGTTTTTTGTTAAGTATTTGAGTGAAAAAAATTCCATCTCTTTATGCCACAAATTTAACTATTGGCGAACGGCTCTCAAAAATTAGTTTTCAACACGTTATCAACATATTTTTCAACACCGTTCCTCCTCCTGCCGAATTTGAAGCCGCAAAGATACTGCTAATAGAGATATATGCAAATATGTTTTTAAATTTTTTAATTAATAAAATTTTACTACCTTTGCATCAAATAAACTCACGAGGAAAGATTTGTATGCTTGCAACCTCGTCTAAAAAATGCTAAAAACCATGGACTATCTGTTCACATCGGAGTCTGTCTCCGAAGGTCATCCCGACAAGGTCGCCGACCAAATTTCAGACGCAATACTTGATGAATACCTCCGTCAGGACCCTGACGCCAAGGTAGCTTGCGAGACATTCTGCACCACAGGGCTTGTGATGGTGGCGGGTGAAATTTCCGCCGCCCCCGGCACGAAAGTGAACGTGGAGGATGTCATCCGCCGCACCATCCGCCGCATAGGCTACGACAACCCGGCGCTGGGATTCGATGCGGAAAACTGCCGCATCATCGTGGAACTGCACGAGCAGAGTGCAGACATCCACCGCGGCGTGGTGCGTGGAACCGAAGACGAACAGGGAGCCGGAGATCAGGGGATGATGTTCGGCTATGCCTGCCGCGACACCGAGGAATATATGCCCTTCGCGCTGTATCTCTCACACCGCCTTCTTCAAGTCCTCGCCGACATCAGACACAACGAGCCGGAACTGATGCCATACCTCCGCCCGGATGCAAAATCACAATTCACCATGGAATTCTCCGCAAAACACTGTCCGGTGCGGGTACACACGATTGTCCTGAGCACACAGCACGACGAATTCGACACGGACGAAGCTATGCACGCCAGAATAGAAAACGACGTGCGCACCATAGTTCTCCCCCGGCTGATAAAGTCACTCCCCGAACAGACGGCACGGCTTTTCGACGGCAGTTACAAACTGCTGGTCAATCCTACCGGCAAGTTCGTCATAGGAGGTCCCGCCGGCGATACCGGTCTCACGGGGCGCAAGATAATCGTTGACACCTACGGCGGACGCGGAGCCCACGGAGGCGGTGCATTCTCCGGCAAGGACTCGTCAAAGGTTGACCGCAGCGCGGCCTATGCCGCCCGGCACATCGCCAAGAATCTGGTTGCGGCTGGAGTTTGCGATGAATGTCTGGTGCAGCTGGCTTATGCCATAGGGGTTGCGGAACCCGTCAGCGTGTTTGTGGACAGCTACGGCACTGCAAAAGTAAACCCTGCGGGCGATGATCGTTCCATCGAAGCCACCGACGCCCACATCGCCGCCAAGGTCCGGGAAATCTTCGACCTGCGCCCAGCCGCGATAGTCAGGCGCTTCGGCCTCAAGAATCCCATCTTCGAGCCTACTGCGGCCTATGGCCATATGGGGCGCAAACCCTACGTCAAAGACGGAATGCAATTTTTCGGTTGGGAAAAGCTTGACGCCGTGGACGACACCCGCCGCGCCTTCGGGCTGTAGTGTTCGGGGTCTATAACTTTTCCAAATCAGCCCTCGACAATCCTGTAGCAGACATTATTAATTCAACTGCTGCTCCTTCTGCTTTTAATTTGCGGGCAACGTTTTCAATCCCTTCTGCCCGGCCTTCTGCGCGGCCTTCTTTGCGGCCTTCTGCTCTGCCTTCTGCTCTGCCTTCTGCTCTCCCTTCTATGCGGCCTTCCTCTATTCCTTCCGCCTTCCAATCCTCCAGATTGGCCTCGTATTCGGCCTCCCCGAGGATGGATTTCATGTAACTTTCCTTGGTGTCCTGTTTCATTTTTGCGGTGTCTGCTGCTTTGAATAATCGCTCCAGCAAGGGATCGTTGAGGTTGTCCGGAATATCTTCGCAATCAGCCATCTCCATC